>CASEBV010000013.1 GCA_949286415.1 uncultured Bacteroidales bacterium
TACATGGTTGTGCTGCGAAAGTAGCGTCGCCAGGGACAGTCCGACATATCCCGTCCCTGCCACTGCTATGCTGTATCTCTTCATTGATGCTGGTAATTTATCTCTTTCTTTTCCCTAATGCGCGCCATTGGGGAAAATCCGTTATTGTTCGTCTTTCTCTCCGGAGCCGTAGGTGCCGTATCCGTAACCGTATCCGTAGGACCCATAGCCGTATCCGTAGTGACCGTATCCGTACTTGCCATATCCGCCTGAGCGGCCGCTGACTCCATTGAGGACTACTGCCATGTGGTTGTATTTCTTTTCCTGGTAGATGGTCTCGACGGACGGGAGGGCGCGCTTGTCCATGATGCCGGACCTCATGACGAAGATGGAGAGGTCGGCGGACTGCGCGATGATTGCAGTGTCGGCGACAATCTCTACAGGAGGGCAGTCAAGGAAAATGTACTTGTACTCGGACTTGAGCTCCTGCAGCATTTCCGAGAATCTTTCGCTCAGAAGGAGTTCCGCCGGGTTCGGAGGCAGGGTGCCGACTGAGAGCAGGTCAAGGTTCTCGTCGACAGTCTGTATGAGAGGGGAGAGTCTGTCATGTTTCGCGATGAGGTATGAGACGACACCCTCGTGATTCATCCCGAGAGATTTGCTCAATGTGGCTTTCCTGAGGTCAAGGTCGACCATCAGAACTTTCTGGCCCTTGAGTGCCATGCTGGCGGCAATGTTCATCGTGATGAATGTCTTTCCTGCGTTCGGATTGAATGATGTGACCATGATGGCCTCGCAGCCGTTCTTTTTGCCTATCATCATGTCAAGGTTGGTCCTCAATACCCTGAAGGCCTCGTTGATGACATCGCGGCTGCCTTTCCTGACCATTATGCGGCAGTTCTGGTTGTCAAAGCGGTGTCGGCCCACATTCATGAGGTTGCGCTTGAGGGTTGACTTCAGCTGGGGTATCTCGGACAGGAACGGGATGCTCAGCACGGAAAGGTCTTTCTTGTTGTTCACGGTGTTGTCAAGCATTCTTCCGAGGAACACTATCCCGAACGGGATGCCAATGCCCAGGACGATGGCTATGAGGAGTATCATCCTGCTGTTCGGCGATACCGGGACACCGGAGCCGGTAGGGGAGACTATCAGTCTCGTGTTGGCGACATTTACGAGACTGGCGATTTCGTTCTCCTCGCGCTTCTGCAGAAGATAGATATACAGGGACTCCTTCACTTTCTGCTGTCTCTCGATGGAAAGGAGCTCCATCTGCTGGCCTGAGCTTGAGGCTATCCTTGACATAATCTGGTTCTCCTGGCTTCGGATTTTTTCAGCCTGAAGGTTGAGAGTTGCCAGAAGATTGTCTATTGAGCGGATGATTGTTGTCTTGATGGCAGTCATTGCCGCGTTCATGTCGGCGATGAGCGGGTTGTTCTCACTGCTGGTTGCAATGAGCTTGTCTCTCTGCAGCACAATCTGGTTGTATTCGCTGATCTGGCTTTCTATGTTGGCGCTTGTCAGACCTGAGTTGGCCGGAATGAGCGCGTTGGCATTCTTCGGGTCCGTAAGGTAGTCCCTGATGTATTGAGCTATGGACAGCTGGTTGTTCACTTCAAATGACCTTGAGGCGTATTCTGAGGACTCGTCAAGGTATGACTGGGAGATTGCGTTGATGTCGGTGAGTTTGTTCTGTTCCTTGTATTCCCGCAGGTCCATTTCTATGCCCCCGAGCTCCTGCTCGATGACGACCAGCCTTTCGTTGATGAATTCGGTCGTGTTGCGGGCTGAACGGTTCTTGTCATGAACCCATTCGTCATTGTATACGTCTATCAGGGTGTTGAGTATGTTGACTGCCCTTGCCGGGTAGGTGTCGTTCATGCTGAGGGCCACCACCGAGGTCTGCTTCCCGTCAATTCCTGCGCTGAGCCTTGATGCATAGACTCCTGCCATGGCCCTGCTGTTGGCCCACGAGATGGTTATCTCGTCGTCCCACTCGCTGAGGTAGACTGACGGCTGCACTATAAGTCTGCCCACCGGGGTGCTCAGGGTGTCTCCGAGTGAGCCTTCTATGCTCTGGTTCTTGATTTTCTGTCCGGCCAGGACAAACTTGTTGAGGACGAATGTGCTGTCTCCGGTTTTCTTCACGTCAAATGAGAAGGAGGAGGAGGTCAATGATTCCACGACATTGAGCACGACGGGGGAGTTGGTATAGAATTCCCTGTCCCTCATGAACTGGTGCTCGAAATAGCTTGTCTCGAGGCCGAGTCTTTCCACGACTGTCTTCATCAGGTCGGGGGATGAGAATGCCACCACTTCATTGTTGACATTCACACTCGCGTTCTGGCCTCCGAAGCCCGATATGTTGGCTATGTCCCTCATCGTGGCATCCTGCGCATCTTCATTGATGATTACCTTGGCAGAACGGCTGTATGTCTTCGGTGTCTTGTACAGGTAGAAGACAGCTCCGGCAAGGCATACTGCAATAGAGAGTACATACCACCATTTGTATGACCAGATCATCCCCCAGATATCGGAGAGATTGAAGTCCGACTGTTCTTCCTGCTGAAAATTGCTGCTTCTGTATGTTTCTTCCGCCATGTCGTAGTCTTTTTATTCTGTATGGGTTTGGGTGTATTCGTTATTTTGATCTAGGAATGAGGGTGGCGAGGAGGGTTGCTATTGACACAAGCAGAGAGCCTGATGAAATGAATATGGTAGTCATTCTCAGGCTCTTGTCGTCCACTGTGGATTGCCTTGCCTTGATTTCGCTCGGCTCCACATATACTATGTCGTTCTGCTGGAGATTGTATGCCGGGGACTTGAACATGTCCACCGAGCACAGGTCGATGTTGTAGAATGTCCGCCTGCCGTCAAGTTCCCTGATGACGGTGACATTTTCCCTCTTGCCGAATATCGTCAGGTCTCCGGCCAGGCTCAGTGCCTGCAGGACGGTGACTTTGTCTCCCTCTATCGTGAATGTCCCCGGGGAATTGACTTCTCCGATGACTGACACCTTGAAATTCATGAACTCTACGGTGACAACGGCATCGCTTATGTAGCCCTTGTCTTTCAGTATTTCCTTGATGTCTTCTGCGAGTTCCCAACGGGTCATGCCCGATACCTGCATTTTCCCCAGCACCGGGAAGTCAATGAACCCTTCATTGTCCACGACATAGCCGAGGAGTTTCTGTCCGGTACTGCTGTTGCCCACTATCTCGGAGCCTGCCTGATAAGTTGCAAGCGGGAGGTTGAACATGGCTGCCAGTTCCGGGTTCCGGCTGGATACTATGATGGATATCATATCTTTCGGCTGGATGACTATGCCTCCGTGCCTGTCGATTTGTTCCGGGTCATCTATTGCCTTGTCCTGGAAGTATGCAATGTTCTTGACCGGGGCGCAGGACGCCAGCATCACGATTGTCATTATGAAGGCCGTGGTCTTGGCAATGGGCGATTGGGCTGTAATCATATTCTTGAGTTTGTATTGTTGTCTTGTCTTTTCTTCAGTTCCTCAGCAAGTTCGGGCTCGCTTTGCGCCAGTTCTTCAAGGGGAATGTAGGACGGGCCGCCTCCGTTTTTCTTGATGTAGCGGTTGATGACGAGCTGCATGGATGTGTAGAGGACTATGTCAATGACCAGAATGAAGGTGAGGTTGATGCATTCTGACAGAATGGTGTTCATGGCTATGAAAAAGATGTCCGTCAGGAGGATGGTGACGAGGACCATCGGGACTCTCATGCCGGCGCGGATGAGCTTGTGGTGGATATGGTTCTTGTCAGGAAGGAACGGGCTGCGGTGTTTCCGTATCCGGTGCAGGGACACCCTGACGACATCGAACATAGGTACGAGCAGGGTGCTGAAGGCGATTATCATGTCTCTTGTGCCTTCCGTCTGCCTGTCTGCAGTGAGACTGAGATGCAGGGCCATGAAACTCAGGATATATCCGAGCGTGAGGCTTCCGGCGTCTCCCATGAAGAGTTTATGGCCTTTCCTTTCGTTCCCGAATACGTTGTAGAACCAGAAGACCACCAGGATGCCGAGAGTGACCAGGGCCAGTGTGGCGTATATATACTGTCTGTCAAGGATGAGCATTGCCGCGAGAATGCTCAGGGCAATGCAGCACAGCCCCGATGCGAGGCCGTCTATGCCGTCTATGAGATTGATGGCGTTGGTGATGAATACCACGACGAATATCGTGATGGGGATGCCGGCCCATGCGGGGATTTCCCAGATGGAGAAGAGCCCGCCGAGGGAATGGAGCCAGTTCCCAGAGATGACGAGCAGTCCGGCCGCGATTATCTGCACGAGGAATTTGTACCTGTAGCCGACTCCGACAAGGTCATCTGCCTCTCCGACAAGATACAGGATGGTGAGTCCGGAGAACAGGAAAAGGAATTCCATCCAGACCTGTTCCTGATCTACTCCTTCAAGCGGATACCCGCATGAATATCTGAGTCCGATGTTCAGGAAGAGGGCTATGAGGATGGCGGGAAAAAATGACAGGCCTCCCAGTCTTGGTACGGGGGTCTTGTGGACTTTTCTCGCATCAGGGATATCAAAGAGTTTTTTCTTATATGAGATGAACAGGATGTTCGGGATGAGTATTATACCCATAATCACCGCAGACAGGAACGCTGCGGCCATGAACAGGTATTTGACGGTCTCAGGTGTAAGCATGGTGTTCGTTTTGGCAGTTTTTTCTTAAGTCAAATTCTGTATCAGGACATGCCTGAAGTCGGCATCAGACATAGCCTTGGGGCTTTGGAATGCAGATAAAATGCTGAATCCCAAATAATTATTGATGCTTTTGCGTTTACGCTCCAATTGTTTCATTATCCCAACGCCTTGGGAAAAATCATCACATTCAACAAAGATATTAATATTATGTCTTAATCACAATGCCTTCATGTATAAAATGAGCGCGGCATATAAAATGAGTGTTTTAAAAAAAAGAAGGGGTCGACCTTATGATGCGGTCAACCCCTTCTTTCTTATATCCGGTCCTGTTCCCTGTCCCGGTTATTCTTCGCTTGCGAGCGGCTTCATGGTATGGTAGACATTCTGGACGTCATCATCCTCCTCAAGCCTTTCGATGAGCTTGTCCAGCTCTGTGCGGTCTTCCGGAGCAACATCCTTGAGGTCTACATTCGGGAGTCTTGTAAATTCTCCGGAGAGCATCTCGTAGCCGTGGTCCTCGATGTATTTCTGGATGTTGTTGAAGGCGGTGTATTCGCCGTAGATGATAATCTCCCTGTTGTCGTCTTCGTCAACCTCCTCGAACACTTCTTCTGCCCCGTAGTCAATGAGGTCAAGCTCAAGTTCCTCGATGTCAACCGGCTTGTCGCTCTTGATGCGGAACATGCACTTGCGGTCGAACATGTAGTCGACGCTGCCGGATGTGCCGAGTGAGCCGCCGCTCTTGGTGAAGTATGAGCGGACATTGGCGACTGTGCGGTTGTTGTTGTCGGTGGCAGCCTCCACGAGGAATGCTATTCCGTGAGGGCCGTAGCCTTCGAGCACAATCTCCTTGTAGTCGCTCTGGTCCTTGTCGCTGGCTCTCTTGATGGCGCGCTCGATGTTGTCCTTTGGCATGTTTTCGCTGCGGGCTGTCTGAAGAAGCGCCCTGAGCCTCGGGTTGCCTGTCACATCGGGACCGCCCTGCTTTACCGCGATTGTTATTTCCTTGCCTATCTTGGTGAATGTGCGGGCCATGTGCCCCCACCTCTTGAACTTCCTTTCTTTTCTGAATTCAAACGCTCTTCCCATAGATGTTGTATTTTATTCTGCCTTCGGCATGTTCTCGATTCTGGAGATGTACTTGTCGATGTCGTAGCCCTCCATTGACTGAGGATATTTGTCCTTGATTTCCTTGTATGCGGCAAGCGCCTTGTCTCTCTGGCCGAGCTCCTCGTATGTCATTCCGGCCTTGAGGAGATATGTGGCGGAGAATATGTTGTCGGAAATCTTCGCTGCCTTCATGAAATATTCAGCAGCCTTGTTGTAGTCGCCGAGTCCTGTGTAGGCGTCTCCGATGCATGCATTGGCGCGGCCGAGGAGTATCTGGTCCTTGCCCTTGTAGGATGTGAGATAGCCTATCGCCTCATTGTAGTTGCCGAGATGGAGTTCGCAGATGCCGGCATAGAGATATACTGCCTTGCCTGCCTTTGCCCCGTATTCGTCGATGATCTGGGCGAATCCGAGCACATTGCCGTCGCCGTTGAGGGCAAGTTCGAATTCTTCTGCCCTGAAGTTGGCCTCGGCAGGGTACATCTGCTCCTGAGCCTCGGCTTTCTGCGGAAGGTATCCGTATTTGTGCCAGAAGAAGAAGCCGAGTCCGGCAATGATGAGTACTGCAACAATGGCAGTGATGATGACTTTGTTGTCGCTGAAGAAGAGCTCAGTCTTGGAGACGGCTTCGACTACAGCCTCGGTGTTCTCCTTTGCTCTTGCTTTTTCTGTGTTGTTTGCCATGGTATGTATTGTTTTTATTTTCCGTAATGATGTCCGTACATGTCAGTCGTCCGCTGGCCGCATGTCCGGAACAAACAGGGCGCAAATTTATAAAAAAAATAATTTTCTATGGAATTTCAGCGGGAATTTTTGAAAGTATGCATAAGAAAAAAGGGTAAGCTTATTACATCGCACCGCTACAACCTCCTGCCCTTGCTGCCTTCCGGCCCTGGGGGAGTTCAGAGGGAGCTGGTCGTGTAAGACTTACCCGCTGCAAAGATAGTCAAAATTTGTTTAATGCAAAAAAATGTTCTGTTTTGCGACTCTTCATCGCCGCCATAGTGTCACTGTGCCTTGAGGCTGTCGAATATGAGGGGAAGTATGTCGTCGACCCTGCTGAATTTCCATATCTTTTCAGCTCCCACCATCAGGATTTCCATCGGACGGCCTCCGCGTGTCTGGTATTCGGCCATTACCTGGCGGCAGGCTCCGCACGGGGTGGCCGGGACCGGACATAATTCTCCGTTCTGGATGGCAGCCAGAGCCAATGTCTCCATTGTCTTGTCCGGGTATTGTGCCGCCGCATGGAACATTGCTGTCCTTTCTGCACACAGTCCGGACGGAAATGCCATGTTCTCCTGGTTGGAGCCTGTGACAATTTCTCCTCCTGAAAGCCGGATGGCGGCTCCTACATTGAAATGGGAGTATGGCGTGTATGCGTTTCCGGCAGCCTTGACGGCGGCCTCGGCGAGTTCGCGGTCTCCCGGCGACAACTGCTCCATGGAGTCGTATTCATGGTAGCGGATGTTTATTTCTCTGATGCCCATGGGAAGTGTTTGTCTGAAATTATAAATATATTTCCTGTTATCTGCTATATTTGCACTGTCGTTGACGGCAGAAACAAATATAGGAATTTTTCAATTAATATTGATGGATACGAAGAATATCAAAGTGTGCGTGGGGCTTTCGGGCGGTGTTGATTCGAGCGTGGCAGCGCTTCTGCTGAAGCGTGCAGGATATGATGTTTTCGGCCTTTTCATGCAGAACTGGCATGACACCACAGGGACTCTCCACGGGGACTGCGAGTGGGAGGAGGACCGCTTTGTGGCTGAGATGGTGGCGAGGAAAATCGGTATTCCTTTCTATTTCGTGGATTTGAGCAAGGAGTACAGGCAGAGGGTGGTGGACTATATGTTCAATGAGTATTCCAAGGGACGGACACCGAATCCGGATGTGCTGTGCAACAGGGAGATAAAGTTCAATGCATTCATGAAGTGCGCGATGAGGCTCGGGGCGGATTATGTGGCGACGGGGCATTATTGCCGCAAGGATGAGATTACCTCTTCTGACGGGAAACCCGTGTGCCGGATTTTCGCCGGCTCCGACCCCAACAAGGACCAGAGCTATTTCCTCTGTCAGCTCACTCAGGCGCAGCTGTCGAGGGCAATGTTTCCGATAGGGGACCTTGAGAAGCCTCAGGTGCGCCGGCTGGCTCATGAGGCTGACCTTCCGTCGGCCGACAAGAAGGATTCGCAGGGAATATGCTTTGTCGGGAAGGTTGACCTGCCGACTTTCCTTCAGCAGCAGCTCAAGCCTCGGGAAGGGGATATCGTTGAGGTCTATGATGCTTTTTATACTGACAACGGGCAGTACCGGTTCATCGTCTCCACGCTCTCCTCTCTGCTCAAGGATGATTTCTCCGGCGAGTTGCCGGTTTTGACTGACTATATTTCAGAGACAAAGACTTCAGCGGAAGGCTCGGGCGGCGGATGTCCCCCGGAGTCTGAGTTTTCCCGGGAGAAGCTCGCTGCGCTGGCGGACAATGACTGGCTCAGGCTTTCACAGCCTGTGGAATACGGTGATATCCGCTTTGAGACCGAGACATACAGGTCCGGCAAGAAGCATATAAAGAAGACCCGCTGCAAGGACAATCCCTACGGGAAAATCATCGGGAAGCATGACGGTGCGCAGTTCTATACCATCGGCCAGCGCAAGGGCCTGAATGTAGGCGGCCACAAGGATTCTGTCTTTGTCATTGAGACTGACATTGCCTCCAATATAATATATGTGGGGGAGGGGCACCGCCACAGGGGGCTCTCTCGCAGTTGCCTGCGGGTGGTTCCGGAGGATGTGCACTGGATAAGGGAGGACATCCCGATGGCTGTGGGCGACATCAGGAGATACCGGGTACGCATCCGCTACCGCCAGCCTCTGCAGGATGCTTTCCTGATTATGCGCGCGAACGGTCTATATGTTCTCTTCGATGCTCCGCAGCGCGGAATCACTCCCGGACAGTTCGCAGTCTGGTATGACGGCGATGAAATGGTCGGCTCGGGGGTTATTTCAAGATAGACTTTGCTGCTGATTCTCCTGCAAGCATTCCGGTGGAGAATGCCGTCTGGAGATTGTAGCCGCCGGTGTCTGAGTCAATGTCAAGGATTTCCCCGGCGAAATAGAGCCCCGGGCAGAGTCTGGATTCCATGGTCTTGGCTGTTATTTCGTCTGTTGACACGCCTCCGGCCGTTATCACGCATCTTTCGTATCCGACGAAGCCGCAGATGTTCATTTTCCAGTTTTTAAGCCTTGCCGCAAGTGTCTTGTGGTCAATATTCTGGTTGCAGCGTCTGAATCCCTGCACGAGAGTTGAGGGGAGCAGTTTCCCGAGCAGTACCCTGAACCTGTCATTATATGATTTCCCCCGGCTCCTCGGGTCGGCGGCGATTTCCTGCCAAAGGGAGGCTATGCGTTTGTCCAAAGCCGTCATGTCAACGGCGGGCTTGAGGTCAATGGATACTGCCGCTTTGCTTCCGTTGATGATGGCGTTGACACATTTCCTGCTGACTTTGAATCCGATTGCTCCCTCTATTCCTCCGTCTGTGAAGTCAAGGTCTCCGAATTCTTCCTGTACCGGCGTGCCGTCAATAAAGAGTGTCAGTGACACATTTTTCAGTTGGTTCCCGGCAAGTGCGGCGCCAGTCTCGGAAAGGGGCAGGGCTCTGTCGGTGTGGCCTCTGAGCGGCGTATCCCAATCTGTGCCGCTGCCTCCGTCCGGATGGCTGTCTCTGGCGGAAAAATTCTTGTATCCTTCAGGAACCAGAGCCGTCAGCGAGGGAAAGCATCTCTTTATCGTGTGCCCGAATTCCTGAGCCCACCGGTAGCCGTCTCCTGTGGAGCCGGTTCCGGGGTAGGAGAGACCTCCTGTCGCTATTATGAGTTTTCTGCAGGTAAATTCCTTGCCGTCTTCGCACCGGATATTGAACATGCTTCTCTCCGCTTCTTTCCCGGGAATGCAGATGTCTCTGCTGACGGAAACGGACGAGACGGTGCAGCCTGTCCTGACTGTCGCTCCGGATGCTGATACGGCGCGGACCAATGTGTCGACCACATCTTTTGCAAGGTGTGATGCAGGAAAGACTCTCTCTCCGCGTTCGATTACTGTCTCAAGCCCGTTGTCGTTGAAGAATCCGATTGTATCGGCTGTGCTGAAATTGTAGAATGCAGCCTTGAGCGGGTTGGGCTTGGGGTGTATATGAGCCGAGAAGTCATTCCATGGCCTGGTGTTGGTGATGTTGCATTTCCCTTTGCCGGTAATCATTATTTTTCTTCCCGGCCTCGGCATTTTCTCCAGGACGGTCACTTTTCTCCCTGGCTGTGCCGGAGTGTTGCCTCCATTGCCGGAAAATACTCTTGCCGCACCTGTTGCCGCCATCATTCCGGCTGCCCCTCCTCCAATTATTATGATGTCAGAATATTCCATTTGTGATTAATGTCTGAAATGTGAATTATCTTGCATAAAAATCAAAATTTACGCAAGATATTAATTTTTTTACTATTTTTGCAGTCCGAATTTTCAAAGCCACTTTAGCTCAGTCGGTAGAGCAACGCATTCGTAACGCGTAGGTCGTGGGTTCGAATCCCATGAGTGGCTCTTTTCTTTTATGGATAATGTCTCTTTCATAAGCGGTTTTTTCCTGTTATCCATATTTCTGCTTTCCGGCTGCGGCTCAGGACAGGCGGTCGTACCGGAGACTTCCGGATATTTTTCTTATGCAAGATATGTTGATGTGACTGCATCGGAGGATGAGGTTTCCGTGGTCACGGTTTCTCCGTTTGACGGGTCTTCAGATACTCTTGTCTTCAATGTCCCGGTCCGGAATGTGGTGTGCATGGCATCGAATTATGTCGCCTGTCTCAGTGCTGTCGGCTGTGATTCAGTAGTTACAGCCGTGTCCGGGGCACGTTATATATCAGACCCACGAATCCGGGGCAGGTATCCGGAATCCCTGTATGACATCGGTTATGAGTCTACCCTTGATCTGGAGCGGATTGTCTGTCTTGCTCCGGATATGGTGGCTGCCTATGCTGTTTCATCCGTGCCCTCTGTCCAGATGTCACGGGTGCGTTCCTTCGGCATTCCAGTGCTGACTCTTTATGACAATTTTGAGCATCATCCTCTCGCCCGGGCCGAATATGTCCGTCTTTTCGGTCTCCTCTGCGGCCGGAGGGAGGTGTCGGATTCTCTTTTTTCTGCCGTTGAATCCGGATATCTGAATCTGTCCCGTATGTCAGCTCTCAGGAGCTCTGCGGATTCAGGGTCGGGCTCAGGAGGGGCTGCGGTAAAGGTTCTGCTCAATATCCCGTATGGAGGTGCGTGGTATATCCCGGGGGCGGAGAATTACATGTCATGTCTCATCAGGGATGCCGGAGGTGAGGTCCTCGGCGCTGAACCCGGGAAAAGCGGGTCTTCTGTGGTAACACTGGAAAAAGCTCTCATGCTTTCCCGAGAGGCTGATTTCTGGCTCAACACCGGGGGGTGCAGGACAAGGGGCCAGCTGGAGAGTGTCAATCCCATGTTCCCTCTGTTCCTTGCCGGCGACAGCCTGAAGATATTCAACAATATCCGCCGTGTGACTCCTGACGGCGGAAATGATTTCTGGGAGAGCGGAGCTGTCCGCCCCGACCTCATTCTTCAGGATCTTGTGCGTATCTTCCATCCCGGCACACAAACGGATTCTGACGGACAGAAGTCCGATGCATCATATTCCGGACAGGAGTTGTCCGATACATTATATTATTATGTGCCGGTAATCTGAATCTTGTCTTGCTCCTGAACTCATTGGGTCTGAACTCATTGCTCCAGAACTCTGACCGGTTCTGGATAATGTCTGTCAGTCGGCCTGCTTTATCATACTGAAACGGAAAAGTCCGTTGCCGCAGAATGCCCCGCTTATTTCTGCAGATGAGTACATTCCGTTTGCTTTGTCGGAAGCGGCTGCCGAGGCTCCGAAGTCTGCGAGCAGAGCCATTTCCTTGAGTTCCACGGCGAGTATATCACCGATGCGGAGAGAAATCAGGGCCGATGCTCCGGAGATGGCGTCTTCGATAATTTCTGCAGAGCCTTCTGCGGTCGAATAGATTTCCTGTCCGTCTTTTGATACGGAAAAGATGTTGGTGCCGTCTTCAAGAGTAACTTTGTTGTACATCGGGAACGGAAGGACAGAGGTGTGGTCTGTGCATGACGCTGCGGCAAGAGATATTGCTTCCGGAGTATTCTGCTCTGCGGGGCAAAGCAGGTCTTTGACATAAAGAAGGATGCCGTAGCTGACCGCATCATAGTACCGGTCTGCGAATTTGCGGCCTATGCATTTGCCGGCTTTGCTGATGCGGGCAAAAAGTACGGGAGTCCATAAGTATCCTGACACGGCGTCCGGGAGATAGAGGTCTTTGTCCTCCCTCTCCCAGGTCGTGTCCGGCCGGCAGTAGAACCGGCCTGTCCCAAATGCTTTGACTATTATATTCATTGTGTCTGCCCGATGTTTATATGCAGGGAAATGCTTTGAAGTGGCGGCTATTTGCCCTGCCGGGTGTTGAACTTGCCGGCAAGGAGGTTCAGGGAACTGCCGAGTTCTTCGTCTGAGAGCGGCTTGGGCTGCTCTGCGGCCCTGGCTGCTCTTCGGGCTTCTTTTTTCTCTTCTTCGTACTGCTGCCTGAGGAGTTCGAACTGACGCTTGGTGTCAAGGGTAAATTCGCCGTTCTCAATCCAGCTGAAATATGACGGCTCACTCATGTAGACTTCCCGTGCGGTCCTGCCCTTGTGCTTGCCGAAGCTGATGACCGGCTCCTTTTTGTCATTGAGGACTATGCGTCCGGCGTAGTCGAGGCTTTTCTGTCTCTCAGAAAAGTTGGAGAGAAATTCGACATTGTTCTTGAGGGTCTCGGGATATTTGTCCAGCTGGGCCTTGAGTACGGCGTATGTTGCAAGCGTGTCTGCTTCGGCGGCATGGGCGTTTTCAAGCTCTTTTCCGCAGTAGAATCTGTATGCGGCCTTGAGGTTGCGCGGCTCCATGACATGGTATATGTTCTGAACATCGACCATCCGCATTTCATGCAGATTGATCTCAAGGTCCCTGTTGAGGTATTTGCGGACTCTTTCTATTTCTTCCGCAAGCATCGGAAGATCGAATTTGGTGGAGTTGAAGCCGGACAGGTCGCTTCCCTTGAGCCATGACACCACTTCATCGGCGATGTCGCAGAAGCGGGGACAGCCTTCAAGGTCCTCGTCGCTGATGCCGTGGACGGCCTTTGCACTCGGTGTGACCGGGCGCTGGCTGCCTGTGACATAGTCCCATGGCTTGACTCTCCATGTCTTTATGCGTTCTTCTCCTCCTGGAAATATTTTTACGAAACTCAGTTCAATGATTGCGTCAGACGCTATGTTAAGACCGGTACTCTCAATATCGAAGAAGAGTATCGGCCTCTCAAGATTCAGTTCCATTCTGTCGTGTAATTAAAACATTATAGGCATAATGATGCCGCAGATTCTGTCACTGTCGGTCTCTCCCTCGGCAGGAATGATGAGCGCTGCGCGCTTGCTGTCGGCAAACTTCATGACGACTTCGCCGCAGGACATGTTGCTGAGGATTTCAATGATGAATGTGGACTTGAATCCTATTGAAAGTTCTTCCCCGTTGTACTGGCACGGGATTTTCTCGTAGGCGGCAATTGAGAAGCCGAGGTCCTGGGCGGAAATCTCGAGGGAATCGGCGCTGAGGTCGAATTTGATGTGGTTCGATGCCTTGTTGGCACAGACGGACACCCTGCGGACCGTATTCAGGAAGAGGCTTCTGTCGATTTTCAGTATGTTGGCGTTGTTCTGCGGGATGACGTCCCTGTATTTCGGATATTTGCCGACTATAAGGCGGCATACCACGACTGTCTTGTCAAATGTGAACACCGCATTCTTGGTGTCGAAGGAGATTTCCACGTTTTCCGTGTCCTTGCCTATGATTGACCTGAGCACGGCTGCAGGCCTTTTGTGCAGGATGAAGGATGCTTTTTCCTGGGTATTCACATCCTTTGCATTGTAGCAGATGAGCTTGTGGGAGTCTGATGCGACGAGGGTGGTTCCTTCCGGCTCAAGGTCGAAGAATATGCCGTTCATCACAGGCCTGATCTCATCGTCTGCCGTCGCATATATTGTGCTTGAAATGCCTTCTGACAGTTCTTCGGCGGGGAAAGTCACTTTTACTGCTCCTTCTTCTGTTCCGGCAATTTCCGGATAGTCTTCAGCCGGGAAAAACGGCAGTGTCGAAGACCCGGTACTCCAGCGGCATTCAAATGAATTGTCGCTTACCGTATTTATTGAGAGCGGCTGGTCCGGAAGCTCCTTGAGAAGATCCGTGAGATGCTTTGCCGGGATGGCTATTTTCCCTTCCTCCACGGCATTGTCCACTTCAAGGACTGTCCGGAGGGTGAGTTCCATGTCAGATGCTGTTATTTCAAGTGTGTTTCCATTGAGATTGAAAAGGAAATTCTCCAGAATAGGGAGAGCGGATTTGGTCGGGATGGCCTTTGATACTGAAAGCACGCCCTTCAGCAGTTCTGCGCTTGAAATGATAAGTTTCATATTATTTACAATTTATATTTTCGGCAATATGGTCGTATTTTATACAACGAGCAAATGTAGTAAAATTTCATGTAAATTTGGCATGTATTTTGATTTTTCGTCAGCCGTTTGTCTGAAAAATTTAAAAATTTTTGAAATATGAAAAAAGGTATCGTAACATTGCTTCTTGCCGCCGTTGTCGGTGCGGCCGCTGCCTTTGCGGTGGTGAAGCTCTCATCTCCGTCGGTTCAGGGGACACAGGTAATTGTCCAGGACGGCGCCGGACAGTTCCGTACGGTCAGCCTGACGGAGACTGAATATCCGGATTTTACATATGCAGCCGAGTCTGCCGTTGATGCTGTCGTATATGTCAAGGTGACAGTGAAGGATGTCACAAGGACTGCCCCGAGCTCAATCTTTGATTTCTTTTTCGGTTACGAGGGCACACCCCGTGAGAGAGAGAGGGTCGGCAGCGGTTCCGGAGTCATTATCCGGCCGGACGGCTATATTGTCACCAACAACCACGTCATTGAAGGTGCATCAAAAATCGAAGTGACTCTCAACAACAACAAGACATTTGAAGCACAGCTCATCGGTACTGACCCGGCTACGGATGTGGCATTGATCAAGATTGATGCCCAGGGACTTCCTGTAGTGCCGTTCGGGGATTCCGACAATCTGCGTCTGGGCGAATGGGTGCTTGCCATCGGCAGTCCATACGACCTCCGCTCAACTATCACGGCCGGCATTGTCAGCGCCAAGGGACGGTCAATGCCGAATTATGACGGAGAATTCAAGATAGAGTCCTTTATTCAGACTGATGCTGCCGTCAACCCGGGCAACAGCGGCGGGGCTCTTGTGGACAAGGCCGGCAATCTTGTCGGCATAAACACTGCCATCGTGTCACAGACCGGCTCGTATACGGGATATTCTTTTGCGATTCCGTCCAATATTGTCAGGAAAATTGTTTCCGACCTGATTGATTTCGGAAGTGTCAGAAGGGCGATGCTCGGCGTGACCATGAGGCCGATGGATGACAAATTGGCGAAAGAATTGAAACTTTCTTCTCCAAACGGCGTATATATTGTTGAGGTTTTGAAAGGCAGTGCTGCAGACGAGGCCGGAATCAAGGTGGGGGATGTGATTGTGGCGGTTGATTCTGTCAAGGTCAGGAATGCTTCTGCCGTTCAGGAACAGGTCAACCGTTTCCATCCGGGGGACAGGACGACGGTCACTGTGCTCCGCGACGGAAAAGAGAAGATTCTTGATGTGACATTCAAGGGGACTGCTGCGGAGAACGGTTCTGTGGATGAAGACGGAGCAGTCGCATTCTATGGGGCCAGAATCAAGGAAGCTCCGAAAGAGACTCTGGAGAAGCTCGGCATAGACCACGGGGTTGAGATTGTCTCTGTGGGACCGGGCAAAATCATGGACGCCGGTGTTTCCGAAGGTTTCGTGATGATGTTTGTCAATGACCAGCCTGTAAGCAAGCCTCAGGACGTGATGAATATCATCAAGAAGTCGAAAAGGGCCGTGTTCGTGGAGGGAATGACTCCGTACGGCAGAGTGTCGTATTTCGGCTTCGGAATTTAGGAGACAAATATATTTATGAGACAGCTAAAGATTACAAAGTCGATTACTAACCGTGAGAGCGCATCTCTTGACAAATATCTTCAGGAGATAGGAAGGGAGGAACTTATTACTGTAGAAGATGAAGTGGAGCTTGCCCAGCGCATCCGGAAGGGTGACCAGGCGGCTCTTGAGAAACTTACCAGGGCCAACCTGAGGTTTGTGGTCTCTGTTGCGAAACAGTACCAGAACCAGGGGCTCAGCCTTCCGGACCTCATCAACGAAGGCAATCTCGGTCTGATAAAGGCTGCTGAGAAGTTTGATGAGACAAGGGGCTTCAAGTTCATTTCTTATGCGGTGTGGTGGATACGCCAGTCCATTCTCCAGGCTCTTGCGGAGCAGTCGAGAATCGTCAGACTGCCTCTGAATCAGGTGGGTTCCCTGAACAAAATCAACAAGGCTCTCCAGAAGTTCGAGCAGGAGAACGAGAGAATGCCGTCCACTGAGGAACTGTCGGAGATGATAGATGTCCCGAAGGACAAGATTGCCGATACCCTCAGGGTTTCAGGCCGTCATGTGTCTGTGGACGCACCTTTTGTCGAAGGGGAGGACAACAGCCTTCTGGATGTGCTTGTGAACAATGATTCCCCGAATGCTGACCGCGGGCTTGTGAATGAGTCTCTGAACAAGGAAATAGAGCGGTCTCTTTCCACGCTCGCGCCGAGGGAGCGGGAGATTGTCAAGTCATTCTTCGGCATCGGCTGTCAGGAGATGACGCTTGAGGAGATAGGCGAGAGGTTCGGCCTCACCAGGGAGAGAGTCCGTCAGATCAAGGAAAAGGCCATCAGGAAGCTCAGGAACAACTCCAGGAGCAAGCTGCTGAAGAGCTATCTCGGCTGAGGCCGCAGGGTAATGTTAATCAGACTATAGACAAATGGTAAATCCGGAGAAATTCATAGTTGCGAAGGCTGCTGAAGCCGTTCGCTCTCTTTATGGGGCTGACGCCGACGGCGGGATGCTTCAGGTCCAGGTGACAAGGAAAGAATTCGAGGGCGACTATACGCTCGTGACATTCCCTCTGCTGAAAGTGTCAAAAGCCTCTCCCGAGAATACGGGAAAGGCTCTCGGCGAGAGGCTTGTGTCCAATTGTCCCGAGGTGGCAGGATATAATGTGCTTAAAGGTTTCCTGAACATATCATTTTCGACAGCATATTGGAACGGGGTGTTTGCGGAGATTGCAGCCACGGCTGATTTCGGCCAGCATGCACCGAGCGGAAAGACCATCATGGTCGAGTTCTCGTCTCCGAATACGAACAAGCCTCTGCATCTGGGGCATATCAGGAACAACCTTCTCGGCTGGTCCGTGTCGAAGCTCCTTGAGGCCAACGGACACAAGGTGTTGAAGGTAAATCTTGTGAATGACCGCGGCATCCATATATGCAAGTCAATGCTCGCCTGGCTCAGGAAAGGAAACGGAGAGACTCCGGAGTCCTCGGGCAAAAAGGGTGACCATCTTGTCGGCGACTATTATGTGGCCTTCAATGACATGTACAAGGCTGAGGTGGATGGGCTTGTAGCCTCAGGCATGCCTAAGGAGGAAGCCGAGAAAAACGCCCCTTCCCTCAGGGAGGCCCAGGATATGCTCTACAGGTGGGAGCACGGGGACAAGGAGGTTGTGGACCTATGGAAGAAGATGAACGGATGGGTCTACGAGGGCTTCGACAAGACTTACCGGGACCTCGGAATCTCGTTTGACAGGACATATTATGAGTCACAGACCTATCTTTTCGGCAAGGCTCTCGTCCAGAAAGGCCTTGACATGGGTATCTTCGAGAAAGAGGCCGACGGTTCGGTATGGTGTGACCTTACTGCCGACGGACTCGACAGGAAACTTCTTCTGAGGGGCGACGGAACTTCCGTATATATGACCCAGGATCTCGGCACTGCCGAACAGCGCTTTGAGGAATACAGGCTGGACGAGCACATCTATGTCGTGGGCAATGAGCAGAACTATCATTTTCAGGTGCTGAAGCTCATTCTCAATAAGCTCGGCTTTGCCTGGGCTGACAACATATACCATCTCTCGTATGGCATGGTGGAGCTTCCGCAGGGCAAGATGAAGTCCCGCGAGGGTACTGTGGTGGATGCCGATGACCTCATCGAGAAGATGTACAATACCGCCAGAGAGACTTCCCTGGAGCTCGGCAAGCTTGAGGACATGGATGAGAAGGAGCAGGATGCCCTGTTCCGGATGATCGGTCTTGGTGCCCTGAAGTATTTCATCATCAAGGTCGACCCGAAGAAGACAATGCTTTTCGACCCGAAGGAGTCCATTGACTTCAACGGAAATACCGGGCCTTTCATCCAATATACCCATGCGAGAATCAAGTCAATCCTGAGAAAGGCCGCTGCTGCAGGAATAGACTGGAGGGGAACTGCATCCGCCACATCAGCCGGGCTTTCTCCGAAAGAGGTCAGAATCATCAAGATTCTCAATCAGTTCCCGTCCAGGATTGCAGAAGGGGGAGAGGCACATTCTCCGGCTGTCATAGCCAACTATGCCTACGATCTTGCAAAGGAATTCAATCAGTATTATCATGATACTCCGATTCTCAAGGAGGAAGACGGTGCACTTCTCAAGTATCGTCTGGAGCTTGTTGAGAATATTGCGAAGGTTCTTGTGAAGGCCATGTCGATTCTCGGCATCACACTACCTGAGAGAATGTGACAATGGCGTATGGAAGGATGACTTCGGGAGAAGGGCTGCATGCAGCTGAAATGATACCGACTTCCGTCAAGGAGGTCAAGGCCTTGGGGTGGGACTGGATTGACATCATCATTTTCACGGGTGATGCATTCGTGGACCACCCTTCATTCGGTACAGCTGTGATTGCCAGATATCTGCAGAAGGCCGGATACCGGGTGGCCGTCGTGCCGCAGCCCAACTGGAGGGATGATCTGCGCGATTTCCGCAAGCTCGGGGCCCCGAGGCTGTATTTCGGGGTGAATGCTGGGGCGATGGACTCCATGGTCAACCATTATACCGCTTCCAAGAGGCTCAGGAGCGACGATGCCTATACCCCCGGAGGCAAGGCGGGCCAGCGTCCCGACTATGCCGTGACCGTATATACTAAGATTCTGAAAGAAATTTATCCGGAAATACCTGTTGTCATCGGAGGCATAGAGGCTTCCCTGAGGAGGCTTACGCATTATGACTACTGGAAGGATGACCTCATGCCGTCGGTGCTTGTGGGCAGTGGGGCGGACTGGCTGTGCTACGGAATGGGGGAGAGGCCGATGCTGGAGCTGACCCGGGCGATTGAGGCAGGCCGCAACATGTCCGATATAAGGAAAATCCCCCAGTTCGCCTTCTTCATGTCCGGCAAGTGCCGGGACAAGGATGTCCTGGAACTGCATTCGTACGAGGAATGCCGCAGGGACAGGAAAGCCTTTGCGGAGAATTTCCATCTGATTGAGACCCATGCCAACATGCTGCATCCGTCGGTAATCATCGAGCCTGTCGGGGACGGTTATGTGCGGGTCAATCCCCCGTATCCTCCGGCCACGCAGCAGGAGATGGATTCGTTCTGGGACCTGCCGTTCACAAAATTGCCGCATCCGCGCTACAAAGGCAAGCATATTCCTGCTTATGAGATGATTAAATTCTCGATAAATACGCACAGGGGATGTTTCGGAGGATGCAATTTCTGCACGATAGCCGCCCATCAGGGCAAATTCATACAGTCCCGCTCAGAGGAATCCGTGCTCAAGGAAGTGCGGGCTCTGCGCGACTTGCCGGACTTCGCCGGGAATATATCCGACCTCGGGGCACCGACGGCAAACATGTACGGGATGAAGGGACGCAACGGCGACCTTTGCGCCAAGTGTGTACGCAAATCCTGCCTGTTCCCTCGTCCATGCCGCAATCTGGACCGTTCCCATTCAAGACTGCTCGCTCTTTACGCCAAGGTTGGCGCTGTGAAGGGCATCCGCCATTCATATATCGGCAGCGGCATCAGATATGACCTTTTTCTTGATGAATCCGGCTATGTGGACGAATCCTCTTATCCGTATTTCCGTGAACTTGTGCTTGAGCATACTTCCGGCCGCCTGAAGGTCGCTCCGGAACACACTGAGGACAAGGTGCTGAAACTCATGGCGAAGCCGTCGTTCCGACTTTTCATGCGGCTCAGGGATGAATTTGACCGGATTGTCTCTGAAAGCGGACGGCACTGCGGTCTGGTCCCGTATTTTATTTCCGGACATCCCGGGTGTACAATACATGATATGGAGCGGCTTTCACGAAATCCGGCCCTGAAAGGACTTTATATGGATCAGGTGCAGGACTTCACCCCGACACCCATGACGGCTTCATCGGTGATGTTCTATTCCGGCTATGACCCAAGCACAATGCAGAAGGTATTCGTAGAGAGGGATATAGAGCGCAAGCGTCGGCAAAAGTCATTTTTTTTCAAAAAAAAGTGACCTCACAGTGTCTCCATATCGGAAAAATGTTCTATTATTGCACCGTGAAAATGATACAAGAAAAATAGAACAGTTGATATTATGCAAAACTTTGACAATAAGAAAAGAAGGGCTGTAGTAAGTTTTGAAAACATGTCTGAAGAGCTGGCTGCGGCTTTTGCCGAGAAGTATCCAAAGGGATTCAGTGACTATCTTCCTGATATCCAGAAGTATGATAAGCCGGATGGCACGAGTTTCTTTGCTGTGACTCTTGAGATTCCAGATGCAATCTATCTTGTGAAGGTAAAGGTGCCGACTGATGATGCGGAAGACATAGAGAGATGGCTGGACGGAGAAGATGACGATGAGGGAGAGGACGGAGAAGGCGAGGATTTGCCGGATGACAATATCGCCCAGTATGCCACCGGAGACGATGACCAGGGTGATCAGGATGCATAGCATCATCGAAACGGAAACCTTTTCATGAATTATATTGCGGAGCTGCCTTGACGGCAGCTTTTTTCATGTGTCCGTGTCCCGTTTTTTTTATCGGGTCTTTTTGCTATTTTTGTCAGCGGAAATTCTGGATATGGACTCTGGTAAGGGGAAAGGCGGTTTTGTCCGCCGCATCAAGGGAATGATGTCTGAGAAAGAACTGATGCTGGTGCTTTCTCTGGCAGTCGGCATTGCCTGCGGTCTTGCGGCTGTCTCCCTCAAGCTGGCCATAGAGTTCATCCATAAAGGAATCACATCATGGTTTGAAGGCGAGGCCTACAACTATCTGTATCTGATATATCCCGGCATCGGAATGCTTCTTGCCATGCTGTTCGTCCGCTATGTGATAAAGGACAACATCGGGCATGGGGTCACGAAGGTTCTCCTTGCCGTCTCCAAGAACGAGTCGAGGATAAGGCCGCACAATATGTGGTCTTCTCTTCTGGCAAGTTCCGTGACCATAGGATTCGGTGGCTCTGTGGGTGCCGAGGCGCCGATTGTCTATACCGGAGCTGCAATAGGGTCCAACATTGCCAGAAAGATGGGGCTGTCCTACAAGAACATGACTATTCTTCTCGGATGCGGAGCCGCAGGTGCAGTGGCGGGAATTTTCAAGGCCCCTCTTGCGGGAGTCCTGTTTACCCTTGAGATTCTGCTTTTCAACATCTCGATGAGTTCAATCCTCCCGTTGCTGATGTCATCGATTTCGGCCACGGTGATTTCATATCTCTTCCTCGGGGACTCGCTTCCTTTTGAGTGCACCCTGTCTCCGTTCACAATGCACAATATTCCGTTCTATATACTTCTTGGTCTGTTCTGTGCGGCGTGTTCTGTATATTTCACCCGGACAACCCTGTGGCTGGAGGACAATATCAGGTCCATAAGTAATGTCTTCGGCCGGTGGGGGATATCTGCCCTGTGCCTTGGCCTTCTTATCTTCCTGTTTCCGCCTCTCTACGGAGAAGGCTATGAGTATGTGAGTGTTCTTCTCAACGGTGGCAGCTTAGACTTTGACGGAGAGACTATACTTGCATTTTTTATGCACCACAAATGGTCCGTCCCGGTATTTTTTCTGCTGATTCTTGTCCTGAAGGTCTTTTCAATGTCCTTTACGAATGCCGGTGGCGGGGTGGGAGGAACATTTGGCCCGACGCTATTTGTCGGTGCCATTGCCGGCTTTGTGCTCGCAAGGACATTCAATCTGATGTTTGCCGGCTCTTCGCTGACTGTGCCTGAACAGAATTTCGTGCTTGTCGGTATGGCCGGACTCATGGCTGGCGTGATGCAGGCTCCGATGACGGCGATATTCCTGATTGCGGAGATTTCAGGAGGATATGAACTCCTTGTGCCGCTTATATTGACTTCAACAATATCTTTCGGAGCGACCCGGGCAGTGGAACCATATTCTATTTATACCAAGCGTATTGCCAAGAAAGGGGAGTTGCTGACGCATGATAGCGACCAGGCCGTGCTGACACTGTTGAAAACCTCGGATCTGATTGAGTCTGATTTTTCTACGGTTAAGATTGACGCTACCCTGGGAGAGCTGGTGGATGTCATTGCACTCTCCTCCAGGAATATTTTCCCGGTGGTTGATTCAAGGGAACATTTCCAGGGCTATGTGTCACTTGAGGATGTCAGGAAGGACATGTTCAAGAAGGAACTCTATGACAAGATGCATGTATACAATTATATGAAGTCTTCTCCGGCCTATGTCTTTCCGGAAGAAAAGATGGAAAGCGTCATGAAGAAATTCGAGAAGACGGACGCATGGAATCTGCCGGTTATCGATGAGGAGCGGACCTATCTCGGCTTCGTGTCAAAGTCCAAGATTTTCTCCGCATACCGGGACAGGCTCCGGCAGGTGTCGCATGACTGACTTTTGACGATATTGCGGCACAATGACCGCTGAATAACTGCATAATTACAACGAAATGAAAGAGATTTATATCAAGAATATTGCCTCGAGGCTGGGCGTGAAGGAATGGCAGGTGGAAAATTGTGCCGGGCTCTTCGAAGAAGGGGCGACCATCCCGTTCATCAGCCGCTACCGCAAGGAAAAGACAGGAGGACTGGACGATGTGGAAGTGGCGGAAGTCCGTCATTGGAAAGATGTGTTTGACGAGATGGAAAAGAGGAAAGAGACGGTGCTTTCCACCATTGAGGCTGCCGGACAGCTGACAGACGGACTCAGGTCCAGGATTGAAGACTGCACAGACTCAAGGGAACTGGAGGACCTGTATCTTCCGTTCAAGCCTAAGAGACGCACGCGGGCTACTGTCGCTAGAGAGGCTGGGCTTGAGCCGCTTGCCGACATGATGTACAATGTCTCTGTTGCGGACCCGTCGCGTGAAGCCGGGAAATATCTGAATGACAAGGTGACTACAGTGGAAGATGCTCTCGCCGGGGCAAGGGATATCATAGCCGAAAGGCTCAGTGAGACAGCGTCAGTGAGGGAGACTCTCAGGCAGATATTCAATACCCGCAGAGTGGTGACCAAGGCCACGAAAAAGGCCTCATCGCCGGAAGCGGGGAAATACAAAGGATATTTTGACTATTCCGAGCCGCTCAGCCGCATGGCCCCTCACCGGGTGCTTGCCGTGCTCCGCGCCCAGGCCGAAGGGTATGTGACGCTTACGATTGATGCTGATGCCGAGAAGTGCGGGAACAAGATGTATTACGATTTCTGTCAGGAAAGGCGTTATCCGGCAGGACCGCTTGCCTCTCATATACGCGAGGCAGTGGACGATGCATACAAGAGACTCCTTGAGCCGTCGATTACCAATGAAGTCATAGCGCAGGCCAAGGAAAAGGCCGACGAGGCATCGGTGAGGGTATTCGGCGAGAATCTCAGGCAGCTGCTGCTTGCCCCTCCGGTGGGCCAGAAACGGGTGCTTGCCATAGACCCGGGGCTCAGGACAGGCTGCAAGGTCGTCTGTCTTGATGCCCAGGGCAATCTCCTGCATTATGAGACAATATTCCCGCATCCTCCGGCCAACGAGAAAGTGAAGTCCATCCAGGCTCTTTCCTCTATGGTTCAGAAGTACGGGATAGAGGTCATTGCCATCGGCAACGGAACAGCCGGACGCGAGACCGAGGCCTTCATCAGAAGGATTCCTCTGCCGGAAGGTGTCAAGGTATATTCGGTCAGTGAAGACGGGGCATCCGTATATTCCGCTTCCGAGGCAGCCAGGGCAGAGTTTCCAGATCAGGATGTGACTGTAAGGGGAGCAGTGTCGATAGGCCGCCGTCTGATGGACCCTCTTGCCGAACTTGTGAAGATAGACCCGAAGTCTCTCGGCGTGGGACAGTACCAGCATGATGTGGATCAGAATCTGCTGAAGGAGACTCTGGACAATACGGTTGAGAGCTGTGTCAATAGTGTAGGGGTCAATCTCAACACTGCAAGTCCCTACCTCCTGAGTTATGTCGCCGGCATCGGCCCTGCTCTTGCCTCCAATATCGTGGAATATCGCTCAGAGCATGGCCCGTATAAGTCCCGCAGAGAACTTGCCAAGGTTAAGCGCCTCGGAGACAAGGCTTTCGAGCAGTGTGCCGGTTTTCTCCGCATTCCCGGTGCCGAGAATCCTCTGGACAATTCTGCCGTCCACCCCGAATGCTACCATATCGTGGCGAAGATGGCCTCGGATCTCGGCGTATCCACGAGTGAACTTGTCGGGAATGAGGCTCTGTGCTCAAAGATAATTCCTGAGAAATATGTAGAGGGCGATTTCGGCCTTCCTACCGTCACCGATATCATCCGCGAACTCAAAAAGCCTGGCAGAGACCCGCGCGAGAGTGCCTCCGAATTTGAATTTTCCGAGAACATCCACACCATCGACGATCTCATTGACGGCATGGAACTGCCCGGCATTGTGACCAATATCACGGCATTCGGCGCCTTTGTGGATATAGGCATCAAGCAGAACGGCCTCATCCATGTCTCTCAGATGGGAGTCCGTCATCTTACCGACCCGACCAAGGTCCTCAAGCTGCATCAGCATGTCAAGGTCGAAGTCATCGGCGTAGATACGGAACGGAACCGGATTGCTCTGCGGCTTCTCAAATGATTTTTCCCTCTGGCGGCCTAAAAAAATTTGCAGCAAACAAAATATTTTCTACCTTTGCAATCCCAAACGAAAAGTGAGGGGCCGAAAGTTCTTTTGAAGTTTATTTTTGTTCCAGGACAAGGAAGGCAAGAGAGGAGCGAGGGAGTTACCTTTGGGTAATGACCGACCGACGATTCGCCGCCTGACGCAGTAATGGACAAAAGTTGAATTTTGGATTTTGAAGTTTATTTTTGCTCCAGGACAAGGAAGGCAAGAGAGGAGCGAGGGAGTTACCTTTGGGTAATGACCGACCGACGATTCGCCGCCTGACGCAGTAATGGACAAAAAGAAACGAAAAAAGGGAGCTTAGCTCAGTTGGTTCAGAGCGTCTGCCTTACAAGCAGAGGGTCGGGGGTTCGACTCCCTCAGCTCCCACCACCCGGAAGGGCAAATTAAAGCAAAATCCTGAAGTCCAGTGACTTCGGGATTTTTTGTTTATGGCCGAAACCGCGGCCGGTGGAAGGGTCAAAGTGGCTCCACCGGCCGCGATTTCCCGCTGAAAGTGTGGCCGATGGCATTTTCAAAATGCCGACGGGCGTGAAAACCCCGCAAAACCGCGGCCGGTGGATAGCATTTTGGGTCTCCACCGGCCGCGGTTCGTACAAGTTTTTCAAATTGTCACCTGCTCTACAGGCACCCGAATGAGAATGCGTTGATGCCGTTGAAGACGGAGCTGACTATGCCCAGGGCGAGTATCCCTGCAAGGCAGAGCACGAGCCCCGTGCGGGTGCTGGCGTCGGTCCTGAAGGCGGCTATCGGGGTGTCGTTCCTGTTGATGAACATTGCCTTGACGACAAGGAGGTAATAGTAGAGGGAGATGACCGTGTTGAGCAGGGCGATGAGCACCAGTACATGGAAGCCTTCTTCAAACGCGGAGGCGAAGATGAAGAACTTGGAGAAGAAGCCGGCGAACGGAGGTATTCCCGCGAGGGAGAAAAGGGCAAGCATCATCGTGACGGCGAGCTTCGGATTGGTCTTGTATAGGCCGTTCCAATCGTCCATATCAATTTTGCCGCCGCTGTGCTGCTCGACTGCGGATATCACACCGAAGGCGGCGAGGTTGGCGGCCATGTAGACCAGGACATAGAAAATGAGGGATGTCATGCCGTATGGAGTGCCGCTGATGACGGCCAGCATGATGTAGCCGGCCTGTGATATTGACGAGAATGCGAGGAATCTCTTGAGGTTCTTCTGTCTGATGGCAAATATGTTGGCGACGGTGATGCTGAGCACGATGACAATATAGAGCATGAGCTGCCAGTATTGTATCATCGGGGCGAAGACTTTCATCAGAATCACCATGAGGGTGAAGGCTGCGGCTCCCTTGGAAACGACCGACAGGTAGGATGTGACGGCCGTGGGGGCTCCCTGGTATGTGTCGGCTGTCCAGAGATGGAACGGCACGAGGGACAGTTTGAATGCGAGTCCGGCGAAGAAGAATACCATTGCCATGACCTGCAGTGCATTTCCCTCCAGCATGAATCCCATGTCGTCAAAATACAGAGTGCCGGCTGTGCCGTAGAGGAAAGATATGCCATAGAGCATGAGTCCGCTTGAGAATAGGGCGCTGAGGATGAATTTTGCCCCGGCTTCTGCGGAATTGCCTTTGTATTTGTCAAAGGCTACCAGACAGGCCATCGGCACGGATGCAAGCTCCAGTCCGATGAAGAACATCAGGAAATGCCCGGAACTGATCATGAAGTCCATTCCGAGCAGGGTGGAGAGGGTGAGGACATAGAATTCACCTCTCTTGAATGCCGTGTCCTCGCGCCTGAGCCATGTGTCGGCCTGGAGGAATACTGTCAGGGTGCCGATGGCAAGGATGCTCTTCACGATGCCGTAGACCGGGTTGTAGACATACATCCCGCCGAAGATTTCAGCCTCGGATCTGCTGTATGGCCAGACTGTACCTGCTATGAACGCCAGCATCAGGATGCAGACGAAGCCATGGAAAAAGCGTCTGCTGCGGCTGCCTGCGATGAGGTCATAGAGCAGCACGGCCACAATCACTCCGGCAAGGGCTGTTTCCGTGTACATATAAGTGAAAATTCCTGAATAATCCATTTCTATTTTCTTCTGTAGAGTTTGTATTTAATCTGTCTTACTTCCGTCAGTTCAGAATATGCGAAATCATCGGTACTACGCTGTCTGAAATCATGCCGCTGACCCACATCGGGGCGAGTCCCAGTCCGGCTATGCAGACTATCAGGACAATGACAGCAAGGCGCTCGTCCCAGGTCGCGTCCGTCAGCTTGAGGTGCTCCGGATTGGTGCAGGTCCCGTAGAGAATCTTCCCGATGAGCCTGAGTATGTAGACAGCGGTGATCACTATTGATGTGCAGGCTATGATGGTGGCGACTCTGTGGAATGTGTCATTCTCCATGAACGCCCCGTTGAAGATGGTCATCTCGGCAACGAATCCGCTGAGTCCCGGAAGGCCGAGGTTGGCGAGTCCGGCGATGACATAGCATACCGACAGGAACGGCATTATCCTCATCAGGCCGCTGAGTTCGCGGATGTCGCGGGTATGCGTCCTGCCGTATATCATGCCGATGAGGGCGAAGAACAGGGCCGTCATCAGGCCGTGGCTGAGCATCTGCAGGACGGCTCCTGTGGCGGCGGTCGTGTTCATCATGAGGATGGCGAACAGCACCAGGCCGCAGTGTGATACGGAGGAGTAGGCGTTGATGTACTTGAGGTCGGTCTGTACGCAGGCCGAGAATGCCCCGTAGACCACGGAGACTGCCGTAAGTATGATGAATATCCAGCTGAGTTCCTGTGCTGCGTCGGGAAGCAGGAACATGGCCACGCGGAAGCATCCGTAGCCTCCGAGCTTCATGAGCACGCCGGCATGAAGCATCGAAACTGCCGTCGGTGCGGATGCATGGCCGTCCGGGCTCCAGGTGTGGAACGGGAACAGGGCGCCGAGCACTCCGAATCCGATGAACACGATAGGGAACCAAACTTTTTGGAGGGAGAGCGGGATATTGTGCAGACTGGCTATCTCAATGATGTTCATCGTAGTCGCTCCGGACCCGAAATATATCCCGAGGATGCCGATGAGGATTAGGGCCGAGCCTCCCATGAGCATCAGGGTGAGCTTCATGGCGGAGTATTCCTTGCGGCCGGTGCCCCAGACCCCGATGAGAAGATACATCGGTATGAGGGCCACCTCGTAGAACATGAACATTGTGAAGAGGTCCAGGGAAATGAAGAAGCCGAAGACTCCGACGCTGAGCAGACAGAACCACATGAAGAATTCCTTGGCTCCGTCCGTCATTTTCCATGAGGCGAATGTGCCGGTGAAGACGATGACTGACGAGAGCAGGAGCATCGCCACCGAGATGCCGTCCA
Organism: uncultured Bacteroidales bacterium; assembly: GCA_949286415.1. Taxonomy (GTDB): domain Bacteria; phylum Bacteroidota; class Bacteroidia; order Bacteroidales; family UBA932; genus Cryptobacteroides. The sequence goes on from CASEBV010000013.1 coordinate 28,306, forward strand.
CCCCGACATCATATCTTATGTTGAGGGGGGCATACCATGTGAAGCCGCCCGTGAAGAGCATGGCGGCTATCTGGCCGTCAGCCCGCATCCCGAGATACAGGACAACGAGGGCGACAGACAGGGCAAGCAGGGCAGATGCCCCTGTCACCATGACAGCATGAATCTGCCTGAGATTCTTTGAAATCCACAGCCCGAGCATCATCAGCAGGGGAATGGCCGGAAAAAGTGACAATATATTCATAGATATTCCTGATTCAAATTGTTTATATGGCAAGCAGAAGCACTATGACAAGGCCCATGGCCCCGCCGAGGAACCATATCGCATATCTCTGCACATATCCGCTCTGCATCTTTCTGATGCCCCAGGACACTTTCTCCGTGACTGCGGCAAGCATGTTCATGAAGCCGTCGACGACATGCCTGTCGAACCAGGCTACAGGGGTTGAAATGCAGGCGAAGATGATTCTGTGGGTGATGAACTGGTACACTTCGTCAATGTAGAACCTGTGGTATGCGGCCTTGTGCAGTCCGCTGAAGCGTGCCGCAAGTCCGTCTGCTACGCTCCTGTCCTCGCGCAGGTACATCCATGTAGCCAGCAGTATCCCGACGGCTGCGACTCCGAGGCTGACGGAGGCCACCGTCCAGTCGATGTGTATGTCGTATGCTGTGCCGTCGCTGCTGACAAAGTGTCCGAACGGTATCCATCCGGCGACGAGGGTGACGGCAGCGAGGAAGATGAGCGGGATTGTCATGGAGAGCGGGGCCTCATGTGGCCTGTGCTCCCGGTGAAGAGCCTTGTTCTCCTTGCCCCAGAAAATGCTGTAGTAGAGCCTGAACATATAGAATGCCGTGAGACCTGCGATGAATGTCATCAGGGCTCCCATTGCCGGGCTGAACCTGAAGCAGGCGGCGAGTATCTCGTCCTTGGAGAAGAATCCGCTCAAAGGCCAGATTCCTGCAATCGCGAGACAGGCTACAAGGAAGGTGATGTGGGTGAGAGGCATGTATCTGCGGAGGCCGCCCATGGCCGACATCTCGTTGGAGTGGACTGCATGGATTATGCAGCCGGCCCCGAGGAAGAGAAGTGCCTTGAACATCGCGTGCGTGAAAAGGTGGAACATGGAGGCCATGTATCCGAGGCCGCCTTCATGCGGGTCGGAGGATGTGCAGACGCCCAGGGCCACAATCATGAATCCTATCTGCGATATCGTACTGAATGCAAGCACTCTCTTTATGTCGCTCTGCACGCAGGCCACCACTGCCGCATAAAGGGCGGTGAAAGCTCCCACATACGCCGTGACATGCAGGACTCCGGGGGCATAGCCGATGAACAGAGGGAACATCCTTGCCACAAGGTAGACACCCGCAACGACCATTGTCGCCGCATGGATGAGGGCAGACACGGGGGTCGGGCCCTCCATGGCGTCAGGCAGCCAGATGTGAAGCGGGAACATTGCGCTCTTGCCGGCTCCTCCGATGAACATCAGTCCGAGTGCAAGCGGAAGCAGAGCTTTGGCTGCCCCCAGGGCGGGTGCATCCGGAGTGAAGGAGAATGTCCCGGTGTAGAATCCGTAGATCAGGATGCCGACAAGGAAGCCGAGGTCAGCGAAGCGGGTGACGATGAATGCCTTCTTGGACGCAGCCACGGCTTCTTTCTTCGTATAGTAGAATCCGATGAGGAGGTATGAGCTGACGCCCACGAGTTCCCAGAAGATGTACATCTGGAAGATGTTGGTGGCGACCACCAGACCGAGCATGCTCATGGTGAAGAGCGAGAGGAAGGAGTAGTACCTCTGGAATCCTCTCTCTCCCTTCATGTACCCGAAGGAATAGATGTGGACCATCAGGGAGACTGTAGATATCACGATGAGCATCATCACGGATATCGGGTCCAGCATGATGCCGAGGTCGATGTGCAGGCCTCCGCCGAAAGGAAGCCAGACAGTGTTCCACGGGATGAGGGTCGGGAAGACCCCGGAACCGTCCCTGCCGGCCCCGAAATATGAGAATGCTGTCCACCAGCTCAGGAGTGCCACTGCGGCGGTCACTGTGGTGCCGACGGCTCCGGCAACTCCCGGCTTGAGTTTCGTCCCGAGGAGCCCGAGCAATATGAAGCTCAGGAAGGGGAGTGCAAGTATCAGTATCGTATATTCCATAATCGTCTGTCAGAGATTTTCACAATTGCCGCAATCCTACCATTTCATCTTGTCGAGGTTCTTGACCTGGATGTTCTTCATGTTGCGGTATATGTTGATGATGATGGCTATGGCCACGGCCGTTTCGGCGGCGCTTATGCCTATCGCGAAGAGGGAGAAGAAGAAGCCCTCCAGCTGTTCCGGGAACAGGAAGCGGTTGAATACCGCAAAGTTGATGTCCACGGAGTTCAGTATCAGTTCCACGGAAATGAGCATCGCAAGCAGGTTGCGGCGGGTGAAGAATCCGTATATGCCCACGAACATCATTATTGTGGACACTATCAGGTAATATTCCATATGTACCATGTCTGTCTCCTTTTATCGTTTTCTTGCTATCATGATGCCTCCGATGATGCAGGCGAGGAGCAGCACGCTGATGACCTCGAACGGAAGCACATAACCGTATTTTTCAGTGCTCATCAGGGCATGTCCGATATCCCTGACCGGAAGCTCCCCGTGCTCGAACACAGGCTGCAGGAACTTGTGCTTGAGCATGACGAAAAGGCAGATGCCCATGGCGGCCAGTGTCGCGGTAAGTCCGGCGATGAACTTGCCTTTCTTGAGGTGTTCGGCCTGGTCACCCTCGCTGGAAGTGAGGAGGATGGAGAAGACATAGAGCACCGTGATGCCGCCGGCGTAGATCAGAAGCTGCACCGCGCCGAGGAAGGAGTAGTTCAGCTGGAAATAGATGCCTGCAGTGCCGAAGAGCACGAACAGCAGATATGTGGCCGCCCTCAGGATTCTTCTGGTGGACACGGCCAGTATCGCGCTCACCACGATGAAGACGGCGAGGACCGCGAAAATTATCAGATCGAGAGTTATGTTCATGACTGTTGCTTGTTCAGGGTTTTGACGAGCTTGCCTCTGGTGAAGACGGCATGCTCGAAGTCGGTTGAAAATTCTATCGCATGATGCGGGCAGGCATTCACGCACAGGTGGCAGAACATGCAGGAGCCCAGGTCATATTCATATTTTACAAGTCTTTTCTTCGGCTTGCCCGTTCCGGGGTCTGTGACCGTTTCGGAGGTAATCCTGATGGTTCCGTTCGGGCAGGCCATCTGGCAGAGCCCGCATGCGATGCATCTGTTGCTGCCGTTTTCGTCATGCGGCATCACAAGCTCTCCGCAGAATCTTTCGTTCATCTTCAGCGTCGCCCTGTTCTCCGGATACTGTTCTGTGATTTTCGGGGTGAAGTATTCCCTGAAAGTCACTTTCATTCCGGTCAGCAGGGACCATATTCCGCTGAACAGTCCTTTTATATAATCTCTCATGGCTAAAAATGCAATTTGAATACTACTACTATTACCATCAGGAGCAGGTTGGCGAGCCCGATGGGGACGAGGTATTTCCATTCGAGGGTAAGTATCTGGTCTATCCTCAGTCTCGGGAATGTCCATTTGATCCACATGAGCAGCCATACCACGAAGAACGCCTTGGCAAAGTACCATACGAAGCCCGGAATCCAGTCCATCACGGCATTGAATCCGTCAAGCCCCGGGATGTGCAGCGGCATCCATCCGCCGAGGAAGATGGTGGCGGCGATGCTCGAGACGATGAAGAGATTCACGAATTCCGCCACATAGAACAGTCCGAAGTGCATTCCCGAATATTCCGTGTGGTAGCCGGCCGTCAGCTCTGACTCGGCCTCCGGAAGGTCGAACGGGCCGCGGTTGACTTCTGCATTTGCCGCAATCAGGTAGATGATGAAAGATATCACGGCAGGGATGTGTCCCTTGAAAATAAACCATCCGTCGGCCTGCCTCATGACGATTTCCGAGAACTGCATGGTATCGGTGAGCACCACGATTGTCAGAATCGACAGCCCGACCGAGAGTTCGTAGCTTATCATCTGCGCCCCGCTTCTCATCGCGCCGATGAGAGAGAATTTGCTGTTGGAGCTCCATCCGGCCAGGAGGATGCCCACGATTCCTATGGACGAGGCTGCCATGAAGAAGAAGACTCCCACATTGAAGTCAAGGATTTCCAGCCCGCGGCTCATCGGTATGCACGCGAATGCCATCACCGAGGCAAGTATCACGATGAACGGGGCAAGGTTGTAGAGAAACTTGTCCGAATGCCGCACCGTGATGATTTCCTTCGTGAGCATCTTGAACACATCGCAGAAGACCTGCAGGCTTCCCCATGGGCCGACCCTCGTAGGACCGAGCCGGCACTGGAATGCCGCGCAGACCTTGCGCTCCATATAGATCATGATTATGGCCACGATGACATATACGAGCAGGAGCAGGACACCCACAATCACACATTCGAGAAAGATTGCGAGCTGGTCCGACATCACCGAAGTGAGCTGCGTATGTATCCAGCCTGTGATTATTCCGAAATCAAACATATTCAATATATTTTATCTGTCAATGTCAGGTACCACATAGTCGAGTGTGCCTCCGATCGCGATGAGGTCGGCAATCTTCGCATTCCTTGATATGGTGTCGATGCATGAGACGAGAGGCAGTCCGGTCGAGCGGAATTTCACCCTGTACGGGAATTTGTCCCCCCGGCTTTCGATGAACACCCCGAATTCCCCTCGGCTGCCCTCTACGGCAGTGTACCAGCTTCCCTCAGGCAGCTTTATGACTGGCTTCACCTTCATCTGCCATTCGCCCTCAGGGATATTGTCGATGAGCTGTTCAATGATGTTGAGGCTCTGCTCTATCTCCTTGACCCTCACCATGTACCTGTCGAAGCAGTCGCCAGAGTTGAAAGTGATTTCCTCGAAGTCCACCTTGTCGTACATTGCATACGGATGTCTCTTGCGCACGTCGCAGGCCCAGCCTGAAGCCCTTCCCGAACCTCCTGTGGCTCCGAAAGAGATGGCATCTTCCCGGGACAGGATTCCCGTGCCCGTGAGCCTTTTGCGGACAATGACATTGTCGGTGAAAATCTCCTGATATTCACGCATCTTCGGCCTCATGTACCTTATGAATTCCTTTGTCTTCTTCACGAAGTCCGGATGAATGTCGGCCTGTACGCCTCCGATGGTGTTATAGGTCTGGATGAGTCGGCCTCCGGTGGTCTGCTCCAGTATGTCCAGCACTTTCTCCCTGTCCCTGAACCCGAGGAAGAATACCTCGAGAGCCCCCATGTCCTGGGAAAGGCAGGCGATGAACAGCAGGTGGGAGTCGATTCTCTGGAGCTCGTCCATGATGGTGCGTATGCATTTGATTCTGTCCGACACCTCCAGCCCCATGGCCTTCTCTATGCAGGCGCAGAGGGCATGTCTGTTCTGCATTGCCCCGAGATAGTCGAGCCTGTCGGTCAGGGCGAGAGTCTGGGGATAGGTGAGCGACTCGCAGAGCTTCTCGATGCCCCTGTGTATGTATCCGCTGTGGACATCGATTTTCTTGATGGTCTCTCCTTCGAGGGACACTCTGAAACGGAGCACCCCGTGGGTGGCAGGATGCTGCGGGCCGATGTTAATCACATATTCCTGGTCTTCGAAAAGAGGATGCCTCCTGAGGATGTAGCCTCCGTCAGGAGTCATTTCATAGCTCGGCGCCTCGTCCTCGTTGCCCTCGTTCTCCATGTTCAGCGGGTTGAGGGACATGTCGTAGTCTTTCCTGAGCGGATGGCCCTTCCAGTCGTCCCTGAGGAAAAGCCGGCGGAGGTCAGGATGGCCGACGAATCTGATGCCGAAGAAGTCGTATGCCTCCCTTTCGTTGAAATTGGCCCCTTTCCAGAGGTCGTGTACGGACGGCAGGCTTGCATTGTCCCTGTCCGCATCAGCGGTCGAGAGGACAACATTCTCTCCTGTCACGGTGTTTTCGAGATGGTATACGCATCCGAGCCCTTCTTCGCCCCAGTCCATGCCTGTGAGGCTGCGGAGGAAGTCAAAGCCTTCTTCGTTCCTCAGTTTTTCGGCGAGCGTCCTGAAAGAGGAGACAGGGACTCTGAACATCCCGTCCCCGGCATCAGACCACACTGCCGACGGCTCCATTGCCGCTATTCTTTCTTTTATGTCAAGCTTGTTCTCCATGTCAATATTGCTTGTAGTTCTCATGCAAGTCCGGATTCGTCATAATCCCTGCAGTCTTCTGCCCTGTTGGTGTCTTCCCTCATCAACTTTTCATACTCTTTCTCGCTGATGCCCTTGTTGATTCCTCCGAGGAATCTCTGTGCCTTCACCTTGCGCTGCAGCTGCATCAGTCCGTAGAGCATGGCTTCAGGCCTCGGGGGACAGCCCGGGATGTAGACATCCACCGGTATGATTTTGTCCACTCCGTTGACCACATGGTATGATTTCTTGAACGGCCCTCCGCTTATGGCACAGCCTCCGGTGGCAATGACATATTTCGGGTCTGCCATCTGGTCATAGAGCCTCTTGAGCACAGGAGCCATCTTGTTGGTGATTGTTCCTGCGACCATGATGAAGTCTGCCTGACGGGGGGAAGACCTTGCCACCTCGAACCCGAACCTTGCAAAGTCATATCTTGCGGCTCCGATTGCCATGAATTCGATGCCGCAGCAGCTTGTGGCGAATGTCAGAGGCCAGAGGCTGTTGCTGCGGCCCCATTCAATCACATCGTCAAGGCAGCCGACAATGACATTGGTGCCGTTGTCCCTGAGCTCCTTGAGCATCTGCTCAATGTATTCATTGTCGTTGAAATCCTCATATTTCATCGACTTTATGCTGACATTTCTTTTCATTTTCCGAAAATTTTATTTCCATTCAAGGGCACCTTTCCTCCATGCGTAGGCCAGTCCGAGGACGAGGACAAGCAGGAAGAACAGCACGCTCACCAGACCGTATATCCCGAGGTCCTGGACGACAACCGCCCACGCGAAGAGGAATACGGTCTCTACATCGAACATCAGGAACAGGATGGCAAAGAGGTAGTACCCCACCTTGAACTGCATCCATGACTTGCCCCTGGTCGGGATCCCGCATTCATAAGGCTCGCCCTTCTGCGGATTGTAAGAGCGCGGGGCGATGGCCTTTGCTATGCCCACCGCTGCCGCCACCATTATGACGGCAATCAGAATAACAACAATCAATAATATGAAGTTCATGTCTGTTATTTTGTTTTCTGTAATTGATGTATCATATTTGAAAAGTGCGCATTTGCCCCGTGAATGCGGGGGCAGCTGCACTGCGGCAAAAGACGGCGACGGATGGAAATGGTCCGGATGACCTAGATGAGGATTCTTTCCAGTGCGAAGACGAAATAATCCGCCTGACGGACAAAGATATCCGAGACGGCATACTGTATTTCAGGCTCCTGTGCGGAAACCTTTATATGCCTTGAAGGGCTGCTGAATGCCGTACGCCCGTTGCCTGAGCAGCGGAAGTCCGGCTGGGCGGAAGTGCCCGATGCAGATGACATTGAAGTGATTTCCATGCTGGCCTCTGAAACAGGGATGAAAGCCTGCACTGAGACCGGGACGGAGCAGAGCAATTCCGCAGCAGTCCTGGATTCAGTCATGGCCTCGTTGTCAGCAGCCTTTGTCGGACACTCCGGACCGAAAGCAAGACACAGGATAATGCCGCCAAGAATGACGGCCAGAATCTTCTTTATATGACAGAATGTCTCCTGCATCGCTTTTTTTATGAAAAACGGCGCAAATTTACACAAAAAATGAAAAATGCGTAAAAAATCTCTATATTTGCACCCGATACATGAAATCTCTCAGGGCAGGGTGAAATTCCCTACCGGCGGTGAAAGCCCGCGACTCCCTGGATGACAGGGACTGAACCGGTGAAATTCCGGTGCCGACGGTACAGTCCGGATGGAAGAGGGATGTTGTCCGGCAGTCCTGCCGTGCATTTTGCCGCCGTTGCCCTGAGTACATTCTGTACCCGGGCTTTATTTTTTCCGGCTTTATTGTAGTTTGGCAATGTGGACTGACGAAGACATCAGATATATGAAAGAGGCCCTCGCCCTTGCGGAGAGGGGAGCAGGGCATGTGTCGCCGAACCCCATGGTCGGGGCGGTGATAGTAAAGGACGGCAGGATTATCTCCCGGGGGTGGCACAAGGCATTCGGCGGCCTGCATGCCGAGACGGATGCCCTCGCTTCCTGCAGTGAGAGTCCTGAAGGGGCGACGATGTATGTGACTCTGGAGCCATGCTGCCATTACGGCAAGCAGCCTCCGTGCACTTCAGCCATCATCAGGGCCGGAATCTCCAGGGTGGCCGTTGCAATGGCCGACCCCAATCCTCTCGTCGCCGGGAAAGGCATTTCCATTCTCAGGGAGCATGGCATCAGCGTGCAGACGGGGCTTCTGGAAAAGGAGGCTTCGGTTCTCAACAGGATTTTCATCAGATACATCACTGAACACAGGCCCTGGGTCATTATGAAGAGTGCAATGACCCTCGACGGGAAGATTGCGGCTGCATCGGGTGATTCAAAATGGGTGAGTTCCTCGGCATCAAGGCGGTTTGTTCATGAACTCCGGGGAAAGTGCACAGGTATTCTCGCCGGCATCGGTACCGTACTCGCCGATGATCCCATGCTCAACTGCCGTGCGGAGGGCTATGGCCAGCCTGTGAGGATTATCGTGGATTCACATGCATCTCTTCCTCTTGATTCCGCGATTGTCAGGACTGCCGGAGAATACAGGACGGTCCTCGCCTATACTGAACCTGCATCTGCCCCCGTCTCAATATCTGAATCTGTTTCAGCATCTGCGCCTTCCGGAGCCTGCCATCAACGGCTTGAAGCACTCCGCAATGCCGGGGTAGAACTACTCGGGTGCACCGCGGATGCCGGCGGCAGAGTGGATTTCCGCGACCTTTTCAAGAAACTGGGCGAGGCGGGGATAGATTCGGTACTTGCCGAAGGAGGGGCTGAAGTCAACTGGAGCCTTGTCAGGGACGGACTTGCAGATGAGTTCTATTTCTTCATCGCCCCGAAAATCATCGGCGGCCGTACTGCGAAAGGCCCTGTCGGGGGAGACGGCTTCCCCCTGATGTCCGATGCCCTGCAGCTCAGCATAGACTCAGTGACAAACAGTGGAGATGATTTGCTGATACACGCCTATAATTCCGATTACAGGCGTGCGGTGCCCCACGGAAGAATTGATTTGACTGACAAAAATTGACTGGAAATGTTTACAGGAATCATAGAAGAAACCGGAACAGTCCTTTCCGTGCGGGGAGGCAGGGTGGGAGCCGTCCTTGACATCGCGGCCTCAAAAGTCCTTGAAGACACTGGGGCGGGGGACAGCATAGCAGTCAACGGAGTCTGTCTGACCGTGACTCCCGGACACGGGCATTTTACGGCAGATGTGATGCCGGAGTCTCTGCGCCGGACTTCCCTCGGAAGTCTGGCTGCCGGGTCAAAAGTCAATCTGGAACGGGCGATGCAGTGCGGTGGCCGCTTCGGAGGCCACATCGTGTCCGGTCATGTGGACGCATGCGGGCGTGTGGAGCGCATAGAGCATGAAGGGATAGCATTGCTGATGACGGTGTCGGTCCCGGCAGCCGTCATGAAATACATTGCCATAAAAGGGTCGGTCACCCTCGACGGAGTATCCCTCACAGTCGCTGATGCAAGAGATAATGCTTTCACCGTGTCGCTCATCCCCCATACTCTCGGCTCCACGACTCTCGGACTCCTCCGCACAGGCAGCCCGGTAAATGTCGAGGCCGACATGCTTGCCCGCTATCTGGAGCGGCTTCTCGGAGCCGGGGACGGGCATCCGGATTCCCGCGGCTCCCAAGGAAGCGGGCTGACGGAGGACTTTCTGAAGGAAAACGGCTTTTAAGATGCAGATAATAGATTTGAAAGTTATAGATAATTGATTTTAAAACATATAGAATGGAAGACAATAAGAAATTCAATACTATTGAAGAGGCGGCTGAGGACCTTCGTCGGGGCAAAATCATAGTTGTCGTCGATTCCCCTGACAGGGAAAACGAAGGCGACCTGATATGCGCTGCGAGATTTGCCTCGCCGGAGAATGTGAATTTCATGGCCACATACGGCAAAGGCCTGATATGCATGCCTATGAGCGATGAGATGACCCGCAGGCTCGGTCTTCCTCAGATGGTGGCCCGCAATACGGACAATCATTGCACGGCATTCACGGAATCCATTGACCATGTGTCCACTTCGACGGGGATTTCCGCTTTTGAAAGGTCAGTCACGGCCCTCAAGTCCGTGGAGCCTGGGGCACGGCCGGAAGATTTCCGCCGTCCGGGGCACATGTTCCCTCTGAGGGCCAGACCATGGGGCGTGCTTGAACGCGACGGCCATACGGAGGCAACTGTTGACCTCATGCGTATTGCCGGTCTGGAGGAATGCGGACTGTGCTGTGAAATCATGCGTCCGGACGGAGACATGATGCGCACCTCTGAGCTCATTGCCTTTGCCGGAGAGCACGGCATGAAAATCATAACTGTCGAGGACCTGATATCATACCGCAGGCATCATGAGAAATGGGTGGAGCGGGTGACAGACGCACCCCTGCCGACAAAATACGGGAATTTCCGCATTCTCGGATATGTCAACAGAGTGACAGGCGAGCATCATGTAGCCCTGGTAAAGGGAGATGTCTCCGGAGATGAACCGGTGCTGTGCAGAATGCATTCGGAATGTCTTACAGGTGATGTTCTGGGCTCCCTGAGATGCGACTGCGGGGAACAGCTGGCCGAAGCATTGAGGAGGATTGAGAAAGCAGGAAGGGGAGTGCTGCTCTATCTCAGGCAGGAAGGCCGGGGAATAGGTCTGATCAACAAGCTCCGGGCATACGAGCTTCAGGACAGGGGAATGGACACGGTCGAGGCCAATATTGCCCTCGGCTTCAAGCCCGACCTCAGGGAATATGACACAGGCGCGGCGATGCTTGCCGACCTCGGAGTGAAGAAGCTCATCCTCATGACCAACAATCCGTTGAAAATAAATGGACTTGACCATTATGGAATAGAGGTTTCCGGCCGGGAGCCCATAGAAATGACATGCAATGAGAAAAATGCCGCATATCTCTATACCAAATACAAGAAGATGGGGCACATGCTGCATTTCAGCGAGACGGACGGAAGGTAATTCGGCGGTCTGACAGAAAATTATTCAATCCCAATACAATTGATTCAGCAATGAAAGTTATAGAAGGCAATCTTTCCGCGGCAGGACAGAAGATAGGCATAGTCGCCGCGCGTTTCAATGAATTCATTACTTCAAAGCTCCTTTCAGGAGCAGAGGATTCTTTTCTCCGCCACGGTGGAGACGGAGAAAATCTGGATGTCCTCTGGGTGCCGGGGGCGTTTGAAATACCTTTTGCCGCGAAGAAAATGGCTGTTTCCGGCAGATATGATGCAATCGTGTGTCTCGGCGCAGTCATAAGAGGAGCTACCCCTCATTTTGATATGGTTGCATCCGAAGCCACAAAAGGCATTGCCCATGTCGGCCTCGAATGCAACATTCCTGTCATTTTCGGGGTGCTGACAACTGACTCGATCGAACAGGCTGTTGAAAGGGCTGGCACCAAGGCCGGCAACAAGGGCTTCGATGCCATGACCACAGCCATAGAAATGGTCAATGTAGCAAAGAAATTCGTCTGAACAGACTGTCGGCGACAATCAGATGAATCTTATCTTGGATTCGTCCCTCGGTTTGGCCGCAGGAGTCTCATCCGGATACCCGAATGCTATGCAGTACAGCAGCCTGTAGCCTTCCGAAAATCCGAGCTTCTCAAGATATTCCGCAGCAGCCGGATTCTCGTTCATGAATCTGACAGGACCGCCGAGGCAGCATGAGCCGATGCCCATCGACCAGGCGGAGAGCATCATGTTCCCGCCGAGAAGGCCGCAGTCAACCTGAGAGAAATCATAGGACGGGTCATTTGCCACGAACACCACAGTCGGGGCATTCCTGAACATGTTCACGAATGAAGGGTCTTCCCCGGCCTTAGGATAGGCCTTGAGGTATTCCTCTGTGATGCCGCTGATGTATTCGGGATTGTCCACGACACGGATTTCCCATGACTGCCTGTTCTGCCCGTTCGGGGCATTGATGCCGCATCTGAGTATTGTCTGCATGGTGTCTCTGCCGACAGGCTGCGCCTTGTACTTGCGTATGCTCCGGCGTGTCATGATGTTGTCAATGACTGTCTCTGATACTGTTGCCTTGTCTGCCGTACATGAGCCGTCTGTACCCCTCCCGCAGCATCCAGGGAGCATCATGCCCAGTGCAAGGAAGACGGCCGCCGCTGATTTTGTGATTCTTTTCATGATGGATGGTTGATGATAATTATTGATGGTTTATTATAGATGATTGCCGGTTTATGGTTGATGACAATTATAGATAAATGATAAATTGATGACAATTGAGTTTATATGGAGCTGCCGATGAATTCCAGAATGTCTGACCAGACCCTTTCCTTCCCGGTCTCATTCAGAATTTCGTGTCTCATGCCCGGATACAATATGCTTCTGACATCGGTGTAGCCGGCCTCTTTCATGGCATTGACCGCTTCCTGGAATTTTTCATGGCTTATGAGACACGGGTCTTCTTCTCCTGAAATGAACAGAACCGGCATTCCGGGATTCTCGGGATGCCAGTCCTTTGTCCGGTAGGCGTCCTGCATCAGGGAGAACAGATTGATGAATCCGTCGTTCGTGAACTGGAAATTGCACAGAGGGTCGGCTTCGTAGTTTCTTATTATTTCAGGGTCGGAACAAATCCATGCATGAGGCGAAGATTCTCCTTTGAACTTTCGGTTGAAGGCACCGAACGCGAGGTGTTGAATCAGTTCAGGCCTGTGCCGTTTGCCGAAAAAGAGTGTGTGGACTCTGGCAAGGAATTTTGCAAGACCTGCTCCTCCGTTCCTCGAAGGGCAGCCGCATACGATGAGCCCGCAGATGCTGCCGTCGTATCTTTTGGAGTAGGAACGCACTGCCATTGAACCCATGCTGTGACCGAAAAGCACGACCGGCAGTCCAGGGAATTCATTCTTTGCCTTGTCCGTGACGGTCTTGATGTCATCTATCATCGCCATATATCCGCCTTCGTAGAAATATCCGAGGTCTCGGGTGGATTTTACTGATTCCCCGTGTCCCCTGTGGTCGTGTATGATGCTTGCGATACCGTTGTCTGCAAGAAATTCCATGAACGGCACATACCTTTCCTTGTGCTCGCACATCCCGTGGACAAGCTGGACCACTGCCTTTGGTCCTTCTGTGGCGGGGCGGCATGTCAGAATGCTGACCGCAAGGCCGTCGGCCCGTGAGACTATGGTGTCTTTCCGTATATTATGTCTGTCCATAATGTCCTGACATATTTTAAAGTTGTTTAAACAACTTTTTAATCCGAAACATTCCAAAGATACAATAAAAATAAATATGTTGCGCCCGGAGGTTCATACGAAAAGGCTTATATTTGCATCCGTAAAGGAAAGAAGACAAGACAAGTCCGCGCAAGGACAGAGTAAATTTCAAGAAAATGACGGATTTCGCAGCTATTGACTTTGAGACTGCCAATGAGCAGAGATGCAGTGTGTGCTCCGTAGGACTGGTGGTCGTAAGGGGAGGAGAGATAGCAGATACATATTACAGCCTGATTCATCCTGAACCTGACTATTACCAATGGTTCTGCCAGCGGGTGCACGGCCTGTCGCAGGCAGATACCGATGATGCCCCGGTCTTTCCTCATGTGTGGGAAGAAATTGCCCCGAGAATTGAGGGCTTGCCTCTGGTTGCTCATAACAGCCCTTTTGACGAGAGTTGTCTCAAAGCTGTCTTCCGTGTATATCAGATGGACTATCCTGACTATGTGTTCCATGATACCTGTGCCGCATCACGCAGGGTGTTCGGCCGCACTTTGCAGAACCATCAGCTCCATACCGTGGCCTCGGCATGCGGCTATGACCTCCTGAATCATCACCATGCGCTTGCTGATGCCGAGGCCTGCGCCCGGATAGCCATGAAAATTCTCTGAAAATGAACCGGAAGACCATTGCCCTGATAGTTCTGAATCTCGCTGCCGCGGCAGCAGTCGGTCTGATTGTCGGACTATTTTACAAATATGTCCTTCAGGATGGCAAAGAGTCCGGGCCGGAACCTCTGTGCGACAGCATTGCTTCTGTCATAGCAGGCGAGGATGCAGTTGTCGGAGTGGCTGCGGTCTTCAGCGACGGGGATACTCTCATCCTTGTCGACAGCAGCGGATATACAGGGGATTTGCTCGCTTCCATGAAGAAGGTCTCCGGACTTGACGATGCCTTTCCGATGATGAGCGTGATGAAGTTCCATCAGGCTCTTGCCGTATGCGGATGGCTTCGGGAGAAAGGTCTCTCATTGGATGCGGAAGTCAAGGTGACGCCGGACATGCTTGCGGAGGATACATGGAGCCCGATGAGGGAAGAACATCCTCTCGGCGGCAGCTTTTCATGGAGAGAACTCTTGACTTACACGCTTGCCTTCAGTGACAACAATGCATGCGACATACTCTTCAGCCTCACTGGCGGGCCGGAATACACCGACAGCCTTGTCCGCTCCATGTCGGCCGGGAATTTCCGCATAGAGTGTACCGAAGCTGACATGCATGCGGCCCCATCAGCCTGTCTCCGCAACTGGACTACGCCTCTCTCCGCTGTCCTTCTACTGGAGAAATTCCATATTGCCGGTTATTATGACGCAATATGGACCATCATGTCAGGATGCAGGACCGGAATGTCCCGGATACCTGCCCGTATCTCCGGCAAGGCATCTGAAATAATCCACAAGACCGGCACGGGCGACAGGACTCCTGACGGGCGGCAGACTGCCATAAATGACATCGGCATCGTTGTCCTGCCTGACGGAAGCCATTTTTCCCTTGCAGTCTTTGTGTTTGATGCCGCCTGTTCTCCGGAGCGCTGCGAGGAGATTATTGCCGGAATTGCCGGTGCCGCTTACGGGTGGGCAGAAGGAACTCTGTGATTTTTAAGCAAATGTGTGCTATAGATAATTATCTCCGATTTCCTTCCCGCTCTTTTGGGTCAGGCGCCAATGGCGGCAATGCAGTATGTCCCGATGGAGCAATGTGCCGGCTGGCTGCAAGGCTTCAGCTTCCTGAACTTGCGGAAAATGCGAAATGCCATATCGTTGTCTTCTGCCACGGCTTCACCTCAAGCAAAGAATGGCCGGTCTTTGATATGCTGGCAGACAGTCTTCTCAATGAAGGAATCGGTGTATTCCGCTTTGATTTCAACGGGCATGGAGAGAGCGACGGGAAATTTGAGGACATGACTGTCCCTGGCGAAATTGAAGATACTTTGTCTGCTGTCAGTTTTGTCGGAAAACTCCGTCATACTCAGGATATATCGTTGCTGGGACATTCTCAGGGTGGGGTGGTGGCTGCGATGACTGCAGGTATTCTCGGGGCGGATAAGATTAGATCTCTGGTGCTCATGGCTCCGGCAGCTGTGCTCAAGGATGATGCCGCCCGAGGAAATACTATGGGGGCATTGTATGACCCGTACCATCTGCCGGAATATGTTGAATTGCCCTCAGGGCACAGGCTTGGACGGGCGTATATACAGACAGCGGTTTCACTTCCCATATATGAGACCGCGGCAAACTACGGCGGCCCTGCGATGATTCTCCACGGCCTTGAGGACACTTTGGTCCCATATGCATACGGAGAGCATTTTGCGGAGGTGATGCCTGGTGCGGCAATTGAACTTATTCCAGCTGAGAACCATAATTTTACATTTGATACCGAATATTCCGTGTCCGTTGCCGTAAAATGGCTCTCTTCACAATTGAAACAGAATGATGAACTTATGAAATAGAAAAATTTTTCGTATATTGGCAGAAAACTGATAACCATGGAAGAGAACCAAAGCCGCTTTTCAAGTCTGCTTGTCACCATCCTGCTGATATTGACCATATTGTCATTATTCGGCTCATATAAGCTCTGGCAGCAGTTGAAGTCACTTTCCGAGACTGTCGCAAATCTGGAGTTGAATGCAGCCGTCGCTGCTCATTTGGATGTCCCTGAGGAGCAACAGTCGTCAGTTCAACAATCACCGGTGCAGCAGCCGGTGACTGAAGCCGGCAGAAGTGCCGCGACTGATGAAAGTGCATCGGCTACAGCAAGAAAACCTGCCAGGAAAGTAAGGTATGTTCCGGATGTAAAGATCCGGGTCGATGACCATTATCCTGAGATGTACACGGAATTCCCGGATGTATCTTTCCCGAGAGACCAGAAAGTGGTCATTGATGTCATAGTCAACCGATTGGGAATTGTCACCAAAGCTGTTGTAGGGGACGGGACCACAGTTCAGGATGAGGATGTCCTGTATGTATGCAAGATGGCGGCGCTGAAGATTGACTTTTCGTTTAATCCTGATGCCCCTGACAGAATGGCCGGCAAAGTCACATATTCATATATTCCGGAGTGACAGTCCGGCGCAGGTGTCTGGCGATGGAGGCATTCCTATGGAATCCTGACCACCGTCTTGATGACGCCGTCCAGTCTGTTCTCAAATATCCGGTAGGCCTGCCCGATGTCTTTGAATGGGAACCTGTGGGTTATGAGCGGAGTAGTGTCGATTTTGCCGTCGGCGATGAGACGCAGTATGGTGTCGCAGTCGCAGCCGTCGACTCCGCCGGTCTTGAATGTGAGGTTTTTGCCGTACATTTCAGGCAGGGGGAGAACCTGAGGGGAATCATACATCGCCACAATGGTGACAATGGCATTGGGTCTGGCACATTCCCATGCCATCCTGAATGTTTCAGCGCTTCCTGCTGCCTCAATCACCCGGTCCGCCCCTCCATGGGAACTGTGCCTCAGGACAAATTCCCTGCATTCTTCTGGGGCGGTCACCAGTACATCCGGATAGTGCTTTCTTATAAAATCGGCCCTATAGCTGTCCATTTCGCAGACTATAATCCGTTCTGGCTTTTTAAGCATCGTGCAGAGCAGGCTGCATACTCCTGTCGGTCCGGCTCCGATGATGAGAACGGTGTCATCTTCGTTTATCTCAGATATTTTGGCTGCCCAATAGCCTGTGGCAAGAAGGTCCCCGACAAAAATCGCCTGCTCGTCGCTTACGGAATCAGGAATGACACTCAGTCCCTGGTCGGCATGCGGGACTCTTACATATTCGGCCTGTCCGCCGTCTATCCTGCAGCCGAGGGCCCATCCTCCGTTCGGGTCGGTGCAGTTGTTCACATATCCGTTCCTGCAGAAGAAACATTCCCCGCAGAATGTCTCGACATTGACGGCAACCCTGTCTCCATGCTTGACTTTCTTCACATTCCTTCCGGTCTGCACCACTGTTCCGACCATCTCATGTCCGACGGTTATTCCCGGGACGGCCCGAGGCACGCTCCCGTGCTTGATGTGCAGGTCACTGGTGCAGATGCTGGCGAGTGTCACTTTCACAATGGCGTCATCAGGGTTTTCCAATGCCGGCTTTTCTTTCTCCAGCAGTCCGAAATGACCTTTCCCGATATATGTGTATGCCTGCATATTTATCTTCTATAATGCGGAATCTCTTCTATAATGCGGAATCTCATCCGGGAGCACTATGGATATTTCGCACAGTCCCATGACTTTCCCGTCTTCTTTCCATGCGCTCTGGTAAATGAGTTTGCGGACTCCCTGCTTTTCAATCGTATAGACATTCTGTCCGCCCGTTTCAAGCAGATGTTCTATGATGCCTCTGGACCTTTCGTTGTGGCAGCCGAGGAGATTCTTCCCGATGAGATTGCCATGCTTTGCATAGGTCTCTCTTGAGCGGGAATTCATGTACAGGATGACTCCTTCCGCATCGCACACGGTGACGGCGCAATTCATTTCTTCTGCCCAGGACGGCACAGCGCGGCTCACGGCGTTTATCCTGCTTCGGATTCTGCTCCATCCTGCGGTGTCGCTGAAGCAGCATCTGTCCATTGTCTCCGTCATTGCAGAGAGTCTGCATGCCGGGATGACAAAGCTCATCACATCCTCATCGAACCATTGCCTTGCCGACGGGTCGGTCAGTCCAAGGAATGTCCTGAACCCGCCCTGCCTGTTTTCCCTCACTGCATTGACTACAATAGAGGAGCATCCGGAACCGAAAAGAAGTGATACGGTATCCGCGTCATTCCTGTCGAAGAACGCCCACGCGCAGAGTCCGGAGATTACATCCGGAGCCGCGATGAAAAGCATCCCCTCGATATCTTCAAGGCTTTCCGCCATGTCCGCCCTGACAAAGTTGAGGAATTTGCCCGGAGCCGGCAACGGTCCGAATTTTCCAAGATAGTCCAGAATCTGTTCCGGTGATTCCTTGTATTTCTCTTTCTGCGATACAAATGTCGGGACATGTTCCGGCATAGGCGTGAAGCCGGCATAGAATTTCCCTCCGCCGCAGGTGATGTTGTCTCCATTCAGACACACCGTATGTCCGTCGGCAGCCTGCCGCAGATATTTCAGGAAGCATCCCGGGATTTTCTCCGTGTCCGCAGTCTTGTTGTCGCTGTAATAGAATATAATCGGCAGGGGAGCGGCCTCTCCGAATGCATTCCGGTATTTGTTTATGAAAGTCTGAATTTCCATCATTGTATCTTTTTGCTGCCGTATGTCTGTCCGGCGGTCATTTAAGATTTGTTTGTTTTAAGAAATGTCAGTACTGTTCAGATGCTGAGCCTGATGTCTTTGCCGAACGGAGCCAGTGACAATGCCGCCATTTTGAAATGCTGCTTGGCGAAAGGAATGCCGATAATGGTGATTCCAAGAAGGATTCCGAAGAGCAGATGCATGAAACATGCCCATAATCCGCCGAAAATGATCCAGATGATATTAAGAAGGAGGCTTAGACATCCTGACGGACAGTCCGTTTCTCTTATTTCTGCCCCGAACGGCCACAGGCACAAAATGCCGATTTTGAATGTCTGCAGGGCAAACGGCAGCCCGATTATCGTTATTGCCAGCGCCAGGCTTCCCGTAAAGTATCCTATGGCGGCCTCAAGCCCTCCGAAGATCCACCACAGCAAGTTTCCTATTATTCGCATTCAATTAATATTTAAAAATCCATAATTAGTCCGGTAGAATTAACCGGCAGACAAAGATAGGAAATTTGCGATAAACATCCTCGCCATCCCGAAGGATGCCCGTTGGAGCTGTTTTTGTGGCACGCCCGTTGGAGCCCCAAAATGTTGTCCACCGGCCGCGGTTTTGCTGTATTTTCGCGCCCGGCGGTATTTTCAAAATGCCGACGGCCACACTTTTGCAGGACAATCGCGGCCGTTGGAGTCACTTTACACTGTTCACCGGGCGTGGCATTTATTGTTTGTAAATTGATATTATACTTCACTAGTGTCCCGTTAAGGGACTGTTAAGAGTTTACAATTGATTTATTTTTAGTTAATTACAAAGGTTTTTCTTGTACACGACTTGAATCGTAATTTTGGACTGACCATATTATCTGTCAGCCTATGTTCACAGGGAAA
>CASEBV010000014.1 GCA_949286415.1 uncultured Bacteroidales bacterium
ACGAAAACGCTCAGATTCTTTACACTATCTTTGTTATGCTTGTTGGTGACGGCGCATAGGGTCTTATGCCGGTTATTGCTTTTTGAGAACAGAAGGATATTTGTATCTACTGTGGCACTCTCAAATATCTTGACCCCAGCAAAATCAATCAGGAGCTGCGGATCGGTGTTATGTGAAAGAAAATCGCGTGTCTTTTCCCCGTAACCGGCCCGCATCCATTTGTTTGAAGTGATATAGCAGAGGTGTCCACCATCTTTGAGCAACTGCCACCCCCGCTCGTAGAATAGACAGTATATGTCACCGGTGCGAGCGTATGTCTTATAGCCGCAATCGGCATATAGGGTAGCCAATTCGCCGCCATTGTTCTGAAGTTGGATATACGGCGGATTACCAATCACTATATCGAACGGGCTATCGTTGAGGCTGAACATCCATGCCGGATCGAAGAATTTGCAGACTGCGTTCTGGTCGTATGGATTCCAGGCGGCAAGAAGTTTCGCATCCTCAGGGTTTTCGGCAAAACTTTCATGTTCCGCCAGAAGTTTGGCAAGGGTGTCGCGCAGTTTCTGATCCTGAGCACGCAGCTCAGATTTTGTCTTGGCGGTCTTGGCGAGGAAGTGCTTGTGCCGTACTTCCTTGAGGGCAGCTTTGGTGTTCTCAATGTCTGAACTGAACAAGGATAGTTCGGTTGGCATTTTCATCCCGATGAGGGAATTGGCCGCCACGAACTTGGTTTCAAGATTCGGAAGGGTCGGGATGCCGAAGTTGGGCTTGGACGGATCTTTCTCGCAGTCGCAGATGAGAGAAATGAAGAAACGAAGTTTGGTTATCTGAACGGCAATGCTCTGGATATCGCTGCCGTAAAGACAGTTTTCGATGATGGTAAGTTTCTGTGCATAGGTATTCTCGTCAGGTTCAATCCTCTGTAGAATGTCAATCATTCTGTTGAGCATTCCCATAGGAAAGGCTCCTGAGCCACAGGCCGGATCTATCACTTTTACTGACTTCAGCTTACGAGCTATTTCATTATATTCCGATGCTCTCTCCGGTTCATATTTGAAGTCATGGGCGAACAGGGATCGGTGAAATGGAGTGTCGCCGAGATAGGCATTAAGGCTCTCATCGACCATATAGCCTACAATTTCACGAGGAGTGTAGAATGAGCCGCTTTGGTTTCGGGCAGTTTCCTTGGTCTCTGGATTGTATGCACCCAGAAGATTCTCGAATACCTTGCCCAAGAGTTCCGGGTCGAGTGCCACCTGTTGTTCTTCGGGTGTGTTTTCTTCTATGGTGAAATTATACCTGTTGAGGATAGAAAACAGGCCTTTCTCGGGTTCGAAGAATAATATGTTTGGTACGACTGCCCGGTAACGATACCGTCCATCAGAGAATTTAGACGCATTGCGGCTGAATCCGTCGTAATAGTAGGCTTTGTTTACTCCGTCCAGGGTCTTGGTCTTATCAAGACATTCGAAAAGTCCTCCATTGAGAAATGGAACTTCCGAAAACAAACTTATGATTTCATCTTTTGATATAGTGAAAAGTTCATCGTATCTATATAGGGTCTTAACATCAGTAAGTCCTACTCTCTCTGCAAAGCCTCGCTTTTCACCGTTCTCATCTTCAACGGCTCGGTTGAGAGTGGCGAAGAACAAGTTCTGAAGGATGGCGTTGTAATAGTTGCCGGATGTCGTGCTTTGAGAGTCAAAGTCCTTAAGGATGGTATCAATAAAGCTTTCATCGAACAGGCGGCTCGGTACGAGGTCTTTCTGCTTGATGAACCATACGAAGATTATGCGGGTAATCATCCTGATGATTTTCTTTTCAAGATCTTCCCGGTCGTCGTCCTCTATTACGGTGTTATTTGGAAATGATATATTCCCCTCTGGACTGATAGCCCAAAGATACCAGTCAAAGAGATCTTTGTAGAAAAGTTTGGTGAGAGTTTCAACAGAGAAGGCTGCTGTGATATCGCTGAGAGTCTGCTTGCTTTCTTTCAATGCAGTGAAGCGGTCTACGGCTGTGCGGCAGCCTCTGCCTTCCCCGAGGAGGTAAGTATAGCGCATTGTGTCTGTCGAGCGTTTCTTATAATTCCCGTCCTTGTCGAAGTCCCATGTTTCGCTGACATACGAAAAGCGCAGGGAACTTTCGTTCTTACGGTAACTGAACACAAAAGCTCCGATATAGCCCATTCCCCTCCAATCAGAGGTGAGCATATCGCGGATGCCACGCTTGTTTCGGGATATATCCACCTTGTCATTGAGTTCGACTTCATAAACGGCTATGGTCTCGCCATCAGAGAGGGTTATGTTGCCGAGGCGCAAGGCAGTTTTGGCAAGGCGACTGCTGACTTGTATTGGGATGGGATTGCTCCAGAATTTGATATTGTTGTGGAATATGTCATGAAGGAGGCCTTGCCAGGCTTCTCTGTTATATCTGGATTCTATAATCTCTTTGTAGTTCATATCTTGGACTTATTTAAATGATTCGGAAAGAATAATTTCGGCTTCTGTCTCCTGCTGATGGAACATGGATTCTTCTGCGGTGTAGTATGATGAGTATTTCTGCGCCATACTGATTATCTCGTCCATAGCTTCGTTTCGTGTCATTCGGGACTTGCCGGAACTGGTCAGGTTTTTATGTATTCTCTGGAGGCGTTTGGATATGTAAGTGATGACCCCTCGCTCGGCAAGTGATTTGAGTTGCCTTACTTTTTCATAGATGTCAGAATCATCGATTTCTACCATAAATCTGGAAAGAAGGTTTAGGGCAGTATTTACCTGTGAGCCTCGGCTGGACGGGTCATCTTGTGTACTTTCCTGTGTTTTTATTTCTTCATCTTGTTTGGCTCTGAATTTCTGCAAAGCCATTTCCACATGTTTGTGATGCTGGGGGATACGGTCAACTGAAGGCTCTTCTGGAGATGCTTTGAAGTATTTCAGGGCATCAAGGACGGAAAGTTCTTCAGCTGTCTCAGATACCAGATAGAATACCTTACGGAAATTGGTTTTCAGAAAGACAAGCGTATCTCCTGATAGTGTGATTCCATCAACCCTCATTGGATTTCTTCCGGTACGGCTGCGTATGGAAAGTCTCGCAATGCGATTATATTCCTTACGGTTTGTCTTATATAGTTCTCGCAGTTCCTCATAATAAGGCAGTTCCAAGTTGCGGTCTTCTTGCTGACCTTTTATGGCTTCATCGAAGAGTTTGTCCAGGTTTCTGTCTATAACCTCGTCCTGGGAATATATCTGATTGTCTTCTCCGAATGTGGAGTGGAATGTCTGTATTTTGCTCAGGGCTATCTGATTGAGGTTGATTACACGGTTTCCTTCACGGGATGGGTAAAATACATAATTGTATACGTGCTTGGAGACAGAACCTATACGGTTAACACGACCTATGCGCTGCATAAGACGGGTGGAGTTCCAAGGTGTATCGTAGTTGACTATTACATTTGCCCGGTGGAGATTGATTCCTTCGGCAAGGACATCCGTGGTGAGAATGATATTGTAATCATCGTGCTTGTCCTTGTAATTGGCATCGAAGTTTTCTCTTATGGTCTTGAACTGGCTGCTTCTGTTTTTTGCAGATATTACCAGTACATCTTTGCGGTTGATGCGTTTGGCCAGGTATTCAACGGTATCGACTGATTCCGAAAAAACTACAAGTTTTCCTTTCGGGTTACGGTCTGTCTTAAACAGTTCGTGTTTAATCAAGTCGTTGAACTTGGCGAATTTGGAATCGTCGGCTTCGGTAACTGATGCCCAGTCAGAGCACATTTTTTCGAGTATTGTCTGATCTTTCCTCAGCATTTCAATATATTCGGATCTGAAATCCACTGCTCGGAATGTAGCATTCTTTGGATTGTCCTGGGCTTTTGCGTTCAGTTTTTCTTCTATTTCTTCCTCACTAAGTCCGGCCTTAATCAAATTGTTTATGTCCAGATCCGGAGCAATGAAGACTTTGTCGTTTTCAAACATATCAATCATGTTCTGATTGGCTTGTTTGAAATTGGCAATTGAGACTTGGAATGCGTAGAAACTGCTTTCCAACCGTTTTACAAGGCCGTTCTTTCTGATACCGGCAAGAGAACGGCTTATGATTTCAGCATTGTCATACAATCCGTTGGCTTTGTCCGGCTTCAGGTATGCAATAGCCTGATATCTCGCGTATGTAAGGTCTTTTGTCAGAATAAGCATTGCTTTCTCAAATAAGTCCGCAAGATGTTCATTTAGTTCGTACCTGTTTTCTATGGGACGTTCCACTTTCGGAAAATCGCCTATGTCTTTACTGTATCGCGATATGCTTTCGATGTCGGTACGTGTCCTTCTTACTGTCAGCGGTTTTATGATTCTGTCGCGTACCCGTTCAGCCAGTTTTTTAAATTTGGCGAGATCGATCTCAGGTTCGTTCTTTAATTTCTTGAACTCTTTGACGAGTGGACTGAAGAATGCGGTAAGGTTGGCCACTCCGTCAATAGTGCAGTGACGAGGATCTTGGAAGAGAAGGATTTCATTATAAATATCCGCCGGTGAGTTGTTCATCGGGGTGGCGGAAATGAGCATTACTTTCTTTCTATAACCTTTTATGTTTCCTTGATTGATGCGCGGCATCTTGCATATTTCCTGCAGCTGTTCAAAGGCATTGGTCGTGTGGGACCTGAATTTATGTGCTTCATCGACGAGTATGAGGTCATATTCGTCAGCATTCCAGTAATCGTAGTTTTCCTCGTCGAGTATTTTATTAAGGCTGCCGTTCGTTATGAATTTAGTGTACTTGTCGATGCAGAAATCCTTGAAGGTGCTTTTCCAGTTCTGCTCCACTGCCGGTGGATATACTACAAGAATCTTGGTGTTGTCGCGGCCATTCTCCTGCAAGAATTTTTTCGCAATCATTGTTGCCACGACTGTTTTTCCGAGACCGACAACATCTGCAAGGAAAAATCCATCATAGCGTAGGAGTTTCTGGTATCCTTCAATGACCGCATCCATTTGGTAGTCGTATTTGGTATAGCCAGAAGGCACTTCAAGGCTGCTTTCATTATCGGATTCCATTACCCTGTCGGAGAAGTATTCCATCAACATTTTGATATACAGATCGTATGGTGAAATGTCTCCGTTAAGGTAGGTTTTTTTGATATTGGCCGTGATGTCATCAGCTGTAATTTCGCATCCTTCCGCCTCTTTCCAAAGTTCCTCAAATTCGTTTTTTGCGTATTGGACATCATCGTATTGTGATAGTTTAACATTGAATTCATATTGCTTGTCTTCGCTTATACCAAGGCCATTACCGGACAGATTGCTGGAGCCGGTAATGGCGAGACCTCCTGTGTATTGGTTGAAGTTGTCCGGATAAAGAACATATATTTTGGCATGGATTCTCTTTGATGGGTGCGCTCGAAGTTCAAGCTTGCCGTCATTGAGATCCTTTACCATCTGGAAGATTCCTTGCTCGATTTCTTCTTTATAGCCTGCGTGTTCTATATCATAACGGACTTGTCTGAGGCAGTCTTCTTTCACTTCATCTTCTGCTCCGAAGAATATTTTTCCTTGTCGCGCTGCTTCTACTATGTATTTATCCACATTTATCCCAACCAATACACGGGCTTTGTTTATGTTGTCAAGGAACGGCCTTAATGTGAAATAACCTGACGCACGAAGGAAGCCGACCACTGCATCAAGGTTTTTAATAGTGGGGTTATTGCTCAATACGCCTTCAAATTCGCGCATGAGGGTGTTGCCGTTCTTGTTGGTAAATATATGAGAGTGCGATATGCTGTCTTGCATGATGGTATTAAGTTATTTCAGGGCCTATAGCTATGTTTATTTTCAATAATCAGTTGCAAATTTATGACTTTTCAATATTTATTGATATTGCCCTGCCTAATTGTCCTATGCGTCTGAAACGGGTTTGGAGTTCCTGTATACGGGCAATGAGTGTGTCAAAGTCCGGAGGGGTTCCGTAGATGAAACTGGAGGTCATATTGCGGTAGTCATCAGCCATTCTGTCAAGCAGCTGTCCTGTGGGGCAGAATGTGATACTGTCAGGCAGATCAGTGTCGTAGTCTATGCCTTTTATGCGGTAAAATTTGCGCCGGTGTTCGACTATGGTCCGGTAAAGAGCAGAGTCTGCAAGTGCCTGTGCCGCATAATGTGTGTCCATCATACGCTCAAGGTCGTAGAGGTGGCGGCTCATCCTGATTGTACGAGGATTGGGCCGCTGATATTCCTCGTTGAGCAGGAATGCTTTTTCGAGAAATGTTCGCGTGGGCAAGACCGTCGGAATTGTCGAGGCCGTCTGCGTATCTTCGTCCGGGAAGTGCTCTGATATGATGGATCTGATGGCTTTTGGCTGATATGGTTCTTTCAAAGAGAGGCAGCTGATTTCGATTTTGACCACTGGACGGACATATTTGTCGGTCGGGCTTAGAATGCTTTTGTAGTGAACATTGAGTACCGTAGGGTCGCTGTCATGGTCTATGGGTTTTTCTCCTTCAGAGGTTTGTCTAGTGGTGACAGCTTCTATGCGGATGCCAGAGAGACCGTCAGCTTTGAGCCTTTCTTCGAGTTCTGCTTTGAGGTCTGTGGTAACATAGTCTCTGGAGACTTTCCGGAGATTCATTATCTGGTTGTTGGTAGTGCAGGCCGCGCAACTTTTGTGCAGTTCGTTGAGAAAGAAGTCCCGGTAAAGGGCTATGTCTATGTCTTCACTGAAGCGGTCTATGAGATTCCAGCCTTTACTGAGGCTGGTGCCGCCTTTGAAGTACATATATGGTGCAGCCGTCAATTCAAACACGCATTTGAGCACGGCTGTCACCCACCAGTCCTTTTCGACTGATTCCGGCGTAATGTTTTTCCAGGAGGACACATGGTCAAGGATGTAGAGCCGGTCTGCGATGTTATTGTCTATCCATCTGCTCATTGTCAATTGAGTTTTTTATGTTGGTGAGAAATTTCCTTATCCATACAGGTGCAAGCTGGATGTCGTGCTGCCAGGTACTTTGTACCTGGTGGTCTTTAAGCAATCTTCTTATAATACCAAGATGTTCTTCTGTGAGGTTTTCTTCTTTGATGGCTTTGAGCGCCTGCACGAGTATAGAAAGCAACGGGTCTTTGTATGCGAAGTTACGTGGGACGCTGCGTTTAAGGATTATACTGCGGTTTCCTATCTTTATAACCCTGGCTGACCCGGTGGTGATATATTCGGATTTCATCGGTACCTGAGTTGTCAGTCCGAGGTAGTATGCTGCGGTGTTGCCGGAAGGCAGGACTTTCGCCTTGTCACGACGGGCTATGCTGGCGACGATTTCAGATGGCTGCGGGTAAACGATGCCGAACCGGCTTCTGACTGGCTTGAGGTATATGCCGAATGCTATCCGCACGAGGACCTCTTGCCGGCATAGGGCAGAAAGCACCTGACCGACATACTCTTCATCGTAGCCGGGGAAGGATGATGTGAAGAAGAGAGTCCCATCCTTGCTTTTTAGTATTTTATTCTCAATTTGTTTATATACAGTCATATATACCTATAATTACTCGGAAATTTTGCAAAAAATTCCGAGTAGCAAAGTTAGTATTTTTATTGTCATGTGCAATTATTTGGAAGAAATAAATGTCCCGTCTGTCCCTAACGAGGGACGGGCGGGACAAGTGGGACATAAGACTGCAATCCTATATAGGATCGGCAATCCGGAGTTTGGTCGGTATCAGGTCTAACTCATCGATAAGTTCTTCAAGTTCAGACCAGTGTTCGGATGGGAAGTATTTTGCCACGAGCTGCATATTCGGGTTGGCGAATGTGGGGCAATTTTCCGGATTGATGTCGGTTTTGTCCCAAGTGCTGTGGTTGTGGCCTGCGAATGGGACAGCGTCTGTCCCGCCGAATTGGCGGATGCATTCCTGTCGCCATTTGATGAGCCAGTCGGCGATGTCGATGTGATTGAGCCGTTCTTTATCTGTAGCGTTCTTTTCCAGGACATCGGAGACGGTTATCGTCAGGCCTTCGATTTTGGATAGTTTCTCTTTCCATTCCTGATAGCCGTCCACATCGGGGAAGGCTATGACTTTCCTATCTTTGAGGACGGATAGTTTCTCGGGTTTGAGCTGTGACTTGCCTCCGGTGGCCAGCCAGATGTATTTGGGCATGATGCCGGAGGCTATGATGGCTGTTTTTTCGGATTCCACCAGGGCTACGGTCTTTTGCTTTTCATCGATGGCTGAGAGAAGATGCTCTCCGAACAGGCATTGGGTCAGTTCCCAGTCTTCGGGAAGTTGTCCAGCATATTTCATCACTGAGTGTACCCAGTTGATCTGGAAAGGTGTGCCGGGGGACATTGAAAGCTGGGGGCGTGGCTACAAGCGCATTTTGGAAGCGGTCAGCGCATACAGGCTGCTGCCGCCCAAACTGGAAATGATAAGCGGGCTGATGATTACCTATTATACAGACGTGCGTTCGCAGTTACTGGCGCAACGGGTGGATGAAAAGTATATTTCGGTTATCGAATACGCCGCCAAGAATGGGCGTATTACAAACTCGGACGTACAACATATTTTAGGAGTAAGCAAACCGACAGCATCCCGCATACTCCAACAGATGAATGGCTGGCTGGAAATGCGAGGGAAAGTAGGCAAAGGGACTTATTATGTACCCAAATGGCTCACTAACGCATCACAAGTATAATGCAGTTTATCATAAACAACTGATTATAAGTTGTTATCGTAATAATTAAAATGGCTCACAAATGGCTCATTGAAAGAGGGTGATTAACTTCGTTCTTTTTTATGCCTGCTTTTAATACTGCAACCATTAGTTGCAGTTATTCTTTACCCTGACAAATCGCCCCACAGCCGGACAAAGCGGGACACCCCTTGCTGCCCGTCAAAATATAGCATATTTAGTCGCCACCTTTGGATGAGACTATTCCCGAAACCATTTAAATTCAATGATTTATGAGCGAAAGCAGAATGTCCACGCCCGCAGAGGGACAGGAAAAGGACATGCTGCTGGTCTTGGACAAACAGCAGGAAAAGTGAATGCCGTTAAAAGGATTCGACAAGGAGGGTAACTTGCAGACCGTGCCGCCGATACAGGATCTGGACAAGTCCACCGCCAAACAGAAAGAGAAACAAGAGAAAACGCAGGAGAAAGCCCTGAAAGCAGACAAACCTAAGAAATCCAGAAAAATGAAAATGTAGCACCTACGATTAGAAAGTAAAAAATCACAACTATTTCAAAATCATAAAAATATTATATCAAAAGGCTTATATTCTAAATTAAAAATTATAACTATATGAAAGTATTTTTAAGTTGGTCAGGCCACAAAAGCCATCAAGTAGCACTAGTATTAAGGGATTGGTTACCATCTGTAATACAATCCATCACTCCATATGTCTCTTCTGAAGATATAGATAAGGGAGCAAGATGGAGTACTGATATTGCCAAAGAATTGGAAGATAGTACTTTTGGTATATTATGTGTAACAAAAGATAATCTGGAAGCTCCTCGGTTATTGTTTTAAATAAAGCCTGTGGTGATTCAGGGCTAAAAGAAGAGCTTTTGTCCAAAACTTTTGATGTATGGTGGCCTAATTTGGAGGAATCTTTAGAAGCAATAAAGGAAGAAACTTCTGAGGAAGAAAAGACATCAACGGATAAAACCTTTAGAAATGAGATGTTGGAAGAAATTTTAGAACTATCAAGAACGAATCAAAAATTATTACGTTCTCCTGAAATCCTTTTTCCTCCAGAATATTTTGAATTTATTGTCAGAGAACGGATTGATAGAGAGACTTCTGAAAAAGACCGAAGTTTAATTGAAGAGCAAAGACATGTTACAATGGAATTAAAACATCGAATTATGCAAATTCGAGATTTATTGGAAATATATAGAAACGATAAGAAATATATTGATGATAATTTTTATATGAATATGCATAGACTGATAGAGTTATTCCAGCATCAACAAATATTATTGGAACAAACAAATAGAATTTCCAGGAGAAAATAGTGTCTATTTTTAGAGGTTGCGTCCGGAGGGAAACCGGGCGCTTTTTTATATGTTCCCTCAATCAAGTAGGCTGAACGGACAATTCCGCCATCCAGCATTTCGCTTTCCGACAGTTTCCATTTAGAATCAAATGTTTCCCCGATAAAGCCGACGCCAACAATCAGTATGTCATGCCTTTGCTTCAGGTCTCAGACTTTGCGCAGCGGTTCTTCGGACAGGGACACCATGCCGCAGTCTGGCGTGAAGTTGGCATTGTGGTGAGACACGACAAAAAACCTCTGGCTTTTGTACGGGCACCCGCCCCAATACTCAAAGATATCAGGTATAGGTGTTGCCCCTATCGGCAGACAATCCGCTTCCAGACAATGTTTGCCGACGATAACTTTACTTCACCGGGCAACCAGTCCTGTTCATTGTCCAATATGGCTGTATGCCCGTCCTGGCTGACGCAGCCTCCGAGGACCTTGGCAGGCATCCGGCTTAGGCGGATTGTCAGATAAATAAACAGCATCATGACAAACAATGACAGGATATTCTGGATCAGGGAGTTTGACAAATTGCATAAGGAGTACGGTGAGTTCATCCGGCAGAAATCTGTCAATATGGAGATCGGAGAGATGTCCTATACCCACGACAAAGTACGGAAAGCATACATCCATCTGAAACAGGCAATCACCAATATGTTCAAGTTTATTAGCCGTCCGAATGTCCCTATGAATACAAATGCCATTGAATCTTTCTTCGGCCACCTGAAAGACAACCTCAGAATACATCGGGGACTGTCCTTTGAACACAGGATAAAATTCATCAAATGACAATTATACCCGGTGAAGCGAGAAACAGGAAAGGAGTCCACTTCAGCAAAAAGTTCAATACATCCGGCTGATTTCATCCAGAGGCTTCCTCTGCGGCCTGACAGGGTCTGCCGCCCTGTATCCCAATGCTATCACAGCAAGAATTTCCTGACTTTCAGGGATATCAAGTACGGCCCTGATTGCCTCCGAATCACGGATCCCCATCACAAGAGAATCCACGCCGAGTTCGGCTGCCTTGAGCAGGAGGAAGGCATTCCCGATGCCGGAATCATATATGCCCCAGCCGTTGCCGAGTTCATTGTCAGGACGGCCATCCCGGTCAAAGCCGGCAACATTCTTCTCAAATGAAGTCACTGCGAGCACTGACGCTCCTGCGACATTCCGGGCATTCCTCGCACCGAGACATTGTCTGATCTTTTCAAAAGCCCCGGCTGATTCCGCAATGTAATATCTGGCCGTCTGGCTGTTTTTCCATGACGGAGCCAGGGATGCAGCCCCAAGAATTTCCGTCAAGGTTTCATGTGGAATTTTGCGCGAAGCATCAAAATGTCTCACACTTACCCTTCTGCTGATAATCTCGTCCAATCCCATAATTCATATATTTATTAGAGACAAATTTAAAAATAAATGCAGAATTTTCGTACCTTTGCAGATTGATGGCACAACATTACCCGACGCAACAACGGTTGCGGCCATCTCCCATATCAGGGGATAAATTAGTTTAACATAAAATAAACAACATGAGTTTGAAAATCGTAGTATTGGCAAAACAGGTTCCTGACACGCGCAATGTCGGGAAAGATGCCATGACAGCCGACGGCACCATCAACCGTGCGGCACTCCCTGCCATCTTCAACCCTGAAGACCTCAATGCTCTTGAGCAGGCCCTCAGGCTGAAGGAATCTCATCCGGGCTCGACAGTGACCATGCTCACAATGGGACCGGGACGTGCGGCAGAAATCATACGCGAAGGACTGTACCGCGGTGCTGACGGAGGCTATCTCCTGACCGACAGGGCATTTGCCGGAGCGGACACTCTCGCCACCTCCTATGCCCTCGCCACCGCCATCCGCAAAATCGGTGAATATGACCTCATCATCGGAGGACGGCAGGCAATTGACGGAGACACGGCCCAGGTAGGACCGCAGGTTGCTGAAAAACTCGGACTTGCACAGGTGACTTACGCGGAGGAAATCCTTGATGTGGATGAAGCCGGCAAGAAAATTACCATCAAACGCCACATCGACGGAGGTGTGGAGACCGTAGTCGCTCCTCTTCCTCTCGTCATCACTGTAAACGGGAGCGCCGCACCTTGCCGCCCGCGCAACGCAAAGCTTGTGCAGAAATACAAAAGGGCACTCGGCGCCCAGGAAAAGGCAGCCATAACCAAAGAAGGGGAAGCACTTCCATACGCAGACCTCTATGACAGAAAGCCTTATCTCAATATCACTGAATGGAGCACTGCAGATGTCGGTGCAGACCTTGAACAATGCGGTCTGAGCGGTTCTCCGACAAAAGTGAAGGCAATCCAGAACATTTCGTTCCAGGCCAAGGAGAGCAAGACTATGACCGGAAGCGACAAGGATGTCGAGGGCCTGATTACAGAACTTTTAGCAAACCATACGATAGGATAAGTCATGAACAACGTATTCGTATATCTTGAAATAGAAGGCACAACAGTTGCCGACGTCAGCCTTGAACTGCTGACAAAGGGCCGCAAGCTCGCCGACAAGCTCGGATGTCAGCTTGAAGCCATTGCCGCTGGAGATGGACTTGCCGGCATTGAGAAGCAGGTGATGCCTTTCGGCGTGGACAAGCTGCATGTGTTCGATGCACCGGGACTCTTCCCATATACATCCCTGCCGCATTCCTCCATTCTCATTAACCTCTTCAAGGAAGAGAAGCCTCAGATCTGCCTCATGGGAGCAACCGTCATCGGCCGTGACCTCGGCCCGCGCGTATCCTCCGCCCTCACAAGCGGACTTACCGCAGACTGCACATCCCTTGAAATCGGAGACCACGAGGACAAGAAGGCAGGCAAGGTCTATGAAAACCTGCTCTACCAGATCCGTCCGGCATTCGGAGGAAACATTGTGGCCACAATCGTCAATCCCGAGCACCGTCCGCAGATGGCGACAGTCCGCGAGGGTGTGATGAAGAAAGAGATTCTCGACGAGAACTACAAGGGAGAAGTCATCAGCCATGACGTGGCCAAATATGTCCATGACACCGACTATGTCGTAAAGGTCATAGACCGTCATGTAGAAAAGGCAAAGCACAATCTCAAGGGTGCATCCATCGTCGTTGCCGGAGGCTACGGCATGGGGTCAAAGGAAGGATTCGACATGCTCTTCGAGCTTGCTCGGGAGCTCCATGCAGAAGTGGGTGCAAGCCGTGCCGCAGTGGACGCAGGCTTTGCAGACCATGACAGGCAGATAGGCCAGACCGGCGTGACAGTCCGCCCGAAGCTCTATATCGCATGCGGTATCAGCGGACAGATTCAGCACATCGCCGGAATGCAGGAGAGCAGCATCATCATTTCCATCAACAATGATGAGAACGCCCCGATAAACGCAATAGCCGATTATGTCATCAACGGAACCGTCGAGGAAGTAATTCCAAAGATGATCAAGTATTACAAATCTCACAGCAAATAGAATATGGCGAATTTCTATACAGAACACCCGGAACTGCGCTACCACCTCAACAATCCGATGATGGAGCGCATCTGCGAGCTCAAGGAGCGCAACTACAGGGACAAGGATGAATACGACTATGCTCCGCAGGACTATGCGGATGCCATGGATTCGTATGACAAAGTACTGGAAATCACCGGGGAAATCACCGGGGAAGTCATTGCCGCCAATGCAGAGAGTGTTGACCTTGAGGGGCCTCACTGTGCTGACGGGCGTGTGGAATATGCCAGCGGCACAAAAGTGAACATGGACGCGATGGTCAAGGCCGGACTGAACGGAATGACAATGCCGCGCAGATTCGGAGGTCTCAACTTCCCTATCACACCTTACACTATGTGCGCAGAAATCGTCGCTGCGGCAGATGCCGGCTTCAGCAACATCTGGTCACTCCAGGACTGCATCGAGACTCTCTATGAGTTCGGCAACGAGGACCAGCACAGCCGTTTCATCCCGCGCATCTGTGCAGGGGAGACAATGTCCATGGACCTCACGGAGCCGGATGCCGGTTCCGACCTCCAGAGCGTGATGCTCAAGGCCACTTTCGATGAGGAGAACAACTGCTGGAGACTGAACGGCGTGAAGCGTTTCATCACCAACGGAGACGCCGACCTTCATCTCGTGCTTGCCCGCTCGGAAGAAGGCACAAAGGACGGACGAGGCCTCTCAATGTTCATCTACGACAAGAGGGACGGCGGAGTCAATGTACGCCGCATCGAGAACAAGCTCGGTATCCATGGCTCACCTACATGCGAACTCGTATACAAGAACGCAAGAGCAGAACTCTGCGGCGAGCGCAGGCTCGGCCTCATCAAATATGTAATGGCTCTCATGAACGGGGCCCGTCTCGGTATCGCCGCACAGAGTGTCGGCCTGAGCCAGGCAGCCTACAATGAGGCTCTCGCATACGCAAAGGACCGCAAGCAGTTCGGCAAGGCCATCATTGAATTCCCTGCCGTATACGACATGCTTTCCACCATCAAGGCAAAGCTTGACGCAGGACGCGCGCTTCTGTACCAGACATCCCGCTATGTGGACATCTACAAGGCACTGGACGACATCGCCCGCGAACGCAAGCTCACCCCTGAGGAGCGTCAGGAGCAGAAGAAATATGCCAAGCTGGCAGACGCCTTCACACCTCTGGCAAAGGGAATGAACTCCGAATATGCCAACCAGAACACATACGACTGTATCCAGGTTCACGGCGGCAGCGGCTTCATGCTTGAATATACCTGCCAGCGCATCTACCGCGACGCCCGCATCACAAGCATCTACGAAGGTACCACCCAGCTTCAGACAGTAGCTGCAATCCGCTATGTCACCAACGGCTCATACCTCGCCACCCTGCGCGACTACGAGCAGATCGAGTGTTCAGAGGAGATGAAGCCTCTGCTCGAGAGGGTAAAGGCCATGACTGACAAGTTCGAGGCCTGCACCAACCTCGTCAAGGAAGCCGGCGACCAGGAGTTCCACGACTTCATGGCCCGCAGGCTCTACGAGATGGCTGCCGTCTGCGTGATGTCGCACCTCATCATCCAGGATGCCACCCGTGCGCCGGAGATGTTCACAGAGTCCGCCAAGGTCTATGTGAACTACGCCGAGGCAGAAGTCGGGAAGCACAATGCCTTCATCACAGGCTTCAACAGGGAAGACATCACCTGCTACAGGAAATAAGTTTACAGCTGCGCCCGACGGAGCCGAAAATGCTTTCCGACGGGCGTGGTTTTACGGAATTTTCGCGCCCGACGGTCATTTCAAAATGCTGACGGGCGCGATTTCATTGGGAAAGTGCGCCCGGTGGATAGAGAAAAGTATATCCACCGGGCGCACCATATATAAATGCCCTGCCTCCGCAGAGAGACGCAGATGAATGCCCTGCCTCCGCAAATGGCTGCGGGTCTACCGTTTCCAGAAGGAGGCAGTGAAAATCACGAAGAAGGTGAAGAGTTCAAGACGGCCCACGAGCATGATGAATGAAAGGAATATCTTGCAGAAGCCGTTGAGGGATGAGAAGTTGGACATAGGGCCGACATCGCCGAAGCCGGGACCGACATTGCTCAGGCAGGTAATCACGGCACTGGTGGCGGTGACAATGTCCGTGAAGCAGGACATCACGATACTGCCTATCACGAAGGTAAACATATACATGCAGAAGAAGCTCATTATGCTGCTCAGCAGTTCCGGGCGGACGCTTTTGCCGTTGTACTTGACATTTATGACGCCATTTGGATGGATGATGCGCTTGAGCTCATTCATTGCGTTTTTGAAAAGGAGAAGGATACGCACGCATTTGATGCCTCCGGCAGTCGAGCCTGCGGAGCCTCCGATGAAGAGGATTATGAACAGCAGCATCTGGGCGGCATAAGGCCAATACAGATAGTCGGCAGAAGCGAATCCAGTAGTCGTCAATATTGTCACGACCTGGAAAAAGGCATCCCTGATACACCTCTCAATACTTGAATATTCTTCCTGATGCCCGCTGAAAAACAGCATGGCGGCAATGACAAGGGAAACAGTCACCGTGATGCCTGTATAGAGGCGGAACTCCTCATCCTTGAAAAGGTGCGAAGGTTTTCCCTTGAAAAGGGCGTAGAGAAGCGCATAATTGGTCCCTCCGATGAACATGAAGGCTGTAATCACATACTGGATATAGGCCGAATCCCAGAAAGCGAGACTGGCGGTCTTGGTAGAATAGCCGCCCGTCGCCATACAGGCAAATGAATGGCACACGGCGTCAAAAAGGTTCATCCCCCCGAACATCAGCATCACCGTTTCCGCTGCAGTAAGGCCGATGTACATTATATACATCCTGCGGGCAGTAGAATGGAATGTGAATGAGAATTTGTCATGCATCGGCCCGGGCACTTCGGCCACATAAAGGTCCCTGCCTTCGATTCCGAGACTCGGAAGTATCGCAAGCAATATCACAACTATTCCGAGGCCTCCCATCCACTGGGTAAGGGAACGCCAGAAAAGCGAAGCATGCGGCAGCACCTCCACTTCATTGAGGATGGACGAGCCTGTAGTGGTGAAACCTGACATGACTTCAAAGAATGCATCAGGGAACGACGGTATACTGCCGCTTATCATCAGCGGAAGACTCCCGAATACAGTGAACAGAATCCATATCAGCGACACTATCAGATATCCGTCCCGTTTGGTCAGAGTCCTGTCCTTGACTCTCGTGGAGAAAATGAGCACCAGGGAGACGACCATTGTCACCGCCGCAGAAATCAGAAAGGCATCGGCATCATGCTCCTTATAAATCAGCGCGACCCCCATGCACAGGAGGAAGGCAATGCTCTCCACGAAGAGAAGCCTTCCGAGTATATTAACTATGAAGCGGAAATTTATCATACCCTGAAAATATAGTCAACCGCCGGGGTCATTTCCGGAACATCCGGAGAACTTTCTTGACTGCCGACGGCAAGGCGAATATCACCACATCATCACCGGCCTGTATCCTCACGTCACCCTTTGCTATGACAGCTTCCCCGTTCCTGATGATGCCTCCCACATTGGCATTGTCAGGAAAATCCAGTTCGGCAAGCGTGCCCTGAGTGATTTTGGCACCCTCCTCCACAGTCACCTCAAATACTTCAGCCTCTGAAAATGTCACGAATTTCAGATGTTTGACATTGACATTGATTGTATAACGGTAAATGTTGGCAGCCGCAATCAGCTTGGTGTTGATGAGCGT
This sequence comes from uncultured Bacteroidales bacterium, assembly GCA_949286415.1. GTDB lineage: Bacteria > Bacteroidota > Bacteroidia > Bacteroidales > UBA932 > Cryptobacteroides. The sequence continues at coordinate 17,217 of CASEBV010000014.1, forward strand.
ACCTATGCCGAGATTTTCCGCAAGGTCAGTATAGTCAAGGTTCTCGACTTCAGCCACAGTCTTCTTCACACCGAGCTTCTTGGCAAGAAGACAGGTCAGTATATTGGTCTCGGAAGAGCCTGTCAGACACACGAAAGCCTCGGTGTTGCGGATGCCTTCTTCCCTCAGCAGGGCCAGGTCGCGGCCGTCCCCGTTTATAACAAGCGTCGACTTGAGCTTGTCCGCCAGTTCAAAGCAGCGTTCCTTGTCCTTCTCTATCAGCTTGACATTGTAGTGCTGCTCAAGAAGAGATGCTGCCTTGAAACCGATGCGTGAGCCTCCGACTATGATTATGTTCTTTATTTCAAACCTTGATTTTCCGCAGATAGAATATATCTCCGGAATATACATCGGCTTTGTGACGAAAAATGCAAGATCCCCGTAGCGGAAATAGTCATTTCCCCTCGGGATGACAGTCTGGTCTCCCCTCTTGATTGCCACTACCCGGAAATTGTCGGTCCCGTAAGCCTGGGCTGTCTTGGCCAGCGTCAGATTGAGGACAGGTGCATTTTCCCAGATTTTTATGGCCAGAAGTTGAAGCCGCCCGTCAGAAAATTCATGCTGCTGTCTGGTTCCTGCAAGCTTGAGGGCGGAAACTATTTCCTCCGCAGCCAGACGCTCCGGATAAATCATTGAATCAATGCCCACCGTCCTCATGTACTCACGGTTGGCATCCTCAAGATATTCGCTGTTGTTGACCCTCGTGATTGTATACTTGGCGCCAAGATGCTTGGCAAGTATGGAGGAATTGATGTTCAGGTCCTCCTGATGGTTGACGGCTATAAAAAGGTCACAGTCGCGGACTCCGGCATCCTCAAGTGCACCTATCGATGTGCAGGAAGCCTCCTCTGCAAGTATGTCCAGCTGTGACTCAAGTTGTTCAAGCTTCTCATGATCACTGTCAATCAGCATGATGCTGTGATCCTGCCTGCTGAGCATTTTTGCCAGATGCGTGCCGACTTCACCGGCCCCGGCTATGACTATCTTCATGGCTCGTTTCTTAAAAATGTCCGGCAAAATAAGGCATTATATTTCAATCTGCCAAACCTAATTTGCAAAAGGAAGCCACAAAAATGAAGTCACCGGTTGATAGGAATAAGCCCCATAGAGACTCCTGTCATCACAAGGTCCGCGGCATTCTTCGCATTGAGTTTCTCCATCAGATGACGGCGATGCGTGTCAACAGTATTGACCGATATGCACAAGGCCGTGGATATCTCATTGTTTGACAATCCTTCAGAAATCAGCTTAAGTACATCGAGCTCACGCGGGGTAACATTGTCTTCGTTGAGAATCCCGGAATCGCACATCCCGGCAACCTCATCACAAAAATATTTATTTCCGGCCAGTACATTGGCCACAGCATCGACAATTGCTGATGAGTCGAGGGACTTGAACAGAATGGCATCGACATCGGAATTGAGAAGCTGCTTTACAAACCACAGCTCCTCGTGCATGGTATTGACTATAATCCGCAGCCCGGGACAAAGAGATTTTAGCTGCGATATCATGTCTAGTCCGGAGACATCCGGAAGACCTATATCCAGAATCACAACATCAAAGTGAGTTTTTGCCAACAATTCAAGGGCAGCTGTGCCTGAATTTGCATCCGCTATGACTGCGTTAGGAAAATCAGCCTTCAGGATGTCTTTAAGTGCTTTCAGTACAAGAGAATGGTCATCGACCACAAGAATATGTGCATCAATTTCTTCCATCTGACAAGTCGCGGTTTCAGAATATTTTGCAAAGAAACTGCAATCATGCCAAAAACGCATCACGCAAATACATGATTTTCATTGTCATTTCAAACACTGGCGACGCCTGTAAAGAGGTACCGAAAGAGAGAAATGCTGCCCGAAGTCTCCTTCCCCAAATGAAAGAGTTGCTCCTATGGACTTTACTCTTTCCCTGATTACCGACATCCCTATTCCTTTGGTATTCCGTCCGCCGCGCACTGTTTCAGGCAGTTTTGCCGTGCCGTCGGAATCAAAGTTCAGGCTCAGCATCCTGCGGTTCAGGCGCAGGATGATGTCCACATTTCTTGCACCGGAATGCCGCACGATATTCGAAAGCAATTCCTGGAATATTCTGTATGTCTCATATGATATGTTATCCGGAATATTCCTCCATTCATTTCCGTCCGCAGACTTCTCAAATCTGAAAGAGATTTCCGAATGGGCGGAGAATTTCCCGACATACGAATCCATTATCTCATCAAGCGATGCAAAACGGAATTCCGGAGGCATGAGTTCATGAGAAATGTATCTGACATCGGCACGCAGTTTCTCAATCATTTCAATTATGTCATTCCCGGCTTCACATTCGCCTTTTCTGCTGATTGCCTTCATCTGCAGACCGATTCCGAGCAGATCATTGCAGACTCCGTCATGAAGGTCCTCGGCAATTCTGAGCCGTTCTTTCTCAAGGCCTTCAATATATTTCTGGGCCAGCATCAGCTCTTCATACCGTTTCCTGCCCCGGCTCCAGAACACATAGTATATCAAGCCGGCCACAGATGCCAGCATCAGAATGACGGCCGTCATCAGCCACTGGATACGGGCAGACCTCTCTCTTATCCGGTCCGTCTCAAGCCTGGATATCTCCAGGTCCTTTACCCTTGTGTCATATTTCACCGACCATTCGGAAAGCTGGCTCTGAATCGCATCGTCGCGGAGACTGTCAGAAGCAGAAATTGCATTCTCATAGCATGATGAAGCCTCGGCAAACATGTTCATCGCCATATAATTCCGTGCCATGCAGAGCCACAGGATATCCGATGTCGACTGCTCGTTCTTACCTGAAGAAGCAAGCAGTTCAGAAAGTATCCTGTTGCTCTCGCTGTATTTTCCCACAGATGAGAACACCTTTGCCTCTGTCTCCTTGTACCCGAGCACTTCCGGAAGATTTTTCGGCAGATTTCTCATAAGTCTTACGGCTTCACGGTCATAGGACTCGACCGAATCCCTTTCTCCCGTATAGTTGAACATCGCCAGAATATAGGTCAGAACCTTGAGCTCATATTTCGGCTGCCCCAATTTTCTGGCTTTCGCCAAGGCCTCGCGAAGAATCTTCACGCTCTCTTCATAATTCCCCTTTTTCGCCAGTATCGCCCCTACCGTCGAATAGGCATATATGACATCGTCCGGGTCTGTATCTTCATCTGACACTTCCACGGCTTTCCTGGCGTATGCCTCCGCTTCGTCAAGTCTTGAATATGACACATACAATGCGGCTATGTTTGTCAGGACATGACACAGCTCGGACGACACTCCGTCTTCTCCGTCAAGAAGATCCACCGCCCTGTTATAATAATGGAGAGCCGAGTCCAGTTCCGCCTTTCTCTTCCATGAAAGTCCGGCTGACGCAAGGAGAGAACTCCGTATGCCTGCGCCGCAACCGAGTCTGGTAGCCTCCGAATATGCATACAGATGAGCACGGATGCTTTCATCCATCTCTCCGAGAGAAAATCTTGCCTCCGCAATATTGGTAAGGAGGCCTACATAAAGTTCGGGATTGTCCGGGCCGGCATACTTCAGTCCTTCATTACAGCAGAACAGGACACTGTCTGCATTTTTATCTGAATAATACACACTTCTCTCAAGCCAGGCAGAAGCCAGAGAATCCTTCATACTGTCGGAATGCTGAATCTTCCCCTTATGGTTCGGAGCCAGCTCAAAAGCCGACAAGGCGGCAACCGGAATCATTATGGCCGATGCCACGGATATTATGCGAAAGGTTATCTTCATAGGCGGCTCCGGGCAGTCAATCATTGCACACGTATCGTACGTCCGATTTTAAGTATTGTCTGCGGCGTGATGCCGTTCATTCTGCACAGGGCGGCAACCGATGTGCCGTTGGCCAATGCTATCCGTCCGAGAGTATCCCCGGACTTTATCGTATAGTATCTCATGGCCGCTCTTTCCGCATCCTCCCTGGCATCATCTTCGGCATTCAGGATTTCGTCTTCAAAATCCTGCTCATAATTGCTGTACGGGCTGAAATACTTTTTCTTGAGGACAAACAGACGATATCTGAGATCTCCTGTCTCAAAGTCTATGAGCCACTGGGGATCAAAGGCATATCCCTTGTATCTGGTCTCGAAATGAAGATGAGGGCCGGTGGAGCGTCCGGTGGAGCCGCCCAGACCTATGACATCTCCGGCATGCACCCAGTCTCCGGACTTGACCTTACGGCCGGACAGATGTCCGTAGAATGTCTCAAGGCCGTTCTGGTGTCTGACGACCACAAGATTGCCGTATCCTGACGCATATCTTGAGACACGGACTTCACCGTCAAAGGCGGCATGGACAGGGGTTCCTGTCGTCAGGGGAATATCTATTCCCTGATGCCTTCTTCCCCTGCGTATGCCGAATTTCCCACGGGGATGCACATCGCCGAGATATGGACAATGGTACTGGCTGAGACTGTCCACCACCCACAGAGACCACACATTGTCAAGACTGTCCAAATCAATTTTATACGGATCCATGGAGTATTCGTCCCAATATTCGTTGAATACTTCCGCCTGCATCATGAAGTCTCCGTCCTTGACATACTGCCATGTGTTGTCGCTGTAAAGCACCACCTTCACATGCTCATTGACAGTATCAAGAGTATCAATGACCATGGCATCCGTGTCAATCATCGATTTGACAGGTTTGAGGGCAGGCCGGGGCACAATCAGTTCGGCCTCCTGTCTTGTCAACGGGACTGAGCGTCTTACAGTGGGAAAACCGCTTCCGATGACATCGTCCCGGCCTTTTTCATCAGCCGGAGATGCCGTTGCGGCTGCAGCCGACAACACCAGTATGGTTATGATTCCCGTTATCCTTGCAACGATTTCTGTTTTCGTCATAATCTGCCGTTTAAGATTTCACGCACCTTCGCCACCTTTTCATTCAGGAGTTCCTCCGACGAGGCCTCACAGATGAACCTGAGGTATGGCTCCGTATTTGACGGACGGATATTGAACCACCACTGCGGGAATTCCACCCTGTAGCCGTCAAAATCCATATATGCCGTCGGCTTCTCTGCTTTCATGAAATAATCCCTGACGGCATCCATGGCTCCCTGCTTGTCTTCAATTCTGAAATTGATCTCCCCGGAATTCCGGTATTTTGCGATGCCGCCGACAAGACGGCTCAGGGAGATGCCCCTTTTCTTCATTTCCGCAACCACATTCAGAATAAGCACAGATGCAAGAAGGCCGCTGTCTGAATAAAAGAAATCCCGGAAATAATAATGCCCGGCCAGTTCTCCGCCGTAGATTCCGTCAAGTTCCCTGAGTTTGCGGGCAGCAAATGCCCTGCCGACTTTCCATGTATGCATTTCCGCACCCATAGGCACCAGATATTCGCCGACTGCCTTTGAACTTCTTATATCCTGAAGCACCCTGCCTCCGGCGCCTTCACATCTGCCCTTTCCTGTCGCATCGCCCCTGCAGTCTCCGAAGAACCAGTGGCCGAGCACGGCAATCATAAGGTCGGGAGAAATGAAACTGCCGTTCTCGTCTACGAACATCACTCTGTCAGCATCTCCGTCATAAATGACCCCGATGTCTGCGCGGGATGAAAGCACGAGCGACTGGAGAGCCCTGACATTCTCCTGCACGAGAGGATTCGGCTCATGGTTCGGGAAGCGTCCGTCCATTTCATCGTAGATATATTCCGGTGTGTTCCCGAAAATTTCCTTTGCGTAGAGCGCGGACATGCCGTTGGACAGATCCATTGCTATCCTCAGCCCGGAATAGTCCCCTTTGAAGCCGAGGAGAAATTTCAGATAGGCATCATGTATGTCCATCGGAATGACTGCGCCCTTCTTCGGAGCCGGGACACATTCCCGCCCCGAGTCAATCCAGTCCCGAATCTGTCCGAGACCGTTGTCAAGACCGACCGGAAGTGCATTCTCCCGCGAAACTTTCATCCCGTTGTACTGCGCCGGATTGTGCGATGCCGTAATCTGGACAGATGCCTTGAATCCATATTCGGCAGTGCCGAAATACACCATCGGGGTTGTGCTCAGGCCGAGATCATAGACATCGGCACCGGCATCAGTCAGTCCGCGTACAAGCCAGTCATGAATTTCAGGAGATGACTCCCTGCAGTCCCTTCCCACAAGGACCTTGTCCGCCTGCAGCAGTTCAGGGATGAAAAACCCGGTCTTATAAACTGTTTCCTTGTCAAAGTCAACATTATAGACACCTCTGATGTCGTATGCGTGAAATGCTCCCATAACTATTTGCTTCTTGTCTTGTATCTCGGGGAAACCTTCCCGCGGGCAATGCCGCTGAGTTTCCTGCCGATGAGCTTTTTCCTTACGGGAGCGACCCTGTCGACAAACAGGTTCCCGTCAAGATGGTCCATCTCATGCTGAATCATCCTGCATGCAAATCTGTCAAATTCCTCGACCTGCTTCTGGAAATTCTCATCATAATATTCGACCTTGATTTTGGCCGGACGGCGCACATCCGCATATATGCCCGGCACACTGAGGCAGCCCTCGGAATACTCCCTGGTCTCCTCGCTGGCCTCAAGCAACACGGGATTGATCATAGTCCGGCGGAAGCCCTTCAGATAATCGTATGTCTCGGAAACCACATCCCCGTCCACAATCAGCACCCTGAGAGACACACCCACCTGCGGGGCGGCAAGACCGCATCCGTCGGCAGACCGCAGAGTCTCCTGCATATCCGCAACAAGGGATGTCAGATAGTCCTTTTGGGCGAGATCGGCATCGGCGGCATTTTCCCGAAGCACTTCCGCCCCATACAAATAAATCGGCAATACCATAATTTCTGTTTTATTTTTATTATTTCCCGATGTTCTACCTTTTCTTTCGCGAAAGGCCTCCCCGGATGCTGCGTCCGTGCTTTCCGGACACCTTATCAGACAATGAGTCAGGCACAAACTGATTAGGTACTACAAAATTTGTACCGCCGTTTCTGCGGTCGAGCCATCCCTGAAGAATGATGGCTGCACTGATTTTGTCTACGGACGACTTGTCCCTCCTTTCGCTTGCCTTCATCCCCCCGTCAATCATAGCCCTGTGGGCAAGGACCGAAGTAAAGCGCTCATCCTCCATCTCCACAGGGATATCCGGAAATTCCCGGCTGAGCCGGGACACGAATGCCCGGACATCTGCAGCGGCTTCAGACGGGGCTCCGTCCATATTGACGGGCCACCCAACCACAAATGTCTTCACCGTCTCTTTTTCGCAATAAGATTTAAGATATTCTATTATCTTTGCAGATTGGACTGTATCCAGCGCAGACGCGAAGATGCCGAGGGGATCGCTTGCGGCGACTCCCGTCCTTTTTCTTCCGTAGTCTATTCCGATGATTCTGTCCATAATTCAGGGTGCAAAGGTAATATTAAAGTATGGCTCAGCAAAAAAAAGAAAAAAAGACGGTCACATACAGGCTGTCGCTTCTGGATGCCCAGACACACGAGAAACTCTGGGAAATGAGATTCACAAAGACAGGCTTTCTTGTAACGGCAGTGTCGGCGGTCGTGCTTTTTGTTCTCACCATATTCTGCATCACAGCCTTTACCCCCGTACGCACATTCATACCGGGATATCCCGACGCCCACAGCAAACGAGCCGCGATTCTGAATGCGATGCGCATCGACTCCCTCGAGGCCGTCATCACCACATGGCACCTCTACTCTGAAAACCTCCGGAGGGTAATCGACGGGCAACAGCCGCTGCGCATAGACAGCCTCATTGACAGCAGGAAAACCGCCGAAGACAAATTCGCGGACGCACATCTGGCAGACAGACAGGACTCGATTCTCAGGCAGACCGTCATGGAGGAAGAGCAGTTCGAACTTACCGAAACGGGCAAGAGGGATCTTCCGATCGAAGGCCTGCACTTCTTCACTCCGCTGAAGGGAATAATTTCACAGGGATACGACCCTGTCATCCACCCTTACATAGACATCACCGCCCCCGCCAATTCCGTTGTTGCCGCAGTACTTGACGGCACAGTCATATTTGCAGGATGGAATGACGAGGCAGGATACACAATACAGATTCAGCACAGCAATGACATCGTATCGACATACAAGCACAATCAGAAGCTTCTGAAGAAAACAGGAGACAAAGTCACTGCCGGCTCCCCGATAGCCATGGTAGGCAACACGGGCTCGCTGAGCACCGGAGACCACCTGCATTTTGAACTGTGGCACAAGGGAGAAGCCATCGATCCGACCAAATACATCAATTTCTGATGAAAAAACACATCAATTCCAGATGAGAAAGAGACGCATAGCCATACTTGGCTCGACCGGGTCCATAGGACGACAGGCACTTGATGTCATCCGGCAGCACAGAGACCTGTTTGAAGTGGAGCTTCTGACAGCCAACAACAACAGCAGGCTTCTCGCCGAGCAGGCAATCGAATTTGACGCCAACAATGTAGTCATCTGCAACAGCGACAAATACACGGAAGTATCAGAAGCCCTCCGGCCGCATTACACAAAGGTATTTGCGGGGATGCAGTCTGTCTGCGACCTCGTGGCCGGAGACGAAACAGACATTGTCCTGACATCAATGGTAGGATTCAGCGGCCTGGAGTCCACTGTGGCGGCAATCAAGGCAGGCAAGACCATAGCCCTCGCGAACAAGGAGACACTTGTCGCAGCCGGAGAGACAGTAATGGGACTGGCGGCAAAGCACCATGCGGCAATACTTCCCGTGGACTCCGAGCACTCGGCCATCTTCCAGTGCCTCCATTGCTCCCCGCAGGCACAGATAGAAAAAATCCATCTTACGGCTTCCGGAGGTCCGTTCAGGACATGGACGAAAGACCGGATAGCTTCAGCCACCGCGGAGCAGGCCCTCAGGCATCCGAAGTGGACCATGGGCAACAAAATCACCATAGACTCCGCAACAATGATGAACAAAGGACTTGAAATCATAGAGGCCAGATGGCTGTTCGATGTCAGCCCTGACAGAATAAATGTAGTAGTGCATCCGCAGTCTGTCATACATTCCATGGTGGAATTTGCAGACGGGGCCGTCATCGCCCAGATGGGACACCCCGACATGAGAGAGCCTATCCAGTATGCCTTAGGATATCCCGAGCGCCTTACGCTGGACAACCGCAAACTTGATTTTGCGGAGCTCGGCTCAATGACATTCGAGGCCCCCGACGAAACAAGATTCCCGGCCCTGGCCCTGGCCAAAGAGGCGCTGGAAAAAGGAGGAAACATGCCATGCATCATGAATGCAGCCAATGAAGTGGCCGTCGATGCCTTCCTGCATGGCAGAATAAGTTTCTACGGCATGTCGGAACTTGTCAGCCGCTGCATGGCAGGCGTGGATTTTGTCAGCCATCCTGACCTTGACTGCATTTTCCTCACAGACAGGGAAGCATCGGCGAAAGCCAGAGAAATTCTTAGCATAAACTAACATCGCTAGAAAGATGATTGTACTTTTCAAGGCACTTCAGATACTGATTGTCATATCAATACTGGTTTTAGTCCACGAACTCGGACATTTCATGTTCGCCAAGCTGTTCAAGATAAGGGTGGACAAATTCTATCTTTTCTTTGATGCAGGCGGGTTTTCCCTGTTCAAGTTCAAGCCGAAAAATTCCGATACGGAGTACGGGATAGGCTGGCTGCCGCTGGGCGGCTACTGCAAGATTGCCGGAATGATTGACGAATCCATGGACACGGAACACCTCAGCCAGGAACCGAAGGAATGGGAATTCAGAAGCAAGCCCGCATGGCAGAGGCTGCTGGTGATGGCGGGCGGAGTCCTGTTCAACTTCATATTTGCCATTATCCTCTATGCCGGAATCCTTGCAGGATGGGGAGAAAGCTACATAAGCAATGAAGACAACAGGATTTATGTCAACGACCTTGCATACGAGATGGGATTCCGCACCGGAGACAGGATTCTGGCATTCGACGACTATGTCCCGGAGAATTTCGGCATGCTCCAGGCGGACCTTGCAAGAAGAACGGCAGAAAAAGCCACGGTGCTCAGGGATGGGGATACGCTTGACATCTACATCGACGGGAACATGATAGGCGATGTCCTCAACACCCCCGGGATGTTCTCTCTGGCGACTCCTTTTGTCATAGACACCGTGCCGCCGGCATCTGCAAACTACGGCTGCGGCCTGACCGGAGGAGACAGGATAATAGAGATTGCCGGGACCCCGGTGGAATATGTACAGGACTCATGGCAGCTGCTCAAGAAACACACGGATTCGGAAGTTCCCGTCTCCGTAGTCAGAGGAGCCGATACGCTCATGATGTCTATGCAAGTGGATACCGCCGGGCGGTTCGGAGTCCTGACCCGTATCCCGGGAATAAAGACACACAGATATTCTGTCCTGTCTGCCATTCCCGCTGGATGCAAGATGGCCTGCAACACCATAGGAGGCTATATAAGGGATCTGAAGCTTGTTTTCACCCCGAGCACGGAGGCCTACAAGTCCGTCGGCAGCTTCATCGCCATGGGACAGATATTCCCGTCATATTGGGACTGGTATGCCTTCCTGAGCATCATGGCACTCTTCTCGATAATGCTCGGAGTAATGAATCTTCTGCCTATCCCGGCACTGGACGGAGGTCACATTGTATTCACTTTGTATGAAATCGTCACCCGGAAGAAGCCAAGCGACAGATTTCTCATAGGTGCCCAGATCGTGGGATTCATCCTGCTTTTCGGACTGATAATACTTGCCTTCGGCAATGACATAGGGAGACTTATGAGATAATTCGGATTTAATTGCTATATTTCAACCGACAAAAATATATACCATAAAAATATCACACTCTTTAATAAATAACGCGCAATGAAAAGATTCTTGTTCCTCAAGCCGGCAATTGCAGCCACAATAGCATTTCTCGCAATTGTGTCATGCGGCAATTCAACAAAACGACTGCTGCCGAATGTGAGCGGCAAGGCAGGAGAAATAGTTGTAGTCATAGGCAAAGAGGCCTGGGAAGGGACTCCAGGCAACGAAATCCGCGACCTCCTCGCGAGCGACTGCCCGTACCTTCCGCAGAAGGAGCCTCTCTATACACTCATAAATGTCCCGGCAACGGCATTCACGAATATTTTTCAGCTGCACCGCAATATCCTCATGGTCAATATTGACTCAAAGGTCACAGAGCCGGGAGTAAGGCTCAAATACGACCAGTGGGCCCAGCCGCAATGCATAATGCTTGTCAATGCTCCGGACAATGAAACGGCCGCATCCCTTATTTCAGAAAACAGCGAACTGATACTCAACGCATACGAACAGGCAGAGCGGGACAGGGTCATCATCAACACCAAGCAATATGAAGCCGGACAGCTCAGGGCCACAGTAAACAAGATTTTCGGAGGATCCCCATATTTTCCGAAAGGATATTCATGCAAGAAAGAAACTTCTGATTTCGTATGGATTTCCTACGACACCCAGTACACTATACAGGGAATATTTGTCTATAAATACCCTGCCACCGGAGATGAAGAAAAGGATTTCTCCCTTGAGGAAATCATTGCCAACAGGAATGCCATGCTGAAGGCCAATGTGCCGGGAATGTTTGACAATACCTGGATGACAACAGCCGAGGCCGTTCAACCGGGACTTGAATACATAAAGTACAAGGACCGCCAGTTTGCCCAGACAAGAGGCTTCTGGGAAGTACACAACGACTATATGGGCGGACCGTTCGTGTCCCATTCATTCTATAGCCGCGACGGGAAAGATATAATCGTGCTCGAAGCCTTTGTGTATGCCCCGAGATATGACAAGCGAATCTATCTCAGGCAGGTCGAGTCAATCATATATTCATTCCAGTGGGAGGATGAACAGGAAAAATAATAAAAATATTTTGGCAAATTGAAATAATTGTCTACCTTTGCACTCCCAATTCGACAGAATGGGGTGAACGGTGGGTTCGTATAACGGTTAGTACTCAAGATTTTCATTCTTGCAATAGGGGTTCGATTCCCCTACCCACTACGAAATATAAAAAAATAAAGTAATGGCAAATCACGCATCAGCTGACAAGCGTTATCGCCAGAGCGAGAGACGCAGATTGCATAATAAATATTATGCAAAGACGACCAGGAACGCGATCCGCGCCCTGAGAAATACGACAGACAAAGGCACGGCAGAGGCCAATGCACCGAAAGTCTATGCAATGATTGACAAGCTCGCAAAAATCGGTGTCATTCACAAGAACAAAGCCGCAAACCTCAAGAGCGGTCTTGCCGTATACATCAACAAACTTTCGTAAGGGAGTAACCTTAAAGGTTTTCTTATAGCAGAGGGAGAAGCTGTCAAGGCGGCAGCTTCTTTTTCATAGGAACGGGATGTAGCGCAGTTGGTAGCGCACTACGTTCGGGACGTAGGGGTCGGGCGTTCGAGTCGCCTCATCCCGACCAAAAAAGCCTCGCAAAAACTGAGTTTTTGCGAGGCTTTTGCAATTTGAAAATGGCCGTCAATTATATGACCTCTATGCTCTTTGACTGGATCCATCCCTGGCGGCCGTCTGCGAGTTCGATGTTGTTCCAGTCACCTACTTCATCCAATATTCTTACAACAGTGCCTTCGTGCAGGATAAAGAGATCCGTAGATGCTTCATCTGAAGGGGAACTCTTGACAGATGTGACAGGCCGCATTATCACAGCGCTGTCAGCCTTCATATAGTCACTGCGCTGCCACAGGGAGAAACTCAGGCAGCATACGGCAAGAAGAAGCGCAACAATTCCCCCGAAGAAACCGGTCCGCTTCCAGCCCGAGCGGGCAGAAAGGAACAGGACAATGGACATAGTTCCCGTCAGACAGAGAAAAACCATGAACAAAATGGCCCAGGCATCAGAGTCAAGTATATAACATACGGCTCTCGTCCAGGTCTTGAGGACAAATTCCGGTACAGGATCTATCCGGTCCTGCAGAAATCCTGATACGACTTCAAGATTATACCGTGCATCCGAATATGACGGATCAAGCTTCAATGCCCGTTCAAAGTAAAGGACAGCATGAGGATAATCGCCGGATTTGAAATATGCGCTTCCCATATTGCAGTACAGGGCAGCTGATTCAAGGCCCGAAGACTCTATTGTCCCATAGCCTTTGACTGCATCATCCCACCGGCCCTCCGAATATGCGGCAGAAGCCTTTGTCCATAATGAATCTATGACTGCATCTCCGGCGGCTTCAGAGGTGACCGGGAGAGCAAGGAGCAGAAGCAGGGCCAAGGCCGATGACTTGTGGGAACTGCCTCCGCGGGAGTTATTCTGGTTTGATTTTCCTTTCATCTTGGAATCCATTGCGGATATTATGTCTACAGCATCCTGATAATGTGTATTCATGGCTTCATGGCCCGAATCAGGGGCATATCTGGCATATTCACATGCATCGACAAGAGTGGTGAAGCGGGATATCATCTCATCGTCCACTCCTGAAGATGCAAGCATTGCGCATACCCTGTCCCGGGAAAGTTCCGAGGCCGTAATATTGAGTTTGTCCGAGACAAAGCCGAGCAGGGCCTTGTGCAGTTCCTCATAAAATGCCGTGTAAAGATTCTGTCCGAGATATTCATTGGCCTGACGGAGCCTTTTCAAGGCCATCTTCGTGGCCTTGCGCGTCTTCATGCCGACGACATCTGCCCTGCGGGCAGCAAGAGCCTGCATCAGGAAATATATTCCGGCACATAAGGCAACCAGGAGTGCTGTCAGACCCCAGAACCGTCCTGAGGCCACGAGAAATTCACCTTTTGAAGACAAGTCATGATCCTTCGTTCTTATATACCGGATGTCTTCATTAAGATTCTTCACACCCTGCCCGACGACTGCCGGCACCACAGACTGCACTCCTGAAGCGCCGCCGTCAGCACTTTTGGCCACAGAAAAAAGCAGCGGTCCAGTCTTCAGTGTCACATATTTGCCCTGGCCCACATCATAATAGCTGTATTGGATCGGAGCAATGGCGAAGTCTCCATGGCTGCGCGGGATGAACGGATATTCGTATGTCTTGCTGCCGGAAGTACCTGATTTGTCGACATTTTCTGTAACCTTGGTGTCATAGACTTCAAAATCAGGAGGGAATGTGACCGCAGGCGCTTCTGTCAGAGATATGTTTCCTTTCCCTTTGACTGTCACAAGAAGGGATGCAGCCTCATGTGTTGCTATTGAATCCTTGCTGAGTCGTGCGCTGAGCGAAAATGAACCCACTCCCCCTCCGAATGATGCCGGGGCTCCTGAAGGCAGGGGCGACACCTCGATTTTGAATGACGGGGTAGAGACACGCTTCCTTATTGTCCTGTATTCATCAAAAAAACCGTCGAAGATGCTTGCCGGACCTCCGGATGAAACCCTGACATTAACAAGGCACACAAGTTCTGCAGGATCAATAGTCATGATTCCGGCCTGCTGCGGTATCAGTACGAATTTACGGAGCAGAGCCGTATTGTATATCATGTCATTGTAGCTTTCCCTCTTGAATTCAATATTTGTCGGTGCCTCGACTTCCTGACTCCAGAAGCCGTCAAAAGCCGGGAAACGTACATTTTCAAAACCTGCTATGTTAGTCCGCTGGTAGAGTTTCAATGTTGCTGTCACGGGTTCCCCGACGACGACTTTTGTCCTGCTGAAGGTAAATCGCATGAAAATGTCGTCATCCGAGATTCCAGACTGTGATGCAGTGCTCCTGCCGGAGGATGCGCCTGAAGATGCACCCGCTCCTGGAGAGGAAGATGCACCGTTGGAAACGACTTCGATGGCTGTTGCGGGAGATACGATTTCCTTGCCCTTGATTTTGGCAACCGCCTCCGGCAACATGAATTTTCCTGTCTTTTTCGGAAGAAGGATATAGGTATAGGTGAACTGCGAGGACTTAGTCCTTTTCCCGTTGATGATTCTTATGCTTGTGGAATGCCCCTGCTGAGGTCCCCATACCAATTGAAAATCATCTCCTTCGCTCCAGCGGAAATCTGACGGCTCGTTCTCCCCCTCAATGATGAATGTGACATTGAACTGCTCATCCGCCGCCACCACATCGGGAGCCTCAACCCTGACCGAAGTCTGGGCGGAAGCATATATTGCGGCCAATGACATGGCTGCCGTCAGGAATACTTTTCTCATGATATCCATTATTACACTCATTACCAATTCTTTTCTTTCTGCCGCGATTTCAGGATTTCAGCCTTTTCTTTCTTGACCTTTTCCTGAGTCTCCTTCTCTTTTGCCTGGATAGCCTGCAGCATCTGCTGTGCAGCCTGCGGTGTTATCTTGGGCTCAGAACCGCCATTGTCATTTTGCTGCGGCTGAGGCTTGTCCTGATTCTGAGGATTCTGCCGGTCATTTTCATCCTGCTGAGGGCTGTCGTCCTGATTCTGACGGTTGTCCTGGTCCTGATTCTGCTGATCGTCCTGATTCTGACGGTTGTCCTGGTCCTGACGGTTCTGCTGGTCTTTCAGCATTTCCCGGGCATATATATAATTCTCTTTTGCATCCATATCCGACGGATTGAGCAGAAGAGCCTGCCTGTACGCATCGACAGCTGCCTGCCAGTCTTTCAGCACAGATGCGGCATTGCCCCGGTTATAATGCCAGTCGGCAGCTATTTCTGATTCAGGAGCCGAATCCTTCAGACTGTCATAGACCTTGGCAGCCTGTTCCACATCGCCCATCTTATATAAGGTGTTGGCGAGATTATAATTTGCGGCAAGTGATGACGAATCTTTCACAAGAGCCTTGCGGTAATCTATTTCTGCGGATTTCCATTCCTCTTTTCTGAAATCCCTGTTGCCCTTGCGGACATCCCTCCTGTCAGGCTGGGCATACACCGCACCAGCCGATGCCAAAAAGACAATCAAATATACCAAAATCCTGTATATCATCATATTTCCTCCTGCCTGCATATTAAAACAACCTCCTGCGGATTTTCCGTTCACCAATGAGCATCTCCATGACCAGGAAAACAAGTGCCAAAGCGAAAAAGTACATGTACTGTTCATCAAATTCCTCAAACACCACAGAACTGTACTGCTCATCGTCCATCTTGTCGATTTCATCAACGATGGGATTAAGTCCGAACTCACTGTTGCCGGCCTTGACATACATTCCGTTTCCGGCCTTGGCAACTTCCATGAGAGTTTTCTCATCAAGCCGGGAAACCACGATATTGCCGTCCCTGTCTTTCAGCAGGCCTCCGGATACCGGTATCGGCTTCCCCTCTGCGGAGCCGACGCCAATGGTGAAGACCCTGATGCCCATCTCTGCAGCCTGCCTTGCCGCAGAAACCGGATCATCCTCATGATTTTCGCCGTCGGTAATCACTATGACCGCCCGGCTTTTCTGACTCTGTATGCTGAAACTGCGGACTGCCGTGTTGATGGCATCACCTATTGCCGTACCCTGTATCGGAACCGATTCTGTCGTTATGGAATTGAGGAACATCTTCGCCGAGACATAATCTGCCGTTATCGGCAGCTGGACAAACGAATTTCCGGCAAAGACAATCAATCCGATACGGTCATCCCTGAGCCTGTCCACGAGTTTTGATATTGCCAATTTGGCCCGTTCCAGACGGTTCGGCGAATAGTCTTCCGCCAGCATCGAGTTGGAGACATCGAGGACAATCATGATTTCCGCCCCCTTTGTCTTGTGTTCCTTCAGCTTGGCACCGATCTGAGGTCTGGACAGGCCTATTGAAAAGAAAAAGAATGCAATTGAAAAAAGTACCAGTCTGACCCAGCCCTTTGCGCGGGACGCTGAAGGCATGAGTCCGGAGACCAGTTCTTCATCTCCAAATTTCCTTATCCTCCGTTTCCTGAGACGGCATACTATTGCGTAGCAGACAAAGAAAACAGGAATAAGAAATATCAGAAGCAAATATTGCGGTTGTGCAAAATTAATCATATCTCTAATTCAAATCATATCTCCGGACATCTCCGGAAAACCTTCATTATGGAAGTCTTCTGAGCACAAACAGGTCCAGTATCAGACTGACAAGGAGGGCAACAAGGGCGACAAGCGCATATCCGGTGAACAGTTCCTTGTATATAGGGAAACTGTCTATGGTGACTTTGTCTTTCTCCATCTTGTTGATTTCTCCGTAGATTTCCATCAGCTTGGTATTGTCAGTGGCTCTGAAATAACGGCCTCCCGTTGATTCTGCAATTTCTGCAAGCAGGTCTTCATCTATCTCCACACGGACATTCTGAACCTCAACGCCCCATGGAGTCATGACCGGATACGGGGCCATCCCCTCGGCTCCGACACCGATTGTATAGACCCTGACTCCATATGTCTTGGCAATCTCTGCGGCCATCTGAGGCGTAATCTCCCCCCTGTTGTTGACCCCGTCAGTCAGGAGAATCACCACCCGGCTCTTGGCATTGGAGTCCTTTAGCCTTGCCACTGCCGTCGCCAGACCATTGCCGATGGCAGTTCCGTCCTCAATCAGATCTGTCTGGACTTCCTTCATAAGGTTGATCAGGGTGGAACGGTCTGTTGTCAACGGACACTGCGTATAGCTTTCTCCCGCAAATACCACTATCCCCATCCTGTCGTATGGACGCTGCGAGATGAATTCAATGGCAATATCCTTTGCGGCACTGATGCGGTCAGGAACAAAATCCCGCGCCAGCATACTCGTGGAGACATCCATCGTAAGCATGATGTCAATTCCTTCACTGTCCACCTTATCTATCTTGTCCGATGACCTTGGCCGTGCCATGGCAATGACAATCATTACAAGTGCCAGAATCTTAAGGACGAACGGGACATGCCGCAGGAGAGCAGCGGCAGAAAATCCGCCCTTCGTCCAGGGAAGCATGACAGACACCCTCAGATGAGGACGCCTTGACATCAGCTCTATATACAGATAGTGCAGGACAAGCAGGAAAGGCACTATTTCAAGCCACAGCAGTTCGGGATACTCAAAAAACATCTTCTACTCCTCCTCTGAATTTGTATCATCATCCGCCTTGTCCGAATGTGTCCCGGATACGGCATCCGCATCCACCTCCTGCCTGTAAGTCATCGTGACGAATTTAACGGCAGAAGGCACTGCGGCGGCATTTTCCTCGTCGGAAGCAACATATTTGGCAAACTTCACATAGTCGGACCTCTCGAACAATTCCTTCACCTCGGCGTAGAGGTCCTGCGGCACATCCTTTTCAGACAAGTCGCGGAATATTTCCGCCGTGGTCATCTCCATTGCCGAAATCCCGTATCTTGACACGATATATTCCCTCAATGCATCCGTCACGCCGGAATAGAAGGCTTTCTGCCTGTCCGGTGCCCACAGCTTGTTGCCCCGCAAGCCGTCAAGCTTCCTCAATGCAATGATATGCGGCGGATCCCTGCGTGCATCAGCTCCGGATGATTTTCGTCCGTACCTCCTTATCAGCCATACAACAAGTACAGCAAGCGCGGCAAGGACGATGCCTCCGCCCAGATACGGCAGTATCTCTGAAAATGTCACCGGATACTTCATCTGTCCCTTTATGTCATGGATGACAAAAGCCGCCGTATCGACAGGAACGGTCTTCACTTCCAGAGTCTTGCTTCCGAAAAACAATGTATCTTCCGTGCCGTCAGGCGAATATCTCAGCACCGACAGAGGAGGCAGACTGTACTCTCCCTCTTCAAAGGATGTCACGGTTACTCTGGCCCTTATGTCCATCTGAGACGGACTGCCTTTCCGTCCTTTGCGCAAGTCCAGCGTATCTACTTTCCACCCGGACACCAGTTCCACGCCCTCGCAGAATCCATCCGAGTAGTCCGGAAAAGCCAGGGCGGTTCCTTCTGTGATTCCGTCCAGGACAAAACCATATTCAAGCTGGTCCGCAATCAGCACTGAATCCCTCTGCTGGAGAGACTCCAGAAACAGACCATCCATATCAATTTTGCCCGGATGCCGGGAAATGTCTCCTGCATCCGGCGCACTGAAGCCGTAAAAGACTGCCGCAGTCAGAAGCAAAGGAATATATTTCAGAAAAACCTTCATAAATCTTTACTGAAAACTTCATCTCTTATGGAAAAATGTCATCAGTCCCTTGACATAATCTTCGTCAGTGGCTATGCTGACATTGTCCACCTTGTATTTCAAAAAAAGTCTGGACGCAGACTCCGACATGTCGGAGAACCACTTCATGTATGCCTGGCGTACCTTTTTGCTGGAAGTATCAATCCATGCATCCTTCAGGGTCTCTGAGTCCTTGACATGGACGAGCCCCACATCGGGGATATTGCGTTCCCTCCGGTCATAGACCTCGATGACGGACAGGTCATGTCTGTTTACCGCCACCTTGAGGGCATCCTCGTACCGCGGACTGCCGTCTTCATTGACATCAAGCATATCTGACAGGAGAAACGCCGTACAGCGTTTCTTAAGTGCATTTGTCAGATACCGGAGAGCCTCGCTTATGTCTGTCCCGTCATGCTGCGGACGGAACTCAAGTATCTCCCTTATGATATGCAGAAGATGGCTGCGTCCTTTCTTGGGCGGAATGAACTTCTCAACCCTGTCACTGAAGAAAAGGGCACCGACTTTGTCGTTGTTGATGATGGCGGAAAATGAAAGCACTGCGGCAATCTCCGCGATAAGATCCCTTTTGTTCATCCCCGAGGTGCCGAACAGGCCGGAACGGCTGATGTCAATCATCAGCACTACGGTAAGCTCCCTCTCCTCTTCAAAGACCTTGATATACGGAGACCTCAGCCGAGCCGTGACATTCCAGTCCATGTTGCGCACATCATCCCCATACTGGTACTCCCGGACCTCACTGAAAGCCATTCCGCGTCCCTTGAACGCAGAATGATACTCTCCGGCAAAAATCTGATGGGAAAGAGCCCTCGTCCTGATTTCTATTTTCCTGACCTTCTTCAGAAGGTCTTCCACACCTGACGACCTGTCCATTATGGAACCTCTACTGCATTTATTATCTCTGATATGATATTCTCCGTTGTCACATTCTCGGCCTCAGCCTCATATGTAAGCCCGATTCTGTGCCTGAGCACCTCGTTGCACACTGCCCGGACATCCTCCGGTATGACATAGCCTCTCCTCTTGATGAAGGCATATGCCTTGGACGCCATTGAAAGGGAGATACTTGCACGAGGAGACGCACCGTACGACACGAGATTCGCAAGTTTGTCCAGACCGTAGTCCTGCGGAGTTCTGGTGGCATAAACGATATCCACTATATACCGCTCTATTTTCTCGTCCATGTATACGTCCCTGACCACTTCACGGGCACGGACTATGTCCTCGGGCTTCATGACGGCATGCGCCTTCGGGAACTCACCGGTATTGTTCATCCGCACAATCAGCTTCTCTTCCTCCTTCTTCGGATAGGAGACAACGACTTTGAGCATGAACCTGTCCACCTGAGCCTCCGGAAGCGGATATGTGCCCTCCTGCTCAATCGGATTCTGCGTCGCCATCACAAGGAACGGCTCCGGAAGCGGGAAAGTCTCGTCTCCGATAGTCACCTGGCGCTCCTGCATGGCCTCAAGCAAAGCCGACTGCACCTTGGCCGGGGAACGGTTGATTTCATCAGCAAGCACGAAATTGGCGAAAACCGGTCCTTTCCGTATCTGGAACTGCTCGCTTTTCTGAGAATAGATCAGAGTTCCCGTCACATCGGCAGGCAGCAGGTCTGGAGTGAACTGGATTCTGCTGAACTTGGCATCCACGCATGAAGCGAGGGTATTTATGGCCAATGTCTTGGCCAGCCCGGGCACTCCTTCAAGAAGGATATGTCCATTGGCCAGGAGGCCTATGAGCAGATTCTCAACAAGATGCTTCTGACCCACAATCACCTTTCCCATCTCCATCGTCAGGATATCCACAAAGGCGCTCTCACGCTGGATGCGGTCATTCAATTCTTTAATGTTTACGCTCTCCATAAATATATTTTTTGATAATTTTGCATCTGTTACAGACAATGACAATGCGCTACACACTCAGGCTTTCATACAACGGCTCGGACTTCTGCGGCTGGCAGCGGCAGACCGCGGCACGCACCGTACAGGGAGAAATAGAAAGAGCCCTTTCAACATTTCTCGGAACCGGAACCGCCGTCACCGGAGCCGGGCGAACGGACACAGGGGTCAATGCAATAAACTATCTTGCACACTTTGACCTGCCGGACAACTGCCCGCCGGATAACGCGAAAGATTTTCTCTACAAAATAAATGCCATCCTGCCCAAAGGAATCACAGTCCATGAGATCATGCCGGCAGACCCCGGATTCCATGCGCGATTTTCCGCACTTTCAAGAGAATACCATTATTTCATCCACAGGAAAAAAGACCCGTTCATGGAGAGTTTCTCCTGGTATTGCCGATACCCTCTGGACATGGAAAAAATGAACGCTGCGGCAAAGCACATCCTCGGGCAGCACGACTTCAGCTGCTTTGAAAAAAAGGGCGGAAACAACCTGACCTCAATATGCACCGTCAGCGAAGCCGTATGGGAGCTCTGGACACCGCCCCATGTGTCTGTGCTCGGATATCCCCACAAGAACGGAGACTTCATCATGTTCCGCATCAGGGCCGACAGGTTTCTCCGCAACATGGTCAGAGCCATTGTCGGCACGCTTGTTGATGTAGGACGCGGCCGGCACACCCCGGACTGGACCGCAGAGCTCATAAAGAGCGGAGACAGGTCCGACGCAGGAGAATCAGTGCCCGGCAATGCCCTTTTCCTGAGCCGGATAGAATATCCGGACGAAAATGCCGGTATATAAAAAATTTTGTCTATTTTTGTCGGTTCGAAAAACAAGAGACACAATATGCTTTTCAATCTATTGCAATCTGGACTGGACGCAATGAGCGTCGAAGCCGTACCGCAGCAGGAGATGACCCTGTCATTCTTTGACCTTTTCCTCAAGGGAGGTGCCCTCATGTGGGTGCTGCTTGCCCTTTCGTTCGTAGCCATCTACATTTTCGGCAAAAAATGGTGGATGATCCGCCAGGCAGGGAAAATCGACAAGAATTTCATGAATGACATACACGACTACCTCCATGAAGGGAAGATCAAGTCGGCTGTGACTCTCTGCCAGAAATACGATTCTCCCGTGGCCAGACTCGTGGAGAAAGGCATCGAGAGAATCGGACGGCCTCTGTCTGACATCCAGACTGCCGTGGAAAACATGGGAAATGTAGAGGTCGCCAGACTTGAGAAAGGACTTCCGATTCTTGCCACTGTGGCAGGAGGAGCCCCGATGATAGGATTCCTCGGCACCGTGATGGGCATGGTGCAGGCATTCTTCAACATGGCGCAGGCAGGCAACAACATTGACATCACCCTGCTTTCCGGAGGAATCTATGTCGCCATGGTCACGACAGTGGGCGGTCTCATCGTCGGTATCATCGCATATTTCGGCTACAACTGGCTCACTTCACAGATTTCCGATCTGGTGTTCAAGATGGAAAGTACAATCATAGACTTCATGGACCTGCTGCACGAGCCGGCCGACGGAAAGGAAGACACGGAAGAATCCATGGAATTTTAGAATCAATCCTCAACTGAAATGGCCTTAAAGCGAACAACAAAGGCAGAGCCGAACTTCTCCATGTCGTCAATGACGGACATAGTGTTTCTTCTGCTCATATTCTTTTTGGTGACATCGACCCTCGTGAATCCGAATGCGCTGAAGCTGCTGCTTCCCAAAAGCACGGGACAGGTGTCGGCAAAAGCCACGGTCAGCGTGTCCGTCAAGCATTGGCACAGCGACGGCACCGGGCCTGACACTTTCACATACCACATAAACGGGAATCAGGAGCCGGTACCGTTCCGGGACATTGAGGACGACCTTGTGGAACTTCTCCAGAATGAACCGGACCCCACATTCTCAATATATGCGGATGAAACCGTTCCGGTAAAGGAAGTAGTGGCAATAATGAATATAGCGAAACGCAACCATTACAAAGTAATAATGGCCACAAGGCCTGAATAATGGACGAGCAATACAAAAAAGACAGGGCAAGACAGGAAAAAATCTCGAATACAATCGGGATTTCAGTCGCTGTTGCATTGCATCTGTGCCTTGTATGCATCGGCGTATCAAGCGGAATGAAATATCTCTACCCGCCTCCTGCGGAAGAATCGCTCCTGCTTGACTTCTCCGACTACGAAGCGGAGGTGCCGGATGAGATCCGGATAGGGCGCGAGCCCCGTTCAGAAGAAGCAGATCCGGAAAGGGAGACGGAACTGATACAGCAGTCACAGGCACAGCTTGAAGGGGAAAGTCTCAATGAGGCGCAGGAAGCCGTCGTGGATGACTTCGGGGATGTGGAGACGGAGCAGCCTCCGAGAAAGCCGGAAATAGACAGAAGGGCTCTGTTCCCTGCGGCTGACAACAAGACTGAAAAAGACACATTGGCCCCGCAGGTTGCGGACAGGATAAGCGAAGCCCTGAAGGCAGGGCATGCCATGGGCAACACAGAAACCGGGGAAACAAAAGGCGAACCCAATGCCAAGCTGCCGGGCCGGTCTGTACTCGGAACTCTGGACAAACCTGAATATTCAATCCAGGCTTCGGGGAAAGTGGTAGTGGAAATTTGGGTGGACAGAGACGGGAATGTGACAGATGCCGTCCCGGGAGCCGCAGGAACTACCGTAACAGAAAAGACACTTTGGGAAGCAGCCCGCAAAGCCGCACTGAAGGCTCATTTCAATGTAAAGAAGGACGCACCCGAAAAACAGAAAGGCACAATAACTTATATTTTCAGACTTGAGTCCGAATAGGACAGAGACGACAAAATATTTTTAAAAGACATAATGGCGTGAGCCATAACATATTATTATTCATCATTCATTAAAATGCGATGCCCGGGGACAGGGTATCAGAAAGAAAAATGGAAAACTACAGAAGAGGCGGCGGAGACCGCATGACAGGAGACCGTAGCGACTACGGCAGAAGACATTCCGAAAGAAACTTTTCGGAGAACAGAAACAGCAGATATTCAGCTGAAGCGCCAAAACGCAGGCCAAGAGTAATCAGGGGCAAGGACGGAGAGCTGAGAAGCGCACCGGCAGCCCCGACATACGAAGGACGGTTCAGCAGGGAACACTCCTCAGACGGGGACAGAAGAAGTTACAATTCAGGTTACGAAAGGAGAAGCGGGGCATCCTTTGAAAGGAGAAGACCTGCCGGACACGGAAGGTTCCCGGAAAGAGGGCCACAGCAGGAAGGGCACAGAGGCCCGGGATTCGGAAGACCGGGATCAGGCAGACCCGCAGCAGGAAGGCCTTACGCCGGCAGACCATCCTCAGGAAGACCGGACAGAGCCTTCGGCCAGCAGAGAAAGCCGAAGACACCTGCAGCCGAGAGCGGAATAAACAGGATGATCAGCCGCAAGCAGTTCGTGCAGAACGACATGTTCTCCGACAACGATATGGTGAACATACCTGTCAAGGAAGAAGTAAGGCTCAACAAGTTCATAGCCAATTCCGGAGTATGCTCAAGACGGGAGGCTGACAATTACATCCAGGCCGGCGTAGTGACAGTCAACGGTGAAGTCGTGACTGAGCTCGGCACGAAGGTCAACATATACAATGACGATGTGAGATTCAACGGGGAAAGACTCCGGGGAGAGGAAAAAGTCTACATTGTCATGAACAAGCCGAAAGGCTTCGTGACAACCTCAAGCGACCCGCATGCAGACAAGACTGTCATGGACCTTCTCAAAGGATGCAAGGCACGCGTGTTCCCTGTCGGAAGACTGGACAAATACACCACAGGAGTCCTGATGTTCACCAATGACGGGGAAATGGCAGAAAAACTCACTCACCCGTCATACGACAAGAAGAAAATCTATCAGGTCACCCTTGACAAGGAACTTACAGAGGATGATTTCGACAAGATTAAGGCCGGAGTCATGCTCACAGACGGAGAAATCGCGGCCGATGAGCTTGAATATGTGGAGGAAGACGACCACAGGAAAATCGGCATTGAAATCCACTCCGGCAAGAACCGCATTGTGCGCAGGATATTCGAATCCCTCGGCTATGAGGTGCGCGGACTTGACAGGGTCTACTTCGCCGGACTCACCAAGAAAGGCCTGAAGAGAGGACAGTGGCGTTTCCTGACCCAGGGAGAGGAAAATATACTCAAGATGGGTGCATACAATTAGTCCCGGAGCAAGCGGATATGACAGAAGGACACAATATGAAGCACAGGGCAGGATTTGTCAACATCATCGGGAACCCGAATGTCGGCAAATCCACCCTTATGAATGCACTGGTGGGAGAAAAACTCTCCATAGTGACGGCAAAGGCACAGACCACAAGGCACAGGATAATGGGGATAGTGAACGGAGAAGACTGGCAGATAGTCTATTCCGACACCCCGGGAATCCTCCGTCCGAACTACAGGCTGCAGCAGAACATGATGAACTTCGTGGACACCGCAATCGGGGACGCCGATGTCATACTCTATGTCACCGATGTCATTGAAAAGCAGGACAAGAACGAGGAATACATCGCCAAGCTGCAGAAGATAGAATGCCCCGTCGTGCTGGTAATCAACAAAATCGACATCAGCAATCAGGAACATGTCCAGTCACTTATGGACTGGTGGTCAGAACAGCTCCCAAAAGCAGAAATAATTCCCGCTTCGGCACAGGAGAGATTCAATCTGGAGAATATCTTCGATGCCATTCTGGAAAAACTTCCCGAAGCCCCTGCGTGGTATGACAAGGATGTGTTTACGGACAAGAACCTGAGATTCTTCGCATCGGAGATAATAAGGGAAAAGATTCTGCTCAACTACAGTCAGGAAATCCCATACAGCTGCGAAGTGGAAATCGAGGAATTCAAGGAAGGCAGCGAGCGGTATGACATAAGCGCAGTGATATATGTGATGCGGGACTCACAGAAGGGCATCATCATCGGCAA
This sequence comes from uncultured Bacteroidales bacterium, assembly GCA_949286415.1. Taxonomy (GTDB): domain Bacteria; phylum Bacteroidota; class Bacteroidia; order Bacteroidales; family UBA932; genus Cryptobacteroides. The sequence continues at coordinate 43,123 of CASEBV010000014.1, forward strand.
GGGAGGACAGGCCCTGAAAAAGACAGGGACCCAGGCAAGGCTTGACATGGAGGACTTCTTCCAGAAGAAAGTGTTCCTGAGGCTTTTCGTGAAGGTAGACCCTGACTGGAGGGAGAACAAGAAAGAATTACGGAGATTCGGTTACGAATATTGAGAAAATGAATACAGACGACAACAGCAGAAAATACAAGCTGTCGGGGATGTTCAGAGAATGGTTCCTGGACTATTCTTCATATGTCATCCTCCAGAGGGCCGTACCGGACATTGCCGACGGGCTCAAGCCTGTGCAGCGCCGCATACTGCACGCCATGTACAGAGTTGACGACGGGGCACTGACCAAAGTGGCTACTCTGGTAGGCGAAGCAATGAAATTCCACCCCCACGGAGATGCATCTATTGAAGGCGCCCTGGTCCAGCTCGGTCAGAAAAATCTCCTGATAGACTGTCAGGGAAACTGGGGCAACATCTTCACAGGAGATGCGAATGCCGCTCCAAGGTACATAGAGGCCCGATTGAGCAAATTTGCCAAAGAAGTCGTATTCAACCCCAAAATCACCGAATGGATGAATTCCTACGACGGCAGGAACCAGGAGCCTGTCGTACTTCCGGTCAAATTCCCCCTTCTTCTTGCCCAGGGAGCGGAAGGAATCGCCGTCGGCCTCTCATCCAAGATACTCCCCCACAATTTCAACGAACTCATCGATGCCTCCATTGACATCCTTGAAGGCCGTGATTTTGAACTCTATCCCGACTTCCCGACTGGAGGATTCGCAGACTGCTCGAAATACAGCGACGGAAGGAGGGGCGGCTATGTCAAGGCGAGGGCAAGGATAGAGAAAATAGACAAGAACACGATTGCAATTACAGAGCTCCCGTTCGGAAAGACGACGCATCTTGTGATTGAGTCCATCCTCAAGGCAAAGGACAAGGGCAAGATCAAGATAAAGAAAATAGATGATCTCACTGCAGGGAAAGTCAACATAGTGATACATCTCCCGAACGATGTGTCTCCGGACAAGACAATAGATGCCCTGTATGCATTCACAGACTGCGAAGTGTCGATATCACCGAACGCATGCGTCATAGTGGACAACAAGCCGCAGTTCCTGGATGTGAAATCAATTCTCAGGCACAACACAGAACACACAAGGGAACTTCTCGGACGGGAACTCCAGCTCCAGCTTGACGAACTTACAGGCGAATGGCACTACGGGTCACTGGAGAAAATCTTCTTTGAGAATCAGGTATACAAGATTCTTGAAGACAAGAGCTTTTCTTCATGGGATGCACAGCTGAAGGAAGTCTTCAGGGAAATGAAAAAATACCAGAGCCTTGTCCTGAATGAAATAGTGATGGAGGACATCATGCGGCTTGTAGAAAAGCCCGTGCGGAAAATCTCCAAATTCGACGCCAAGGCAATGGACGAGAAGCTCAAGTCCCTGGAGGCCGAAATGGACGAAATCAGGAACCACCTTGAACACCTGACAGAATACACTGTCAAATATTTCAGGAATCTCAAGAAAAAATACGGCAAGGCATTCCCGCGCCTGACCGAAATCGTCAATTTCGAGTCAATAAAAGTGACACGGGTTGTCAACAACAACGCCAAGCTGTACGCCAACTTCGCAGACGGATTTGTCGGAATAGGCCTCAAAAAAGAGGACAATGCCGAATACATCTGCGACTGCTCAGACATGTCGGAGATAATCGTCTTCCACAAGGACGGCAAATACATGGTGACAAAGGTCAGCGACAAGGCCTTCCTCGGGAAAGACATCATTCATGTCGCCGTATTCGACAGAAAAGACACGAGAACAATATACAATGTCATATACCGTGACGGGAAAAGCTCCACAAGCTATGCCAAGAGATTCTCCGTCACAAGCGTCACCCGGGACAAAGAATACGATGTCACCATGGGAACTCCAGGCTCCATGCTCCTTTGGTTCAGTTCCAATCCCAACGGAGAGGCGGAAACGGTCAAAATCAATTTTGCACCTAAGCCGAAACTGAAAAAAAGCAGTGAAGAATATGATTTCTCCTCTCTACTGATAAAAGGCAGGGCATCGAGGGGAAACCTCGTATCCCGGAACCTGATAAGGAAAATCACCCTCAAGGCAAAGGGAGCATCGACAATCGGCGGCAAGGACATCTGGCTTGACGAAGACATCAACAGGCTGAATGAAGACGGACGGGGTCTCTACCTCGGACAGTTCAACACCGGCGACCACATACTTGCCGTATTCAAGGACGGCACATATTATACTACCTCCTTTGACCTGAGCAACAGATACCAGGGAGACTTGCTGAGAATCGAGAAACTGGATATCGGGAAGACATTCTCCGCAATATATTGGGATGGAGCCGCAAAGTGCATGTACATCAAGAGATTCTCTTTTGAAATCAGCGACAATACCCCGGTATCCTTCATTTCCGAGGCAAAAGGCTCCTTCCTGGCGGCTCTTTCAGACGACAGGCATCCACAGATGCTTGTGACCTTCGGAGGGAAGCATGAGCACAGGGAAGCCGAGGCAATTGATGTTGAAGAATACATCGGCAAGAAAGGCCTGCAGGCAAAAGGCAAGAAAGTAAGCCAGCATGAAGTGAAGAAAGCTGAATTTACAGAGCCTCTGCATAAGCCGGAAGACGATGAGCCTCAAGAAAATTCCTCATACATCTCCGGGGATGGCATGCAGGAAGATGACATGCAGGAAAATACTGCCGGCGAAGACAGCGGAGCCGCAGACCCTACACTATTCTGACAGCGATGATAATCTCTCTTTGCGGTTTCATGAGCAGCGGGAAAAGCACTGTGGGCGCAGAACTCGCACGCAGGCTCGGCTGCCGCTTCATTGACCTTGACAGAGCCATCGAAGAAGACTCAGGAATGACAATCCCTGAAATTTTCAAGGCGGAGGGAGAAGCGGGATTCCGCACCAGAGAGTCATCATGCCTCATCAGAATCCTGAAGACATACCGGGACGAGAACAGCACAACTGTCCTTGCCTTGGGCGGAGGCACTCCCGTTGACAAGAAAAACAGACTTGCAATCAGTGAAAATACATTCTGCATATACCTGAATGCCTCCGCTGATGTCCTGCACAAGAGACTTCAGTCAGCATGCGACGGGAGACCAATGCTGACAAAAAGGGCCTCCGGCAATCCGGAAGCCCTGTATGACAGAATAAATCATCTTCTGAATGAGAGGAAAGGCATTTATGAAGAATGCTCAGACCTCACCATAGATACCGACAGTCCCGACATCGGCCGGACTGCCGAAAAAATCATGACTACTGCTGCATTGCGCCGGCCTGCTGCTGATACTGTGCCTGAAGCTCAGCCTGCAGAGACTCAAGAGTCCTCCCTTCCGGAATATTGAGGGCAGTCCTTGCCTCCGGAGTAAGGTCTATGCTCTTTGTTGCATCCACATAGTGGAGAGAAGACTCGTCAAAGACATATATCACGCCCTTGGCCTTTGCAAGTTCCTGGATTTTCTCCTGAGCCTTCTGATAGATAGGCGCCATGAGAGTATTCTGGAGCTGGGTCAGGTCCTGCTGGCTTGACTGCTCGAAAGTACGGATGCGTGACTCTATGTCAGAGAGTTCGCGGGCCTTGCTCTCACGCACGGCAGGAGTCCATGATGCCTCCTTCTGCTGATATTCCTGACCCTTGGAATTATATTCCATGATCATGCTCTCGTATGTCTCCTGAGTCTCTCTTGTCGCAGCGTCAATCTGTACCCTTGCAGAGTCCATCTCCGGCATGAGCTGCACGAGCTCCTGGAAATTGACATGCGCGAACTTGAGTTCCTGTGCTGTTGCAGCCGTACATGCAAGTACTGCAGCTGCAAGAATGATAATTGTTTTCTTCATAATATCGTATAATTTCTTTTTAAATTTCAATCTAATCCGGCCTGTTCCAATCAAATCCGCTCAGGCATCAGCCGCGTCAGAACTGCTGTCCTATCACGAAGTGGAACTGGCTTCCGCCGTTGACCGGGTCATCGAATCCATATCCCCAGTCAACTCCGAGCAGTCCGATCATCGGGAGGAAGACCCTCACACCTACACCGGCCGAACGCTTGATCTGGAACGGATTGAAATCCCGGATGTCCGCCCAGCAGTTACCTCCCTCGAGGAATATCAGGGCAAAAATGGTTGACTGCGGCTGCAGCACCACCGGATACCTGAGTTCGACGGTGAACTTGTCGTAGACATTACCCGTATATGCCCGTCCCTCGCTGCTGTACGGGGTATATGCCATCGGGGTAAGGGAGTAATTCTCGTATCCCCTCAGGGAAATCACCTCAGTACCGTATGTGTTGTAGCCTGACATTCCGTCTCCTCCGACAAGGAAACCCTCGAACGGAGAATAGCCCCAGTTCCTGTTGTAATACCCCAGATATCCGAACTGTGCCCTGGCCATGAGGACGAGATCCCCGACAAGCTTCGTATAGATGGCACCCTTGAACGACCACTTGTGATACTCGATCCATCTGTAGCGATCCTCGGATGACTGGAGGTCATAGTTGATGTCTTTCCAGCTTGACACGCGGGTAGGATTGCCGTTGGCATCCAGAACACCTTTGTCCTTTTTGCGAAGAAGCGAGTATGGAGGCGTGAGCTGCAGCGAGAGGCTGAACTCCGAGCCCTGGCGAGGGTATATCTGCTGGTCGGTGGAAGTCCTGGAGAGGCTCACCGTATAGCTGAGGTTGTGCGAGATACCGGTGTTGAACAGGAAATTGTACGCCCAGTTCTGCAGCTTGTATGTCTGCCAGCTCAGCTGGTTGTAGAGCACGAAATAGTTGTCCGGCCACTTAAGCCTCGTACCGATTCCGGCAGCAAAGCCGTAGACCTCCATGAACTCGTCGTTGTTCAGGATATTGAACGCGATATAGGAATTGGTCTGCCGCGTATAATATGCGGAGATGCTGAGCGAGGTAGGCTTCTTTCCGAAGAGCCACGGCTCCATGAAGCTTGCCGAGAGGCTGGTATAATATGTACCGTTGGTCTGGAACCTCAGGGACAGGTTCTGGGCATCTCCCAGAGGCACAGGCCTCCATGCCGACTTGTCGAAGATTCTTCTCGTGGAGAAGTTGTTGAAGCTGACGCCGACCGTCGCGACGAATGTATTGCCGCCCCATCCTCCTGACAGTTCAAGAGTACTTGAAGGCTTCTCGGTGACATTATAAACGACATCAACAGTATTGTCCAGCTGATTAGGCAGGATTGACCATCCTTTGGACGGATCAGCGATTGCCTCAGGGTCAAACTGTCCCATGGAAGCGATTTCCCTTATAGAGCGCTCGAAGTCGGTCTGGCTGAAAAGATATCCCGGACGGGTGAAAATCTGCCGTCTCACCACCCTTTCGTTGGTCAGGTCATTTCCGTTGATGATAATATTGTTCAGCGTGGCAGGCTTGCCCTCGACAATCCTCATCTCCACATCGACGGAGTCTCCCACGATATTGACTTCCACAGGCTGCAAATTAAAGAACAGGTATCCGTTGTCACGGTACAGCTTGGAGACATCATACTCATTCTGCTTCCCGCCGCCGAAAAGACGCTTCTCCATGGTGACGACATCATAGACATCACCCTTGTTGATCATGAGTATGTTATTGAGCATGTCCGAAGAGTACACCGAATTTCCTGTCCATGTGATATTGCGGAAATAATACCTTTTTCCTTCATCAATGGTAAAGTCTATCGCGAGCCTGTCAGGAGTGACATAATAGATAGTGTCCTTGACAATGCGGGCATCGCGGAATCCGGCTTCATTGAAGGCGCTTATGAGGCCCCGCTTGTCATTGGCGTATTCTTTCTCATTGAATTTCTTGGAACTGAAGAAATTGATCAGCCTGGCGTCCTTGGTCTTCTTCATGGAGCGCACCAGCTTGGACTCCTTCACATTTTCATTGCCGGTGAAAGTGATTTTCTTGATCTTTATCTTTTTGCCCCTGTTGACGGCAAAATTGACCCTGATTGCGCTTTTCACAAGTGTATCCCTCCTGGTCTGGACATCCACCTGAGTCAGAAGAAAGCCCTTTTCCTTATAGTATCTCTTGATGATGTCTGTCGCCGTCTTGGATACATAATCGGAAAATTCCCCGCCCCTGCGGAGGTTGAGCCGCTCAAGAAGTTCTTTCTGTTCTCCCTGTTTCACACCGGTGAAAGTCCATCTTGACACCCGGGGACGCTCGGTGATGCATATCTTGAAAAATGCAGTGTCGCGTGAAGGCGCGATAGAGTCTATGACAACAGCAACATCCTCAAAATAACGCTGGAGCCACAGCCGCTCCACGATAGAAGACACATCTTCTCCCGGCACAGTAACAGTCAGGCCTTTCTGAAGTCCGGACACCTGTATTATCTGGTCCTGGCTGAAATAATGGTTTCCCTCAACCGTCACACCTCCGACTACATATTTCTTCGGACTGTTATAATCTACCGTTATTTCATCCTGCCTGAGCTGTGCCGCTGCGGGGATAGACAGTGCAGCAACGAGGGCAAGAAAGACTATTCGGCGCAAATTCATTTCTTCTGTTCTATTCTGTCAAGTGATATGATTCCCAATAAAAAGTGCAAATATATGAAAAGTGTTTGAATTTTATAAACAAAGTCACTTCACCCTGCCGTATCTCCTGTCCCTGCCTGCATACTCCCTGAGGGCAGCCCGAAATTCGGCTTTACGGAAATCAGGCCACAGCACATCGGTAAAAAGAAACTCAGAATATGCTGCCTGCCACAGGAGATAATTGCTCAGGCGGCACTCGCCGGAAGTACGGACAATAAGATCCGGATCCGGGATGCCGGATGTGACGAGATATTTTCCGAAGCCGTCCACGCCCATGGCGGCAAATTCTTCCGCTCTCTCCGGATGGGCCGCAATATCGTCAGCAAGTTTTTTTGCAGCCTGAAGGATGTCCCACTTTCCGCTGTAACTCAAGAAAATCACAAGTGTAAGCCTGTCATTTGCGGCAGTCCGCGTCTCGCAGTCATCTATCATTGCATTCAGTGCCGGCGACAGACGCGCCCTGTTACCCAGGACAAGAAACCTCACCCCATTCTTCATCATGGTCGGAAGTTCGTCCCTCATAGCCTTGACCATCAACTCCATAAGAGCATGCACCTCATGCTCCGGACGGTTCCAGTTCTCTTCGGAAAAAGCAAACAGAGAAAGATATTTCACCCCTGTCTCCACAGCCGCCTCCGTACATGCCCTGACGCTTTCCACTCCTGCGGCATGCCCGTATACCCGTTCCTGTCCCCTTTCTTCAGCCCAACGGCCGTTTCCGTCCATGATGATTGACACATGCATCGGGATTCTTTCGTTTTCTTCCATCATAAATTACTTTTCTCTTCCATTCCTTATGTCTTCGCCCCAGAACAATTTGCTCGTAAGGGCGTTGATAAAGCTGGAGCCGTTGAGCCGGACCCGCTTTAGCGAAAATTGTGCCACCGAGACCTCAAGTTTCAGGGAAGCATCGGCCTCAACCATCCTGTTGTCAACGGTGAACATCACCGAACTGTCCCTTGAACGCAGACCTATGCTGATTTTTGCCGTATCAGGCACTATCAGCGGACGCACATTGAGATTGTGCGGTGAAATCGGAGAAATAATCAGGACCCTGGATTCCGGCAACACTATCGGGCCGCCCACGCTCAGGGAATAGGCCGTCGAGCCGGAACTTGTAGCAACAATCAGCCCGTCTGCCCAATATGTGGGAAGAGGGGCCCCGTCAATGTCCACATCCACACCGAGCATTGCGGCCCCGATTCTGTGGACAGTCACTTCATTCAGGGCAAACGGCCATCCGTCCACTACCGGATTCCCGGTGGGGAATGACGGCATTGCCGAAAGCAGTGACCTGTCCTCAACCGTATATGAGCCGGAAAGGATTGCATCTGCCACCTGGTCGGGACCGTTCTCGGAAAGGAATCCGAGTCTGCCGAGATTCATTCCCAGCACTGGGATGCCGCTTTCTCCGACAAGTGCTGCCGCCGAAAGGAAAGTCCCGTCACCTCCGATGCTCACCAGCATGTCAAAATCATGGCCGGCCATATCCTGCCGTCCGCTGATGTCCGCCACTTTGCACCCGCCCGCAACGAGCCTGTCCTTGAGTCTCACGATGCGGCTGTCTCCCGTCAGGGTCCTGTTCCTCAGATATACAGCTATATCCATCTCACACAATTATTGACCGACGCGCCCGACCGGACACGACGGCACATAAAACAGCCGTAAAGTTACAAGATTCGGCGAACATATAAAAAATAATATATATTTTTGCCGGCGGTTTCCGGGCATAATCCACGGAAACGGCAATACAATCGCCCAAAATGACAAGATTAAGTGTAAACATCAACAAGATAGCGACATTGAGAAATGCAAGGGGCGGCAATATGCCGGATGTCACCAAAGCCGCCCTTGACTGCGAGAGATTCGGGGCTGAGGGCATCACGGTCCATCCGAGACCCGACGAAAGGCACATCAGATATTCGGACGTACGTGAAATCAGACCGCTTGTCAAGAGAGAATTCAACATAGAGGGCAACCCGATACAGAAATTCATCGACCTTGTCTGTGAAGTTGTCCCCGACCAGGTTACACTTGTCCCGGATGCGGCCGACGCTGTCACTTCCGACGCAGGATGGGACACAGTCCGGAATGCAGACTTCCTGTCGGACATATGCAGGACATTCAAGGCCAAGGGAATACGCACATCCATATTCATCGGGGCAGATCCTGCGATGGCAGAAGGCGCGGCAAAATGCGGCTGCGACCGGATAGAGCTGTACACGGAGCCATACGCAGCAGGCTACAGGACTGACAGGGAATCAGCCATAGCCCCGTTCATTGCCGCAGCGGCGACGGCACGCGACTGCGGGCTCGGAGTAAATGCAGGGCACGACCTGAACCTTGAGAACCTGGAATTTTTCATACGGAACATCCCGTGGACGGCAGAAGTATCAATCGGACATGCGATTATCTGCGACGCCCTGTACATGGGGCTTGAAAAGACCATTGCGGAATACCTGAAAAGAGTGCACTTCTGACAAAAAGAGTGTGCAGCATCTGAAATATTGCCAAGATTTTTGTATATCTTTGCAAATTGTAACAAAAACACAAAGAAAAAACGATAATGAAAAACGCACCACTAATCCTCAGCATCATAGCTGTAGCTGCAGTTGCAGTATTCGGGACATTGTCATTGACAGGCAAATCGGAGAGCGGGAAAGCTCAGGTGACTGCAAGCAACGACAGCACAGCCGTATCGGCAGCCAAAGGAGACATTGTGTATATCGTATTTGACAGAATAATGACCGAGTACGACATGGCCAATGACCTGAGGACATCTGTAGAGACAAAAGTCCAGAATATCCAGGCTGAAGTTGACCGCAGAGGCAAGAAACTCGAAAAAGATGTCAACGAATTCCAGGACAAGCTGAACAGGGGGCTCATAACAAGATCCGTCGCCGAAGTCAGAAGTCAGGAGCTTCAGCAGCAGCAGAATGACTTCAACCTCTTCGCAGGACAGAAACAGAATGAGATTGCGGAGGAGCAGACAGTCATGATGAACCAGATAGTCGACGCCCTGAACACTTATCTTGAAAAATACAATCAGGAGAAGCAGTACGCAATGATTCTCATCAATCAGGGAGGACAGCCCGTATTTCTCGCACAGCCTGAACTTGACATCACGGATGATGTGCTCGCCGGCCTGAATGAGGAATATGTCAGGAACAAGAACAAGAAGTAGTAGTCTGGGCCAACAGGTTCTGAAAACCGCAGACTGATTTTGAAAATAGCGATATTGTCATGCTTTTACCCCTACAGGGGCGGTATTTCCCAGTTCAACGCATGCCTATACGGTGAACTGGGAAAAACCTGTGAAGTAAGGGCTTTCAATTTCAAGAGACAATATCCCGCATTCCTCTTCCCCGGAAAGACACAATATGTGACTGCCGATGACGAGGCCATGCCAGTCGAAAGCACTTTTCTGCTTGACACCGCCAACCCGTTCTCGTATGTCACCACCATGAAGGCCATCAGGGACTGGAACCCGGACCTTCTCATAGTGCGGTACTGGATGTCGTATTTTGCACCGTCGCTCGGATATATAACAAGGCATCTCCGAGGAAGATGCAAAGTAATTTCCATTCTGGACAATGTCATCCCGCATGAGCCGAGGTTCTTTGACACGCCGCTCACGAAATATTTTCTTAAAGGCAGTGACGGATGCGTCACACTGTGCGAAGCCGTGTCCAGGGACCTTCTGAAGATCAAGCCTGACGCCAGATATACGGTCATTCCCCATCCGCTGTACTCACATTTCGGGGCAAAGAAGCCCCGCAGAGAAGCGGAAAAGGTGCTTGGGCTCAAAGGAGGAAAGAAAAACATTCTTTTTTTCGGGCTCATCCGTGAATACAAGGGGCTCGACATCCTCATAGACGCATTCAGCGGACTTGACGACAGCTATCAGCTGATTATAGCGGGCGAGCCATACGGTTCATTTGAGAAATACGCGGATGCCATCGCCCTCTCCCCTCTCAAAGACAATATTCATACATACCTCAGATACATAAAGGACTCTGAAGTGACAGACTTCTTCTCCGCAGCTGATGTCACGGTGCTTCCATACAGAAGCGCGACCCAGAGCGGCATAAGCTCCGTATCCTACCATTTTGAAATCCCCATGATTGTGACAGAGACAGGAGGGCTGAAAGAAACAATAGGGGACAGGAAGACAGGGCTCGTGGCAAAAGACTGCACCCCGGAAGCTGTCAGGGAGGAAATAATACGATATTTTGCAGATCCCGGGATTGCAGAGGACTGCATCGGGCATATCAGAAAAGAAAAGGAGAGGCTGTCATGGGGGAATTTCTGCAGGAAACTGCTTGAATTTGCATCGGAACTCTGACAGCACCCGGATGTTTCCGGATGAGTACACCGGAGACAACACCATATAACACAGAATGAAATGAACAGAAGAATACTTGTCATGTTCCTGGCTGCGTTCTGCCTCATGGCATCCTACGCAGCCGCCTACGGACAATATCCACAGGTACCGGTGTCCATCTCAACCGAAAAAGTGAAGATTGACGGCAAAGTCTACTATTCCCACATCGTTCTGGAAAAGCAGACTCTGTATTCCATCAGCAAGGCCTATGGAGTCACCGTCCAGGACATTTACGATGCCAATCCGGCACTTCAGACGGAAGGGCTGAAAAAAAATGCCATCATATTGATTCCTTCGGCACAGCCGGCAACAACAGCACAGACAGCGCAGGGAACAAACCCAGACAATGAAATATCCGATGCCCCGGCACAGGACGACAACGGCTCCAAGGCCGCGAAAAAGAACCGCAGGAACCGGGAAAAAGTACAGGATGTCTACATCGTACACACTGTCAGATGGTTTGAAGACCTTGACATGATATCCGAGAAATACGGAGTCCCTGTAGACATCATAATGGAAGTGAACGGCCTGACCGGGCGAAAACTCACCAACAGGCAGAAACTGAAGATACCGGCAGACCTGAAGGCATATCTTGAAGAACGCGCCGCTTCACAGGCACAGGAACAGCAGCAAGCTGAAGAAAGTACAGAAGCCACGGCCCAGGACCGGCACATATCAATGCCGAAGACCGACATAAACGCCATCCTGATGCTCCCGTTCAATGCCGTCGAAGGCAGCGGAAGCGAGAGCAACATGGACTTCTACAGCGGAGCCCTCCTTGCGGCAAGAGACCTCGGCCTCAGCGGCACAGGAGTAGACCTGAGCGTATACGATGTGGCAGGAGGAACATCCCCGGTGACTGCAGACCGGCTCAGGATGTCGGATGTGGCGATAGGTCCGGTATCAAAGTCGGCACTTGCAGCATTGCTGGAAATTGCACCGGAAGACCGCTACATAGTCTCGCCTTTTGACCAGAGGGCAGAAGCACTTGTCGCAACCAACAAGAATTTTGTCCAGGCCCCGGCATCCGTATCCGCCCAATACGAAAATCTCACGGACTGGATAACTGAAAGCAGGACGCCGGACGAGCCGCTGATTGTCGTTTTCGAGAAAGGCATGAGGGAAGAGTCGGAAAGCAACGCCGCAGAGACATATCTCCAGGCATCAGGACAGACTTATTCATCATTCTCATACAGCATACTCGAGGGAAGGAATGTGCTTGAACCGATAAAGGCCCTCATGAACCAGGAGAAGACCAACAGAGTACTTGTCATATCCGAGAGCGAGGCATTTGTAAATGACCTTGTAAGGAATCTTAATCTTCTGATTCACGAAGACTACCGGATAGTCCTGTACGGACCTTCGAAACTCCGCAGTTTCGAGACAATCGATGTCGAGGACTACCACAATGTGAATCTGCATCTTGCCATGTCCTATTATGTGGACTATGATTCCCCTGAAGTGCAGGATTTTCTGCTCAAATACAGGGCCCTTTACAATACTGAGCCGGGGCCGTTCGCCTTTCAGGGCTACGACCTGATGCACTATTTTGTCAAGGTCTGTGCAAAATACGGAACTGGCTGGGGAGAATTCATAGAAGATGAAGACACCGCAAGGCTGCTCCAGTCCGATTTCAAATTCAGAAGATACGGTGAAGGAGGTCTTGAAAACATCGGCATCAGGAGGCTCGTCTATGGACCTGACTACAGTGTCAAACTGCTGTAGAACTTGAAAAATTGCAGAAAGCGAAACGACTGCAGAACTTTATTTTCAGCCTCTGTCGGAGACTTGTCCGGACAGGAGAACCCGGGCATTGGCAATTGCCGCGTCCGTGAGCACCGAGCCGCTCAGCATTCTGGCAAGCTCCAGAACGCGTTCCTCGTCAGACAACCGGCGGATAGACGAGACTGTCCTGGACGAATCAGGGTCAGTCTCCTTTGAAACGAGATAATGAGCAGAGCCTTTGGCTGCCACCTGAGGCAGATGCGTGATGGCGAAGACCTGCATATCCTTTCCCATCTCACATATCATCGAGCCCATCTTGTCGGCGGCACTTCCGGATACGCCGGTATCTATTTCATCGAATATCATGGCAGGCATCGACATGAATTTGGCCATCATCGCCTTCAGGGACAGCATTATCCGTGACATTTCACCGCCGGAGGCACACTTTGGGACATCCGAAGGCGTTTTCCCTGTCGACGAGAACAGGAAGGCGACGGAATCTCTGCCGGTGTCTGAAAGCCCGGAGTCCAGGACTTCCACCTCAAATACAGCCGAAGGAAGTTCAAGGAAACGCATTGACGACATTATCGCCGCAGCAAACGGAGATGCCGCCCTTGTCCTTGAGTCATGAAGAGCCGACGCGAGTCCGTGGACCTTCTTTTCCGCCGCGTCAAGCTCAGAAGCCTTCGCGGCAAGTTTTTCCTCCAGGGAGGAAGTATCCCCGACAATGGCAGCAAGCCTGTCCCTCTCATCTATCAGGGACTTCTCGTCGGAGCAACTGAATTTCTGCATCAGGCCATATAGCAGGGAAAGCCTGTCATCCACCTGCATGAGCCTGTCCTGAGACACATCTGTCATGGAATTGATGGAAGACACCTCGGAGAAGATGTCATCAAGCTCCACCCTGCACGAAGCGAGACGCTCCTGAAGGGCAGATACCCGCGGGATAAATCTTGACACGCGGGACAAATGCCTTTCAGCATCCCTGAGCATGGAGTCCATGCCGGGGCCGTCTCCATCCTGGACACCGGAGAAAATGTTTTCGGCCTGACACAGATTGTCCTTGATTTCTTCCGCATTTGCAAGCTGCTTCTGCTCGGCTTCAAGAGCCTCAAGCTCCCCTTCGCGGAGAGAAGCGGATTCAAGCTGCATGAGACGCGCTCCGACATAGTCTTTCTGCTCTCTTGCCACGGCAAGGGACTTCTCCAGAGCACTGACCTCATTGCGAAGACTGACAAATGCAGAATAGGCTTCGTGATATTGTTCAAGCAGGCCTGAATTGCCGGCGTACATATCAAGGACCGCAAGTCTGAACTGTCTGTCTGACAGCATCATCGTCTGGTGCTGTGAATGTATGTCAATCAGATGGGAGGCAAGGGACTGCAGCACCGGGACCGGGACAGGTGAATCATTGACAAATGAACGGGAACGCCCCGTCGGATTCACCACCCTGCGGACGGTCAGTATACCGTCGGGACAGTCTATTTCGTTCTCTTCCAACAGTTCCCTTAAGCCGCTGCGGCCAAGGTCCGCCGAAAATTCCGCCTCCACGATACAATTGCCTCCATTCTCCCCGATGACGGAGACATCCGCCCTGGCACCGAGTGCAAGATTCAGGGCTCCGAGAAGAATGGACTTTCCGGCTCCTGTCTGCCCTGTAATTATGACAAGACCCTCCGGGAACTCAATGTCCAGAGAGTCTATAAGTACATAATTTTTGACAAGAAGCCGCTTCAGCATCAGTCGTTGTCCTCTTTCTTGGCCATTCGCCAGTAAATCTCGTTGTTCTCAAATTCAGAGATGGCAACAAGACCCGGCTTAGGCTGTTTCTCGTAATATTTGGAAATCTCTATCTGTTCCCTGTTTTCAAAGACCTCCTCCATGGTGTCACGGTCGTTCTTGAAATCCTCGAGTTTCTTGGTAAGTTCCTTCTTCTCGGCCATGGAAATCTGGTTGGCCCTCTTTGAAAGAATCACGACTGTCTCATAGATGTTGCCTGTCGGAGAAGCAAGATCACAGAGGTCCCTTGTAACGGTATTGGCTGGAATTTTTTTTGTTGTCATATCAAATTTTATTTGTTGTCCATTTTATTATACCCCGGTTTCAGTACAGGGTTTCAAAAATTTTCTGATTTGGCCTCGGCCTCATTCTCCATTCCCCGGAGGATGACCATGTCTTCAGTATCATCAACAAGCTTTTCATTGAGACGGGCACCTTTCCTCATAATGGCTTTCTGCTCCCTGTTGAGCCTGCGGCGCTCTTTCTCGAAGGCCCTGTCATCGTGCTCCTCCATATCGGCTTCCACCGCCTGCTGCCCAGGATATCTGCCGAGGATGCGCTGTACCCTCCTGTATATGGTATCCAATTCCCTTCTGTATTCTGAATCGGGATATTCGCCTATAAAATTCAGATAGTCATCGACAAAAGTCATATATCTCTCCTTCTGCTTCTGCTGCACACTCAGCTGGGCATACTTATAAGATGACATGGCAATATAATAAAGGATGTCCTCCCTGAATATATTCTCTGAATCATCCTTCAGGACATTACGGAAAGCCACCCTTGACGCGATATAGTCCTCCATCTTGTAATAGAGGCGCGCCGCCTCGAATGCCTTGGTGTCAAGCCTCGCATTCAGGTCATTGAGCATTTCCCGGCATACATCGGCGTGGGATGCGTCCGGATACTCCTTCATGAACTGTGATATCGCGTCTATCGCCCTGTAAGTCGGACTCTGGTCAAGCTCGTACCTCAATGTGGACCGGTACATGCAGTCCAGCCTCAGAAATCTTGCCTCGGAGGAGAAAGGACTGCGGGGATAACTCTCAAGGAATTTCTCGAAATTGGTCTCGGCGGTATAATAGTCTTTGGCCCTGTAGTTGCTGAGACCCCAATAATACTGCACTGTATCATCTCTCTCCGTACCTCCGGTCACGACAGAGATTGACTCGAACAATGCGGCAGCCTTGGTGAATTTGGCGTCATTGAAATAACGGAACGCCGCCTCATACTTAAGGTCTACATCATTGCTGTTAAGCAGCATTTCATACTGCGACTTGCACGAAGAGAGGGCAACAGCCGCAATCGCGGCAACTGCTGCCGCCATTATCTTGACTTTCATATCTTATTCTGTGAAATTAAGAATTTTTCTGCGTCCAGAGCAGCCCGGCACCCCGATGCCGCTGCCGTAATGGCCTGCCTGTAATGCGGATCCTGCACATCTCCGGCGGCAAATACTCCGTCAACATTTGTCCTTGACGAAACACCGTCCGTCATGATGTAGCCTTCCGGATTGACATTGACCCATCGGCTGAAGAGTTCCGAATTGGGATGATGGCCGATTGCAAGGAAAAATCCGTCGACAGGAATTTCAAAGACACTGCCGTCTTTCCTTACAAGCCTGACACCGGTGACACCGGACATGTCGCCAAGGACTTCTTGAGTGTTGCAGTTCCACAGTATTTCTATGTTCGGGGTATTCCTGACCCTGTCCTGCATGGCCTCGGAGGCCCTGAGCACATCGCGGCGCACGATCATGTACACCTTGCTGCAGATTGAGGCAAGATATGTGGCTTCCTCACAGGCGGTATCCCCGCCGCCGACCACGGCGACAGTCTTCTTGCGATAGAAAAAACCGTCACAGGTCGCGCAGGCAGACACCCCCATGCCCTTGAATTTCTCTTCTGAAGGAAGACCGAGATATTTTGCATTGGCCCCGGTCGCAATAATCAGGGCATCAGCCTCAATCTGCCTTTCCCCGTCAACTGTCACAGTGAACGGACGCACCGACAGGTCCGCGTCCGAAATCATTCCTGTCCTTATATCGGCTCCGAGGCGTACTGCCTGAGCCTTCATCGTGCTCATCAGAGCCTGCCCGTCTATACCGTTTTCAAACCCGGGATAATTCTCCACTTCCGTTGTCGTGGTCAGCTGCCCGCCGGGCTGCAGGCCCTCATAAAGCACGGGAGATAGCCCCGACCTTGATGCATAGATGGCCGCCGTATAGCCGGCCGGACCGCCCCCTATGATGAGGCACTTTACATGTTCTTTTTCCATAACTCACAAAGATACACATTTTTTCAGAACCTTGTCCAGGCGAATTTCAGTCGTCTGTACAGCCAGTGCAGAAAACTGTCAGGGAGCAGAACCATCACAGGCCTGAAAATATGGTTCACGACACCCGGCATTGTTCCCCGGCGTCTGCGGAACATGGCGTTGAGCGCAGAATCCACAGCCCTGTCTACAGACACCATCACACCGAGCCGTCTGGCCAGTCTCCGGTAGAAGGGAGGCAGGCCGAACAGATCTGTGTCAACAGCCCCGAAATATGCAGCAGTGACACTTACGCCCGACCCCCTGCATTCTATCCTGAGAGACCGGGAAAACCCTCTGATGAATCTCTTGGTATTGCCGTACATGCCGACTCCTGGCCACGGCATCCATGCTGCGAGAGAAGAAATATTCAGCACATAGCCCTTGCCCCTGGCTTTCATCTTCGGGACGAACTCCCTGCAAAGCATCAGCGGGGTATGGTTGTGAAGCATCACCATCCTTGAAAGATACTTCTGCGGCACCTCTGAAATCTCCCTGAAAAAGAACATGCCAGCATTGTTCACAAGCACCTCCACATCGCATTTCTCCCTGTCAGCCACCTCGGCGACCGTCGCAGCCGCATCAGTCAGGGAGAGATCCCGGACACAGGTCACGACCCGGAACGCCGGCGAAAATTCTTTCCGCCAGTCATCAATCGCATGGACCTCAGACTTCACCTCAGAGGCCGTTTCCTCAAGTCCCGCCGCATTGATGTCCACAAGCAGCAGATTATAGCCCAGGGCTGAAAGCCTTCCGGCGTAGACCCGGCCCATACCTGACGCAGCCCCCGTCACCAGGGCAAAGGAGTGCCAGTAAGCGAATCTTTTTCTGTCTCTTTTCATCTTCTATTTGTCAGAACAGGCAAAATTAGCCCATAATTTTGAATTTTTCTATTTTATTTTTGCTCCGGTTGCCAATTATTCATATTTTTGCAGGCAAGATGCTCACTTTCGCATCGCCGATTGCACACAAAATGAACAATTGACGAAAAAATGACAGCCCAGAACATCAAAAACCATACTAACATCGAACAGTTCAAGTCTCTTCTGAAAAAGCATTCTCTCAAGGCCACGGCCCAGCGGCTTGCCGTGCATGAGGCCATGATGCAGCTCGGGCATGCTTCGGCAGACATGGTCACTGATGCCATCCGCAAGAAGGGAGAGACAAAGGTGACTGTCGCCACCGTCTACAATATACTTTCGCAGCTTGCCCTGCTCGGCATCTATGACTACAGGATGAGTGCCAACAACAAGATGTACTTCGACATCAACACCTTCCCCCACATTCATATCTATGACAGGGAAGCACACCAGTACCGGGATCTTATGGACGACGAGCTTCTGTCCATGATTCAGGACAGGCTCAGGCACAAGAGATTCAGGGGATTCAAGGTCGAGCACATCGACATTCAGCTTGTAGGCGTATCCTCAAAGAAAAAATTCACATGAGAGTCCTCTGGCTATCACCGGCAAATACCCTGTTCAACGAAAAGGGAGACAGGGCATACAACGGCAAGGGATGGGTGGCGTCCCTGCAGTCCGCGGTCAGGACATACGCGCCCGACATCAATCTCGGGGTAGCCTTCCTGAGCGCAGACAGCGCGCCTGCAGTCGTCCAGGACGGAGTCGCATACTTCAGAATCAAGAAAAAGAACCCGAAGGGATTCTCCAAACTCCTTCATAACTGGACCGGAGGCAAAGAAGAAGACTACAGCGCCGAAGTCCTGAAAATCACTTCTGAATTCAGGCCGGACATAATCCAGGTATTCGGATGCGAGACAAAGCTTGCTCCTGCGGCACTCTCAGTCAGAAACATTCCGGTGACCGTACATATCCAGGGCATACTTTCCGAATACATCCGCCACTTCTTCCCTCCAGGCACGGCCGCCTCAGACATGGTTACAGCAGGCACATTCTTCAATGAAATCATCCTGCGGAACGGATATATCCATCTCTACGAAGACTACAGGCGTCGCTCCGCCTCAGAAATGGAATGTCTCCGCAGAATGAAATACGCCATGGGAAGGACAGCATGGGACAGGTCTGCCGTCAACAAATATTCAGAGGCCGAATACTTCCATGTTGACGAAGTGCTCAGGCCAATATTCTACAGGCATGCAGGCGCACATCCGCTGTGCAAAGGCGTACATGCCGACTCCGGCACACAAGGGACACCGGCCGTGCCGGGCAGCAGAATCCGGATAGCATCCACGCTCTCCCCCGTCCCATACAAAGGACTTGACCTTGTGCTGAAGACGGCCTCTGCACTTGCCGGGAAAGGCATTGATGTCAGATGGGATGTGGCCGGGATAGGCCCGGGATCTGACATAGAGAAAATCTTTGAGAAAAAGACAGGTGTCACGGCAGAAGAATGCGGAGTCCGGCTCCTCGGGGTAATGGACGAGGAGTCCCTCGTGAAACTTCTTCTGGAGTCAGACATCTATGTCCATCCTTCTTACATTGAAAATTCACCCAACAGCGTATGCGAGGCACAGATGCTCGGCATGCCTGTTGTCTCCGCCGATGCCGGAGGCACATCTTCGATTGTTGAAGACGGCCGGACAGGTATTCTTGTCCCTCCCGGAGACGCTGAAGCTACGGCAGAGGCCATAGCCTCTCTGGCTGCAGACCGCACCAAAGCCGCAGAAACAGCAGAGGCCGCGGCATCAGCCGCAGCCTCAAGACATGACAGGGAGAAGATTGTATCCTCCCTCCTGTCGGTATATCAGCACATTCTACAGGAATCTCGGCCCGCTGTATTCTGAAGACTTGACCGAAGGCGTCGCACGGACATCTTCCGGAATCGCTTCCCTCCTGTATACTGCAGTTTCCGCATTCGGGGTATTGGATACAAATGTCATGACATTGTCCCCGTCGGAGAATGAGAATGTGTACGATGCGCCCCATTCCAGCCCGTCGCTGTAGACTCCGGACACGACATCCCCTGATACGGAATATGTTCCGGTGAACTTCACGAAATGCGAGGACCTTTCGTCAGTGAACATTTCAAAAGTGCCGTCCTTGGAGAAAGAAAGATAAACGTCAAAGTCCTTCTGCTCTTCGGAAAGCCAGGAATCAAGATGCCACTCGCCGACCATCGGACTGTTTATCTCAACCGTGTCTTTCTGGCATCCTGACACTATTGCAGCCGCACATACGGCAAATATCGTATAAATTATCTTTTTCATCTGTTGTCGTCAATTTAACAGCTTGGATTAAACATGCACGGTCTGCTACAGCCAGCCTCCGTTGGCGGCTCCGGTATCCCTGGACACCACGGCAAATTCCTTTGTGATTTCCATTCCGCCCATCTGTATGTCTGAGGAAAGGTTGTCTCCGCCTGCGATGGCGCTCACCTTGATGCGGGCAACACCAGGCTTCGTACACTTGATTCTCAGTCTTCCGTTATGCATTTCCGGGGCAAACTCCATCCCGAGTTTCTCCATATCTTCATCGGAAATCTCCACACCGAGATATGTCAGGTCGGCGGCATCGCCTCCGAAATAATCCGTAAGGGCAATGAGATTGAAGTCACCGGTGCCCACACGCAGGCATGGAGTACCTTCAATCTGCATGAGAAGCTGATATGCATCGATGGCTCCTGTCCCCATCTGACCGACATAGTTCCTCAGGTCCATGACTGTCCCGGACCCCGGCTTTTCTCCTACGAATCTGGAGTCGAATTCATTGACTGAAGTCAGAACCATCGACATGAACTCATCCCAGGTGTAATGCTTGCCGAGCTTCAGGGCATATGAAAGTCCGAGTGCTATGACTCCGGACACATGAGGGCATGCCATGGATGTTCCCTGCATATAGCCGTAGTCCTCGCCGTTGTTCGTCTCCGAGCACAGGGTAGAAAGGACACCGGCCCTCTCGGCTCCTGTAAATCCTGATAGTTCTCCTCCCGGCGCGGAAATATTGCAGCCCGGACCGAAATTGGTATAATATGCAGGAAGATAGTCCGGGGCGAACGCAGTCACGGAAATGCAAGGCCCGTATGCACCCGGATAGGCTGAAATCGGCTCGCCCTCGTTGCCTGCGGCATATACTGCGATACCGCCGTCAACCACACCGCAGGTATTGTCCGATGCAAGGAAATAGTCGATTCCCGCCTTTGTCATCGGAGAATATTCATTGAAATGGGTGTCATTGCGCACTGTGCCGGCATTATATCCGTATGAGCACTGGAGAACGGATGCTCCCCTGTCTGCCGCATATTTGATTGCCCGGCCAGTCATGACATCATCCGCCGTGGCGCCCTGGGCGAAAATCTGGCAGGAAATGAGCTTCACACCATCATTGTTGCCGGTACCGCCGGCCACACCGCAGACTCCGATGCCGTTGTTGTTCACAGCGGCGACCGTACCTGCCACATGCGTCCCGTGTCCCCCGTCATCTGTGGAGTCGTATGAGATTTCGCCTGTATCTACGGCAAAGTTATAGCCGTATATGTCATCCACATAACCGTTTCCGTCATCATCGACGCCAGGCTGACCGTAGAGCTCCGCCTCATTTACCAGCATGTTTGCTGCAAGGTCAGGATGGTTATATTTCACACCGCCGTCGACGATGGCCACGATCACCCTCGGGTCTCCGCCTGTCAGTTTCCAGGCTTCTGCGACATTGATGTCTGCGCCGGCCACGGTCTCTGTGCCGACGGCCTGGTCGGCATTGTTGATATAATGCCACTGCCAGAACAGCTGCGGGTCATTGAAATCAGATGTCACCACCCCTTTGGTCATGCCGTGGGATGCTTCCGAGAATGGCACGGACTGGCCCGTATAGGACCTGTACACCCTGGCATTGAACTGGATGCGCAGAACCTCCGGCACCTGGGCAAGCTGTGCCGCTGCCTCGTCAAGATTCTTCTCCGGCGCGAACTTCAGGAGATACCACCTGTGAAGGCCTGCAGCGCGGGTGCGTTCTTCGTTTTTCCCGGCATACGGGTATACTCTCTCAAGTGAAACCACTCCGATTTCACCAAGGGCTCCGTCGACTGCGGAAATGCCCGAACGGGTCAGCGGAGATGCAGACCTGACCATGTCCTGTGCAGACGATTCAAGGGCAGCCACTGCCTTGTCATTGAATTCTACGATCAGCATGCCTTCCTTGGCATCAGAAGATGTATTGCATATCTTTTCAGACACAAGGCCTGCGCCGTCCGGCAGAGCGGGAGTCACCTCCTGAAGCTCTGCCGTACATGCCGCCAGACACACTGAAAAGACCGGTATCAACAGTTTTCTGTATTGCATAATTTCTTATAGTCTTATAGTGATTTTGAATCTATTCTGCCAAAGTCATTTTTCTCGGAGCAGACCCGGTCATGGAGAAACCCGTCCCTGTCTGTACCGGAGCCTGATAATCCGAATCTGTCACCCGGGCATCGGCTGCCTTTGCCTTCGGTGCACTTGCCGGGATGGAAGCCTGTGCCATGTTGGCCGGGGTCTTCTTGCCGGAAGTCATTGCCTCCGGAGCAGTCCAGTCCACAGGAAGTTCAACGAAGTTGTCCGGGCTGTGGAATCCGAGGGCTTTCGCACGGAGTGCACTGATACGCTCGGATGCTCCGTCAGGGAGACCGCCCATGTCCTTGGCAGGGTCAACGAGCATCATCTCGCCCATGAGGGAGTATGCCGTCGTCGTGCCGCCGGTATAGAAGTAGCTGAGGGTATATCCCTGCTCGAGGATTGCCGGGCTCGGAACGAAGTAGATGTATCCGTCAGCAACCGCACCGGCATACATTCCGACTCCGTTGTAGGCATTTCCGTCCTCCTCGGCGATGAATGCGCCATAGACAGGCTGTCCGTCGATTGTTCCGAGAGAATTTCCGTCAGAATAAAGGGCAAGCACACCGTTGTATCCCTCTGTAGCCGCAGAGTTAGGCATGTACACCACAGGTATTCCGCCGCCTGTGTCAAACTCTACTCCGGATATGCCGTAGATGGTCATGAAGTCGATGCCGGACTGGTCGGCCGCACTTTCCTCTATGGTCACCTGACCGATGAGCTTGCGCACAGGGTTCTCCTCCATATAATTGGTAGCATAATAGTTCCACTTCACGGAAGTGAGGTCACGCTTTGACGGCTGGTCAGAGAGGAAGTCGCTGTATTCATAGACCTCAAGGGCTGGGTTGAACTTACCTGTCGTATGGCAGGAGAAAGTTTTGTATACGGTATAATAGCCGTTGTATGCCCTGAGTATAAGGGTATAGTCGCTGTCGCCGTTGAGGCCTGTGAGAAGCCTGCTGTAATGTCCGGCATTGAGCTGCTTAAGCTCATCCTCAGAGAAGCTCTCACCTGCATCGTCAAGCACCATTTCCCAGTCTTCCTCACCGAGGCCTGCGATGTCCTTGTTGCGGAACATCCCCCAGTCAAAACTGCGGATATCCTCGCCGTATGCATAGAACTTGATTGAATTGTCAGTAGTATAGCCCTGTCCTCCGTATTCATTGGTCTGCTCGAGTCCGGCAGTCAGGATGACAGGCATGTCATCGCCGCTGGCGACATAGCCGAAGGTAATGAAGCCGTAGCCGGTCATTCCGGAGTTTTCCTCTCCGCCGTACAGACATGCCACAAGGGTATATTCCCCTGTCTCAGGACAAGAGATGCGCAGATTCCTGTCGGCGGAAACGACACCGGTAAATGCCGAAGTGCCGTCTGTCACATATGCATCATTCATATCCTGTGCATTGAGGCTTGCCTGAGCATCATCAAGCGCCCCTTCAAATACCTTGTATCCCATAAAGGCGACATCATCGCTCAGGTCAACACCGATGGTGACGGACCCGTTAGCCGGCTCGCTCTTGGTGAATTTCACATTATAGTCATAGACCTTTGCCCCCGGAAGCATGATACGGAGCATGCCGCTGGTATTGGCACTGTACCAGAGGTCTCCCATCGTGGAGAAATTGACAGCTATGCTCTGCTGAGGGAAAGTGATGACTCCTTCGGTCATTGTCCCGTACTGGCTGTCCGATGCATCCAGAGAGAAGTTCTCGGACACATAGGAGCCTATCTTGATGGAGCCGTCTGTCGAAGAAAGTTCCACGCCTGTCTCCTGGACAGGAATATAGACGGCCTCAGGGTCGGTCGCGTCCACGATTGTCATCAGGCCCTGTGTCTGGACTCCCACACCGAAGAGAGCCTCAATGAGCTGCTGGGTAAAGACCTGCATCCTGTAATATCCCGGAGAATCCTCACGCTCGAAAATCTCCACATCGATTTCAGCGTAGGAATTGGTGACATTATAGAGTGAGGAGAAGATGTCATCCCTCCATTTTCCGGTACCGAGGCTCTTCCAGTCGGCACGCAGGACTGTAAAAGAAAGGCCTGTGCTGTTTGAGCCGTAGATCTGCACATAGTCAGGATCCTCTACCTTTATGTCACACGTATAGGTCACACCCATCTGCGCATTTGGGAAAGTCACCTTGAGGTCCGCTTCCTCTTCACCGGCGGCGAACACAAGCGGCTCAACTTCAAAGATGCCGTCTTCGCTTGCCGAGACAACAACAGGGACAGTGATTTCGTCTATTACTTTGGTACGCCTTACCTTATAAGTCACTTCAGTCGGGTCGTCAGACTCAAGGAAAAGGTTGGTCGATGCCGTCTGAGTCGGGAACCAGACCCCATAGCAGTCCGGATTCTCAGGCTGTCCCTTCTCATATATCTCCTCCTCCGCACATCCGGGCACAAGCAGGAATGCAGAAAGGACAGGCGCAATATACTTTAATATTTTCACAATATCTTGCATTTAAGGTTCATAAAAAAACTTGCTGCCGTCAGTTCCATGCCTTGATGCAGTCTGACGGATCCGGATTGTTCTGGTTGGCGACAGCCGGATTGTTCTGCGTCTCGCCGCGTGAAATCACGAAGTTCCACCAAGGGGCACGGCCTTCTGTGTTGAGTCTGTAAGACGCAGGGGCATTCGTTCCCACATATCCTCTTCTGGTGGACATGTTCAGGCGCTTCATGTCGAACATCACGATGCCTTCTCCCCAGAACTCAATTCTCTTCTGGAGCATGAGCTCATTGGTAAAGCTCTCAATGGTAGTGGCCCTTGACGAGCAGTCATACTTCACGCCATCTGTCATTCTCCAGTTGTTCATGAAATCATTCAGGAGACGGGCGCCCTCAGAGAGATTGCTGTGGGCAGCAGCCTCAGCCTCGATGAAATACATTTCCTCGACCCTCATCATGCAGTGGTCGGCGGCTCCGCCGGCTATAGGGTCCTGATAGTTTCCTCCCGCAGGACGGAACTTGATGTTGGCGTAGTCTTTCAGTGTCTGCCTGAAATATGTCGAGCCGTCAGGGCGGCAGCTCTTGTAATCATAGAATCCCCGGTCAGGGTCAAGCCATGAATGCTTGCGGAAATCATAGCGGTTGATACTGTTGTAGAGGTTGCGGTTGATGGCGCGTCCCACATCATTTCCGTATGCACTCCAGGCATTCTCCGTACTCATGTGGGCAGTGAAGCCGAGGAGGTTGGAGACGCTTTCCGCAGGAATTGCCAGACCCCAGATCCATGCATTGTTGGAAGCAGCGCTGTTGAATCCGTTTGACGGGTCTTCCCACTGGGTCTGTGTCAGAGGAGTACAGCCGCTGGCAGTGATGGCCATGCGTGCATATTCAGCCGCCTTTGCGTATGCCTCGGATGCAGCAGAATCATCACCGGCGTCCTCTCCGGCAGTACCGCGCTCAAGATATGCACGGGCCTTCATACCATAGACGAATGCAAGGGATATAGTATACTTGTCAGTTGCGGAAAAGCCTGTCAGCAGTTCCTCAGCCTGATTGAGGTCAGGGAAGATGAGATTGTTGTATATGTCATCAACTCTGGCCCTCGGATTGTTCTTGGCCTGCTCCTCAGTAGTCTCCGGAAGGACGACCGGCACTCCGAGCCCGAGTATGTTCTCCGGAACCCTGTAGGTGGTGTTCGGGTCAGTCACCGGCTTAGGCTCGTAGAGACGGACAAGGTCAAAGTAGAACATGGCCCTGTACGCGTAGGCGAAGCCGAGGTATGCCTTCTCGGTGGATGTAAGTTCATTGATGTCCCGGCCGCTTATCTGGCGGATGACATCATTGGCCATCTTTATCCATGAATAATATGTGTTCCATGTCAATGTGGCCACAGCATATTCGGATCCGAGGGCCGTATTGGAGCCGAACTGGGCGAACCAGTCATAGCCGGTGTTGCCTGTCACCACAAGGTCTCCGGTCATGGACTCGGTGGCAATGTGTATGGCAGGAAGACCGAAATCCCATGCCTGACCTGCGGAAGCATATCCGGC
This sequence comes from uncultured Bacteroidales bacterium, assembly GCA_949286415.1. GTDB lineage: Bacteria > Bacteroidota > Bacteroidia > Bacteroidales > UBA932 > Cryptobacteroides. Next base: position 69,185 of record CASEBV010000014.1, read on the forward strand.
GGAGCCCACCTGCACAAGTGCGGCAGGAATACCGCGTACCAGAGTCTCGAGGGTCACCTGGGGCTGGGTTGCGACATCAGTCGGAACCGCCTCTTTGATGCAGCCGGTCAGAACAGACGGCACGGCTGCTGCTATAGCCAATACTTTTATTATTGTTTTTCTCATATCAGATAATCCCCTTTAGTTAAAATTGAATATTGAGGCCTCCGGAAATCGTGCGCACCGGAGAATAGGTAGCCTGGCTGGTCGCGCCGCTGTATGAATAACGCGGGTCGAAGCCCTTTCTCTTTGACCAGTACCATACATTCTCGCATGATATGTAGATTCGGAGTCTGTCCACCTTGAATTTCTGTGAAATCCTCGTCGGAAGAGTATATCCGAAATTGATGTTCTGGAGATTGAGGTAGCTGGCGTCAGTCAGGAACCTGTCTGAGGTATTGTTGTAGTCCTTGTCCTCATACTGCAGACGAGGGATATTGCTGTCCGGATTCTCTGGAGTCCAGGCTTTGAGAATGTCCTTGTGCCAGTTCATACCCGTAGAACGATTGGCCGGAGAATACATCGCAGCAGCGTATCCGGAATCGTATGCAAGTCCGCCTATCTGATAGGTGAAGTTGATGCCGAAGTCAAAGCCGTAGAAAGTGACCGTGGTACCGAATCCGCCGTAGACATCCGGGATAGGGTCTCCGCAGAGATAGTCAGTCGCACTCGTATACTCTGTGGTAGTGACGCGGCGCCCGGTCGGATTGCCGGCATCGTCGACCTCATCCATATACCAGAGGGACTCACCCTTGTCGGACACTCCTGCATACTTCTTCATATAGAATGTATAGATCGGAAGCCCTTCTCCGAAGAAGGTTGTGCCGCTGACATAACCCTCATAGCCCTCGACCACCTTGTTGCGGCGCTCCTGCGGCAGCATGGTAATCTTGTTCTTGAGGTGGGTGAGATTCATGTTGATGTCCCACTGCACATTGCGGCTCTTGACCGGGGTGAAGTTCAACTCCAGTTCTATACCGCTGTTGCGCATGTCGCCCACATTGGCATAGTATGAAGAGTATCCCATTGAAGGAGCCACAGGGAACGAGAAGAGCATGTCCGTGGTCGTACGGAGGAAGTATTCGAAGCCTCCGGAGATGGTGCCGGACAGGAAGCTGAACTCGACTCCAGCATTGAAGTTGGTGTTGGTCTCCCATGTGATGTTCTCATTTCCCTTGTTGGCGAATACCGTGGACACCTCTCCGTTGGCATTGGTGATGGTATAGGTGTCGACATAGCGGAAATCGCCGATGTTGTCGTTACCCTGGGAACCGATTGAGGCCTTGAGCCTGAGGTTGTCGAGCCAGTCACGGGTCTTGAGCATGAAAGGTTCCCTTGAAATGCTCCATGCTGCTCCGACAGACCAGAAGTTACCCCACCTGTGGTCAGGATGGAACCTTGAGGAGGCATCGCGGCGGTATGACGCAGAAAAATAATATTTGCTTGCAAAATCATACATCACGCGGCCGAAATATCCCTCGTTATTGTATCCTATCTTGTAGGAAGTGGACGACTGGCGGTCGGTGATGGCACCGGCGAGCTCGTCGTTTGACTGTGTCAGCATATTGCTGCGGGCAGCGCCGAGGGCGTAGGAAGTCTGGTTGTAGTTCTCATGACCAATCATCACATTGATGTTGTGCTGGCCGATGAGCTTCGTCCAGTTGAGAATCTGCTGCATGTTGAACTCGAACAGACGGCCGTGGCTCTTGTTCACTATACCCTTTTCCGAGGCGAACTGTCCGAAATACGGGTTTGTGACCGAAGTTCCCCTTGACTCATCGAGGGCAACGCCGGCATTGAAAGTGAACTTGAAGTCCTTGAGGAAGGAAATGTCAAAGTATGCCGTTCCGTTGAGGGCGTTTCCTTCAGAATAATTCTTGTTGAGACGGGTGTCGGAAAGGGCATTTCCGTTAGGGAAGAGGGCACGCTCCATGCCGGCATTCTCGCCGTTTCCGTAGTCATACCTCATGATGCCGTCCTCGGTGTACATGATGTTTCCGTTCCCGTCGCGGATATACAGAGGATAGATAGGACCCATGGTGGTGGTATAGGCAAAGACATTGCCTGAACTTCCGCTCGCTCCCGAGTCATCGATCTGGTTGTATGTGAAATGCGAATAATTGACATTGGCGCCCATCTTGAACCAGTCCGTCAGCTGGGAGTCAACCCTGAGTCGGGCAGTATAGCGCTCCATATCTGAATTATACGCGATACCTTCATTGCTGAGATAGCCGAATGAGGCATACAGGGATGTCTTCTCCCCTGAAGTGGCAACACTCGCATTGTACTCCTGACGCAGGGAAGTGCGGAAGGCGGCGTCGGTCCAGTTGTCAGGAATGAGATAATATTCCTGGCCCTGATATACCATCTTCCTTCCGAGCGTAGCGGCAGGATTGATTTTTCCGTTGATACCGATGAATTCCTGTCCTGCAGGCACGGTATAGACCATGTATCCGAGACCGCCGTTGTTGGCAGAGCCGATGAGGTTGGCATTGGCCTGGGCATGGGCCTCGCTGGCATTCATGCCGCTGCCGAGATAATAGTTCCTCAAGGCATTGTAATGCGTCTCATAGAAAACTGCCGGGTCGTCGATGTAGTCATAGTCCTGCACCGCACGGGAGTTCACACCCCACTTGGCGTCCACATTGAAGACCGGCTTGCGGTCGCGGGCTCTCTTGGTGGTAATCATCACGACACCGTTGGCGCCTCGGGCACCGTAGAGGGCATTGGAAGCCGCGTCCTTGAGGACTGTCATTGACTCGACATCGCTCGGGTTGAGGTTGTTGAGGTCACCCGAATAAGGCATTCCGTCCACAATCCACAGAGGGCTGTTCCCCGCGTTGAGGGAGCTGAAGCCTCGGATACGGATTTCAGGATTCGTACCCGGCTGTCCTGAAGTGTTGGACAGCTGCACACCGGCCACCTTTCCGGCCAGTGACTGAGCGATGTTGGACTGCTGGCTCTTCGTGATGTCCTCGGACTTGACCGTAGTGGCCGAGCCGGTGAAGGCCTCTTTCTTGGTGGTACCGAACGCGACGACAATCACATCGTCGAGAGTCTCGGAATCCATCTTCAGGACCACATCAATGACAGCGCGTCCGCCTACCGGAATCTGCTGCCCGGCAAATCCGATGAATGAATAGGACAGCACGGCATCCGCAGGAGCCTCAATGCTGTATTTTCCGTTCTCATCGGTCATCGCGCCGACAGTGGAGCCTTCCACCATCACGGTTGCCCCCCATATCGGCTCTCCCGCATCGTCCTTGATCGTACCGGTCACCGTATGCTGCTGGGCAAAGGCGGCCGGAGCAAGTCCGAAGATGAAAATCATCAGTACAAAAAATCTTTTTATCATAATCCAATATTATATTTCCGAAAAGAATTTCCCCCTCGCACCGCGACTTCAAAATCCCGCATCATGCATCAGGGCATATATAAGGGCGGTCCGGTTCGGGCCGGATCGCCCGTGAGTCAAACTATGTATGCTGCACCATCAATATTCAGAGTCAGGCATATCGTTCCTGGATGTGCCGCTGTACTTGGTGGCAGGACCTTCCCAGTTGATTGTCAGATGGGTACCATTGCCTTGTCCGTAAGGTTTGTTGGATATGTAGTCCGTCATCGAGAACGAGACTTTCCATACCTTGGTGCCTGCATCATGGGAAACCGTCACCTTGGCGTCATCCGGACATGACCATGTCGTCGAACCGTACATGGTATAGTTATCAGAATATGAAGTACTGTACAAGTTGGTATTCTGATACCTGAATTCAAAGCTGATGCCTGCCGTAGCCAGCTCTATCTCCTCACCGGTAACAGCCTCCACCGGAATCATGAGCTTCGGAGTGAACAGCATATTGTCGACGGCGTTGTCCGAATCCGCAGAACAGAAATAGAATACATACGCATCAAAGGTAGCTCCGCCGTATGCAGGGTCGCCGCCGCGCACCTTATAGTCATTTTCCCTGCGGAGCTCCAGTCTTTCCAGAAGCTTGCTTTCAACCACGGCTCCGGAAGCGTCAGTAATCTCTATCTTGTATCCTACAGGCTCTACCGGAGTAAGGTCAGGGAATTCAGTCACATCAGTGACATCCCCGTACCAGGTCCCCTCAAAGGAAGGTCCGCCGGCCAACTGGATTGAGAATGTCATGTAAAGCGAGTTCTCCCCTGTCTTTCTGACATAGACGGAGCATGATTCAGCGTCCTCCACTACCCAGGATGCGTAGTCAAGATAATAGTCATACGCAAGTCCCGTGATGTCATTGTAGTCAAGTTCCCTGCCCTCTTCCGTGACGAACATCGACGGAATCCTGAGGTCAAGGACATATTTGCCGCCCATCAGGTCCTCAGGTGAGGAAGGATTGGAGGCATCGCCGAGCACGAGGCGCACATTTGAGCCGTCTATCTGACGGAATACTGTTGTCAGGGCTGCGTCCACGACAGTTGTGCCGCCTGCATCTGCTACCTTGAGATGGCTCTGAGGGGCATCATCCACTGAAGTGAAGGCATCGGCATATTCAGCGCGGAGTCTGTCGGTTCCGTCTGTGGCATCAATGGACAGGGTAACATCTGTCCCTTCTACAGTGAGGGAAAGCGTACCGGCTGTAGTCGCAGTGTTGGTGAAGTCACCGCAAGTGAGAGACAGGGTCTCGGTGTCGCTCATGTCTGCCTTCAGGCTTGCAGGAGCGCCCTTCACCGTGAACTCGATGGCTGCGCCGTCTGCAGGTGAAGTCACCCCGGCCTGCGTGTAGAATTTCCAGACTGTGGCATTGGTTCCTACAGAATACTGTGCCACGGCACTTCGGATATCGGATATCGTGCCGTTGAGGTCAAACTGATTGTCAAGAGGCTCTTCCTCCGGCTCAGGCTCGACCTTGACACAGGTATTGTCATATTCTGCGGCAAGAGTCTTTCCTGAAGACATCTCCACATCAAGTGAGACGGTGACATGGTCATCGGAAGCCAGCTTTACGGAAAGTTCGCACTTCCCGACATCTCCCATGGTCTGAGGCATGATATGGATATCCTCATACTGGAGGTCAACAAGTTCCGATTCAACGGCTACAGTTCCTTCAGCCTTGGTGACTGCTATGGAGAGAACGCCTTCAGCGGCTTCCATGGCTTCCACTGTTGTGATGTTCTCTTCCGGAGAGAACCAGAAAGTATATGTTTTGTCTTCGCTCTGCTGCCAGATGACGGACTTGATGTCAACGGCATCCCCTCCGTCATACATGAGCTGGTCCACCAGAGTCTCAGGTTCTGGTCCAGGTCCAGGATCCGGACCCGGTGTCGGTTCGGGGGCAGGCTTGTCACATGCCCAGAGGCCGCTGGCTGCTACAGCCATGACGGCGAGGAATCTCATTCCCGAATGGCAAAATCTTTTCATAAATATCGGATATTAGTTGTTAGTTGAATCTCTGCTTAACAGGAACCTTCTCCGTCATCAGATAATATGGGGCAAGCTCCCTGAGGGACGGTCTGACTTTTTCGGAAGACTGTGCAGAGGCTGTCTCTTCGGCGCAAGGCACAGGATTGGTCGAGCCGGAGTAATATACGGGGCCTTCCCATGTTCCTGTGATATTGTGCTCCCTGGTACAGAAGAAGTTGAAGTCAAACTTGTACCAGCCCTCGCCCTTGTCTGACTTGGAGACAGTGACATTTCCGCTCTTCACTGCGGCAAACTGGTCCTGAGTGGCTATGCCGAGCGGCCAGTCGGTCTTGACCTCGCCGGGATCCTGGATGCCGTTGTGGTTTTCGTCAACCCATTTGCTTCCGGTGACCTCCTTGATGCCGATATACCTCGTTCCGAGCATTCCTGAAGTGGCGGCATATCCGGTCACGGCGACAAACGGCTCGAAGTATCCGTTGTAGCGCTGCGGACATACGGTATAGATTCCCGGCACAATCTGGTCGGACTTGCCGTTGGTGACGATAAGTTCAAGGCTGATGACATCACCCTCGTATGAATAGGTGATATTGCCCTGGCTGTCCACGGAGACAGGTCTTCCTGTGGCCCGTCCTATGTCAATGAACTGCAGGCCGCTGTTGAACTGGGTCATGTCGACATATCCGAGAGCCGGCACATAAATCTGTGTCTGCGGCGAAAGATATGCACATGCGATGTCGTCAAGCTCTACTTCTATATCCTGCTCAAGAGAGGATGTGCCGTCATCGGTAGACGGGTCGTCGGATTCGTCATAGACCTCCACCGGTCCCTCGAATTCGCAGGACATGGTATAGCCGTCGAATGACTGAATCTCGAATTCAATCCTGAATCCAGGACCCTCCGGAGTGGAGATGGACTCTATGCTGACATTTCCCGCAGAGCCGTACATGTATTTTCCGTCTTCGGACCCGTCATTGTACAGGACGAATGTACCGTAAGGGAAAATCATTCCCATGTAGTTCAGTTCCTGAGCCGGCATCCATGTGCCGATGCTGAAGTCTGAGCCTGCAACATATTCACCAGGAATGATGTCAGCACTGGCGGAGTCGCCGAACAGCTTGTTGAACACGACAACAGTGGCCGTATAGCCGTTCCTGTCATTGGCGGCATTCTCATCGTAGATGTTTATCTGCATCATGCCGGTGCCGGAGCCCATGAGGTTTCCGTTGTAGAGGCCTTCGGCATACACACCCTTGACATGCACATCCTCGCCTATCTGAGGGAGGGACGGGTTGAACAGGCCGTTGGTCAGCTGCAGTGTGCTGCGGAATGCGAATGTCCGTTCCGCCCCGTTCTCATAGAATGTTCCTGATATTGTCGTGACACCAGTCTCATCGGTCTCGACTGAAAGAGGACCGGCAAGAAGGAGCTGAGTCCTGTTGCCATCGCTGTCAAAGTGGAATGCGACGCTGTAATTGACGGTATAGGTATGGTCGCCATATCCGTTGCTCGCCGAATATACGCCGTCCGGAAGAGTCTTCCAGTTTCCGTCCTCAAGGTCCGAGAACATGTCCAGAATCAGCACATATCCCTCCTCCTTGAGCTCATAGTCAGGAGAACCGGAGCTCATGTCGGCAGTATATTCCGCGTCCGTGAGAGTGAAGTAATAGTTGTGGGTCGTCGTCCCTGCAGAAGCCTGGCCGAAATAATAGGCATATATCGCCTTGTCCATCACCACATCATAGCCGGACGGGTCTGCGGGATATTTGACGCAGAAGCCGTCATATTCAGCCTTGAGAGTCTGTCCGGAAGTCATTCTGACATCAAGACTCAGGCGCAGGGTCCTGGATGAAGTCAGATTGACGGACAGTGATGCCGACGAGACTTCCGATGATGATGAAGAAGATACATGGACATCCTTGTACTCCACTTCATTTTCTCCGGAATACAGGTCGACGGCTCCGGACGGATCCTGGACCGTAATCTTTATATAGTCATCGGCAAGCTGAGCAGTCTCCGTGTCAAGAAGACCGGCAGTAGGCGAGATATAGAAGACATGGCAGCCCTCTTTCTCCTCTGCAGTATAGACAATTGACTCAATGGGACTGATGCCCCCCCCGTAGGAGAAGGCGTTCTTCAGCTGCTGCGGAGCCGGTGAAGCTTCGCGCTGGCATGACACCATAAGAAATGCGATGCCTGAAACCAGCCAAAAGAAATGGAATTTCCTCATAGACAAAATAATTAAACATAAATTATGGATGACCGTCACGGTTTTCCGCTATATAGTCAATTTTCCGCTAAAAATATACATCAGACTCGTAATTTGCAATAGCCTGCAGCGTAAATCTGCAATTGCCGGAGCATAAAAAAGACCTGTCTTAATCGGCAGGTCTTAGTGCTTGAATCTGAGGGTGCCAGGTGGGGCTCGAACCCACGACCTTCGGAACCACAATCCGACATTCTAACCAACTGAACTATTGGCACCATATTCTTTGAGGATTGCAAATGTAGAAAAGATTTTCTTTTTTGCAAAAATTATTTTGGGGTTTCCCTGCATTTTTTAATGCCGATGCCCGGGCGGAGGAGATTATCCGAGGATCTGCCGGGCGTGATTCTTCGTGTCGACCTTTTCTATCACACGCTCGAGGATGCCGTTCTCGTCAAAGATGAATGTCCGGCGCAATGTCCCTACGGTCGTCTTCCCATACATCTTCTTCTCGCCCCATGCGCCGAACGCCTTAAGCATCTGTACGGACGTGTCCGAGAGCAGGACGAACGGAAGGCTGTACTTGTCGCGGAACTTCTTGTGGGAAGCCGCGCTGTCCTTGCTCACCCCCACGACATTGTACCCGGCCTCCGTCAGGGCGGAATAATTGTCCCTGAGACTGCATGCCTCCGCCGTGCACCCCGGGGTATTGTTCTTCGGGTAGAAATATATTATGGTCTTTTTCCCGAGCAGGTCCGATGACCTGACCGTATTGCCGTCCTGGTCCATGACCTCGAAATCCGGCATTCTGTCTCCTGGCTGCAACATGATTCGGTTTCTTTAATACGGAATTGGTTTCTTTATACTGGTGCAAAGATATTGAGGATTTTTCATATATTTGCAGGCTGAACAGAAATTAAAACCAACGACTATGGCGCGTGAAATAAAATTTTCTCTCGTATACAGAGACATGTGGCAGTCTTCGGGCAAATATGTCCCGACTGTCAGCCAGCTCAAGGAAGTCGCTCCTGCCATCATCGGGATGGGCTGCTTCGACAGAGTTGAGACAAACGGCGGTGCTTTCGAGCAGGTCAACCTCCTGTTCGGGGAAAATCCGAACAGGGCTGTCCGCGAATGGACGGCACCATTCAATAAGGCAGGCATCCAGACCCACATGCTCGAAAGAGGACTGAACGCACTCAGGATGAATCCTGTGCCGGCAGATGTCAGGGAGCTGATGTACAAGGTGAAATGCAGGCAGGGCACCAATATATCAAGGTCCTTCTGCGGACTGAATGACCACAGGAACCTCAGGCTGTCAGTCGAATACGCCAAGAAAGGCGGCATGATTTCACAGGTTGCCCTCTCCATCACCAACTCCCCTATCCACACCGTGGAGTATTATATGGGCATCGTTGACAAGGTGGTTGAATACGGCTGCGATGAAATCTGCCTCAAGGACATGGCAGGAATCGGCCGCCCGACAATGCTCGGCGAGCTCACCCGCTCAATCAAGAAGAAATACCCTCACATAAAAATACAGTACCACGGCCACTGCGGCCCGGGATTCTCCCCTGCCTCGATGCTTGAGGTGGCGAGGGCCGGAGCAGACTATCTTGACGTGGCCGTAGAGCCCCTCTCCTGGGGAAAGGTCCATCCTGATGTAATCACCATCCGCGAGATGATGAAGGCAGACGGCTTCCTTGTCAAGGACCTCAACATGGACGCATACATGGAAGTGCGCCGCCTCACACAGAAATTCATAGACGAATTCCTCGGCTACTGGATAGACCCTAACAACTCGCACATGAGCTCCCTCCTTGTGGGCTGCGGCCTCCCTGGCGGAATGATGGGCTCGATGATGGCGGACCTCAAGGGCTTCCACGGGGCAATCAATGCATCACTCCGCGCCCAGGGCAAGCAGGAGCTCACCCTTGACAACCTCATGGTGATGCTGTTCCAGGAAGTCGAGTATGTATGGCCTCGCCTCGGATATCCGCCGCTTGTCACTCCGTTCAGCCAGTATGTGAAGAACACTGCCCTCATGAACCTCATGAACATCCTCAAGGGCCAGCCGAGATGGACCACCATTGACAAGGATACATGGAACATGATTCTCGGCAAGATGGGCAAACTCCCTGGGGAACTTGCTCCTGAAATCGTGGAGATTGCCAAGCAGAAAGGACTCGAGTTCTACACAGGCAACCCTCAGGACGCATTCCCGAACGAGCTCGACAAGTACCGCCAGATGATGAAGGAAGAAGGCTGGGACTTCGGCGAGGACGACGAGGAGCTCTTCGAATTCGCAATGCACGAGAGGCAGTACCGCGACTACAAGAGCGGCGTGGCCAAGGAGCGCTTCAAAAAGGACCTTGAAGCCGCCAAGGAAAAGGCCGGCGCACCGATTGTCATCACCCGCCCTGTAGTGGAAATGCCGAAATACGATGTGGAGAAAATCGCAGAAAAGTATCCTGAGGCCACTCCTGTCCAGGCTCCTGTCAAAGGCCAGCTCATCTGGCAGGTGGATGTGGACGACGCCTCCACGGCCCCGGTTGTCGGCACTGAAGTAAAGGCCGGAGAGGCAATGAGCTACATCCAGACCTACTACGGAATGGAAGAGGTCATTCCTGCCGTCGACGGCCGCATCGTTGCCATCTGCTCAAAGCAGGGCGATATGGTGGCCAAAGGCGAAATCATCGCATTTGTAGAATAATAGACCTGCCGCGGAGGAGGGAGATTCTCTTTCTCGCAGAGGCGGGAGATTCTCTTTGCGGAGGCAGAACATTTTAATATCGCGCCCGGTGGAGGACATTTATACCTCCCACCGGGCGCGATTTTGCCGAAAAAGTGTGGCCGACGGCATTTTGAAAATACCGACGGGCGCGAAAATCCCGGAAAATCGCGGCCGGTGGAGCCCAAAAATGCTTTCCACCGGGCGCGATTTTCAGCCGTCAGTTCCCGCCATTCTTCTCCAGCCACTGCAGGCGGCGCAGGTCAGGCAAATGCCTGATTGAGAAATCCTCAAACATGGCCGTAAAGCCGGTGCCGTCAGGGCAGGCGGCCATCATTCCGACCATCACCGGGCAATTGTCCTGAAGCCAGGCATTGCGCATCATCGTATATTCTTTGTCATCAAAAGAATAGAAAATCTCCACAGCATCCAGCCTGCGGACGGCCTTTATCCAGACATATTCCACAGGCTCATCCAAAGGAATGATGCTCCAGTCGCTTGTATGATGCGTCACCACGGTGCTGAGATTGTATTTCCCGTCCACGAATTCAATCCCGGCCTTGATGTAATTCTCGCGGTCGATGCGCAGCATGAGGCCCGACTGGTCAAACCTTGTCCTGTAGTCACCTGATATCCTGACTTTCACTTCAAATTCGCCTCCGCGCAAGGTGTACAGGAACGGAGCGTCGTCCACAGTAAATCCATAATGGGATATCCTCCAGTAATCCGTCTGCGGAGTAACATCCATCATCAGAGTGTTTCCGTTGATTTCCCATTGCGCCGGCTCGTTGAACCACTGCATTCTGTCCAATGACTGCGCCATGCCGGCAAACGACACAGACGCCAGCAATACACTTGACAATAACTTTTTCATACTCATACAACTAAATTTTCATACCAATATAACCATAGTTTTTGGTTACCTTTGCAAAGGTAAAATGTTGTCATTAACCGCACAATGATTATAAATAACCATTTTCAGCGATGGACACAAGAGACATACTTGACAAGGAATTCACCGCCCAGGCCTTTGACGACGGACAACCGTATCAGGAAATGCTCGTCAAATATAAGGATCTTGCATGCAGCTACGCCGTGATGGAAAACGCCATTGCCGTGCTGAGCGACCTGAGGACCAGGACAAGCCACATATATTACGGTGGATTTTCGAGAATGCTCGCATGCGGAAGCGGCAGAGACAACATCCTGGTGCCGTCAATCTGGGAAGAAGAAATCTTCAGCCTCATTCATCCGGACGACCTGGCCGAAAAGCACCTGCAGGAACTTTGCTTTTTTCATTTCATCAGGCGCCAGCCCAAGAAAAACCGCAATAACTACTGTCTCGCGAGCAAGCTGAGGATGAAAGCCCCGTCCGGCGACTATATAGAAGCATTTCACCGGATGTTCTATATTTCAGCACCGGCAGCCACTGACACATATCCAGATTTTGCGGACCGCGCCGGCACAAGGGTGCCTGGCCAACATGAAGACAGACTATGGCTCGCCCTGTGCCTTTATAGTCCGCTGATATTTGACTTCCCGTCGAAATGCATGATAATCAATTCCGTCAACGGCCGGACCAGAGACCTGACGCAACAGAATGCTTCAAAAATATTGTCAGCAAGAGAGAAGCCGGTCCTAAACCTCATTGACAGAGGGCTCACGAGCAAAAGCATCGCCGAAGCACTGTGCATCAGCAAGAATACGGTCAGCCGGCACAGGCAGGAAATCCTGGCCAAGCTGCAGGCGAAGAACTCCATCGAGGCCTGCAGGATTGCAAAGGAACTGAAGATGATATGACAGGTGCGCCCGGTGGAGGCAAAAAACTTCAAAATTCAGAAAAACTTTCATTCAAAAACAGAAAAAAGTCCTGTGCGGAGGGATACAAGGCATGTTTTCAGAATAAATTTGCCGAAAACAATGATAATTGCCGGAAACAATAATAATGTGCTGTTGATATGAAGATGCTTGAATTATGCCCGGAAGACAGGCCGAGGGAAAAGATGGCGGCAAAAGGGGCGGAGGCCCTGAGCAATGCGGAGCTGCTGGCGATATTGCTGAGGACGGGAAGCGGAGGCCATAATGCCGTGGAGACGGCGCAGATGCTTCTCAGGTTGTCAGGGGGCAGGCTGTCCGCACTGGCGCAGATGTCGACGGACAGGATGCGGAGCATCGGCGGGATAGGACAGAGCAAGGCCATCACCATAGCCGCAGCACTGGAGCTGGGAAAAAGATTCTGCTGCGAGGTTGAGAACACGGAGAAGACATCCATCACAAGTCCCGAAATGATATACCGGATGATGCTGAAGGAAATCAGGGGGCTGCCGCATGAGGAATGCTGGGTGCTGTACCTCAACCGGGCCAATTATGTCATCGGCAGGGAGAGGATGAGCAAGGGAGGGCTTGACGCGACAATCGTGGACATCAAAATGATTGTAAGGAATGCACTTGACAAGCTGGCAAGCGGAGTCATCCTTACGCATAACCACCCATCGGGGAATCCGATGCCCGGCACTACGGACATCAATACCACAGGACAGCTGAAAAGGGCACTGTCGACTTTCGGGATATCGCTGGTCGACCACATAATCCTGTGCGACGACCGTTTCTACAGTTTCTCGGACGAAAGCATGACGATTGTTTGACATCGGCCTTGGGAGCTGGCCCTGACAAACGGCCTTGACTGCCGGCCTTGAGAGCTGACCTTTGAAGCCTGCCGAAAAATATTTTTGCTTTGGCACAATTATAATGGTATCTTTGTTTTCCCGCCGACGGGAAACTTAATTGCGCCAATCATGAAAGTCATCAATCTTGGAGAAAGCAACAGCGTGCTGAACCATTTCATGGCACAGCTCAGGGACAAGGACATCCAGAAAGACATGCTGAGATTCCGCAGGAATCTGGAGCGGGTCGGGGAAATATTCGCCTATGAAATCAGCAAGGTCCTGGACTATTCCGTAAAGAAAGTACAGACGCCGCTGGGAATTGCGGACATCGCGACATATGACAACCAGATAGTGGCCGCGACGATACTGCGGGCCGGACTTCCTCTGCACCAGGGGATTCTGAATGTCTTTGACAGCGCCCAGAGTGCATTTGTCGCTGCATACAGGAAATATGACAGGGGCAAGGACTTCCACATCAACATCGAATATGCGAGCAGCCCGGACCTGACAGGCAAGACCCTTATTCTTGCGGACACCATGCTCGCGACGGGGGCGTCACTTGAGGTGACTTACAACAGGCTGCGCGAGGACGGGGAGCCGGCTCACACGCATCTGGTATGTCCGGTATCAAGCATCTTCGCAGTCGACTATATCCGCAAGCATCTTCCGGGAGACAAGGTCACTCTGTGGGTGGCGGCCATTGACGAGGAGCTGACGACGCACTCATATATTGTCCCGGGGCTCGGAGACGCCGGAGACCTCGCTTACGGAGACAAAATATAGGAGACCTCGCTTACGGGGACAAGATACAATCAAGAGAATGAATAATCCCTGAAGAGAGCCCGCTCTACAGCTCCTTGCGCAGACGGGCTTTCGGAATATTCAGCTGGTCACGGTATTTGGCGATGGTGCGGCGGGCCACTTTATAGCCGCGCTTGTTCATCTCGTCCACGAGCTGGTCATCTGTCAGCGGCCTGCGCTTGTCCTCTGAATCGACACATTCCTGGAGAGCCTTCTTGATTTCTCTGGTCGAGACCTCTTCCCCATCCTGGTTTTCAAGACCTTCCGAGAAGAAATATTTGAGTGAATAGATGCCGAAAGGAGTTTCGATGTATTTGCTGTTGACGACTCTGGAAATAGTGGATATGTCAAATCCTGTCTTCTCCGCTATATCCTTGAGGACCATGGGCTTCAGATGTGCCTCATCTCCGTCCCTGAAATATTCCTTCTGATATTCAAGGATGGCTTTCATCGTGCTCTCAAGAGTATTGTGGCGCTGCTTGATGGCTTCGACGAACCATTTGGCGGAGTCCAGCTTCTTCTTGACGAATGTCGCGGCCTCCTTCTTTTCTCTTTCGGATGAATTTGCCGCCTCAAGAAGAATATTGGCATATTTCCTGTTGACGCGCAGCTCCGGTATGGAAAAGCGCGGCATGGTCAGGCGGGGCTCGCCGTTCTCATATGTCAGGACAAAGTCAGGCACTATCTGCTGGGCCTGATCGCTATATGAATCATCAATCTGTCCTCCGGGCGAAGGATTGAGTTTCAGGATTCTCGCCATTGCGGCCTTCATCTGGGCCTCATCGATGCCCATTCTGGTCATTATTTTCTGGAAATGCTTGTTGGTGAACTCAGTGAAGTGATCCCTGAGTATTCTTTCCGCATTCTCCACATCAGGAGTATGTCTTATGTGCCTGATCTGCAGAAGCAGGCATTCCCTCAAATCCCTTGCACCGACCCCGGGAGGGTCAAACTCCTGGATGATCTTCAGCATGTCAAGCACTTCCTTCTCGTCAGTATCAATTCCAGCCCGGAAAGCAAGGTCGTCCACGAGACTTGAAATGTCCCTGCGTAGGTATCCGTCCGCATCAAGGCTGCCTATGATGAATGCGGCGACGGCATGTTGGTGTTCTGTGAGATTTCTGAATCCCAGCTGGTCCATGAGGCTCTGGGTGAAGCTTTCCTTGACGGAGAATGTATTGTACTGCGGACGCTCGTCCTTGCCGTAATTGTTTACCCTCAGTCTGTAGCTCGGAATGGAATCGTCTTCCTTATAGTCGGAAAGCGAGACTTCACGGGGCGCTTCATCAGGGTCCTCCGTCTCGGATGCCACATTTTCATCCAGGACAGGATTCTCCTCCAATTCCTTGCGGATACGCTGCTCCAGCTCCTGCGTCGGCAACTCTATCAGTTTGATAGTCTGTATCTGCAGCGGAGAAAGCTTCTGTGTCTGCTTGAGTTCCAGTCCTTGTTTCAACATGGCATCATAATTTAAATTTCCGGAAACAACAATTCAAGTCATCCTGAATCAGAGAGTAATCTCCTCCGGAAGCCTGTACATTATTCTGACCGTATCCGCTACCATCGCACGGTTTCTGTCTATGGCCGGATAGCTGATGGATTTTTCCTTGACAATGAATGCGGCGGGGAATTCATTGCGAATCCTCCGGAGAAGCTGCATGGCCTCCGACTTGGACCTGAAATCGCCTACAGTGACCTTGAAGTAAGGATTGACATAACTTCTGTAAACGGGAATATCATGGTATTCAGCGGAGAACTTGTTCATGACAGCCAGAGATTCATTCCTCGCCGTCTGTTTGTTGTCAAAGAAAATCCGCACACGATAGCCGCTGACGGCCTTTCCCCGGTTGGCTTCGAAATGTGAATTCATGGCAGACAGAATCTCCGGAGACTGGTGTACACGCACATCCGCAGGATTGCCCTTGACCTTTGACGGAAGTATCATGAATATATTCTTGCCGACAAGTGCAGAATCCGCAGCAGGGGCAGGAACATATATCACAGAATCCCTGACTGCATATCCGTCCGGTATCACGGCGGCGGCAGTGTCCTGTGCCGCCGTCTCAGGTGAAGCCCCCGTGAAGAGGCGGCTTCCGGCAAACTGCCGGGCAGAAGACTGCTGGCATGCAAGCGACAGTAGCAGGATGGCAGCAGCTGCGGCATATATCAATTTCCTAAGCATATTTTCGGTTCAAATTTATTTACAAAAACATATTCCTGATGCCGTCAAGATTTTTCAGGAAGCCGGCATCGCCCATAAAATAAACGACCGGCACTTTCTCAAGCCGGACTTTCTTTGACACCCCGCCTTTGATCTTTGCCTTCAGGCTGAGGTCCATGGTAATGTCATCCGGATCCAGGCTCCTCGCCATGGACAGCAGGCCTATTATTGAAACGGACTTGTCAAGGGCAAAATCCACGGACACGGGCACAGAAGCGCGGAGATGTCCCTCAAGAGTCACATTTTCCGATGTAAAATGTCCAAGAAGTTGATCTCCGGCATATAATGCGCCCTCTATGTCCGACATGGATATTGTCCTTGCAGGGTTGTCCACTTCAACCGACAATACCGCCTGCAAGCCACGCAGCCCATGCATTGACACAGACTCGGGTCTGCAGGAAACGACCCTGATGTCCTTCATCCCCGAGCAGCCCTGAATCACAAAAAGAGCCGAAAGGAGCAGGGCCAGAGCCGATTTTTTCATTATCCCGTACAGCATATATTCAATACATCTTTGCAAAGATAAATAAAAGAAATCAGATTAAAAATCTTATATTTGCCGCCGTATGGCCACGAACTGGCATGAAACTCAGCACTCAATCATATGCATGACAAAAAAGTATATATCGAGACATACGGCTGCCAGATGAATGTGAATGACAGCGAGGTGATGCTGTCGATACTGAAAGACGCCGGATATGTACGCACGGAAGACATTACGGACGCGGATGTGATTCTTGCCAATACCTGTTCTATCCGGGACAATGCGGAGCAGCGCATATGGGGCCGCATAGAGCAGTTCAGAATCCAGAAAAAGAAGAGGGATGTGATTGTCGGCATCACCGGATGCATGGCGGAAAGGCTCAAGGAAAAGCTTCTGGACTGCCATGCCGTGGACATTGTGGCCGGACCGGACTCATACAGGAGTCTGCCGGACATGCTGGAGGCAGTCACGCCGGACAATCCCCAGGTCAATGTCCTGCTCTCGCATGAAGAGACATATTCTGACATTACTCCCCTGAGGATGGACAAGAACGGGGTATCGGCATACATTTCCATCATGAGAGGCTGCAACAATGTATGTTCATATTGTGTTGTCCCATATACCAGAGGAGCAGAACGGAGCAGAGACCCCCGTTCAATAATACGGGAAGCGGAAGATGTGTTCAGCCATGGATACAGGGAAGTATGCCTGTTGGGACAGAATGTTGACTCATATTTCTGGGAATCCCCAGATTCGGCTGATGAGAATGTCAACTTTGCACAGCTGCTTGAGGCAGTGGCAAAGATATCTCCTGACCTCAGGGTGCGCTTCTCCACATCACATCCGAAAGACATCAGCGATGAAGTCATATATACGATGGCAATGTACGACAACATCTGCAACCACATACATCTTCCGGTCCAGTCAGGAAGCAATGCGATGCTTGAGAAAATGCGCCGGAAGTATACTAGGGAGTGGTATCTTGAAAGAGTGGCGAAAATCCGGAGCGTCATTCCGGACTGCGGCATCACTACTGATGTCATCGCCGGCTTCTGCGGAGAGACCGAACAGGATCATCAGGACACCTTGTCTCTCATGGAGAAGGTAGGATTTGACTCCGCCTTCATGTTCCAGTACTCCGAGCGTCCCGGGACCCTTGCCGCCAGAAAGTATCCCGACGATGTGCCGGAAGAGGTCAAGACAAGAAGGCTCAATGAAATCATAGCCCTCCAGAACAGGCTCAGCCTTGAAAGCAACCGGAGAGAAATCGGAAAGACCTGCCGTATACTGATTGAAGGCGTGTCAAAGAAAAACGAAGGCGAGCTTTTCGGACGTGCCGGCAACAACAAAGTGTGCGTATTCCCTGCCGGAGGGCACAAAATCGGAGAATATGTCAATGTAAAGGTTCTTTCCTGCACATCCGCCACACTGATATCGGAACTGGTCTGAATATATGCACCCTGTCCTGAACCATATTGTTTCTTTTCTTTTTCTGCTGATTATCATCGGCTCGTTGCTGGTCATAATCACAGATGAGAGGGATTCGGGGAAAAAGATTTCATGGATACTCGTCATAGTGTTCATTCCCGTCGTCGGCATCATCCTGTACATCATGTTCGGCTTCGACATCAGGAGAAGCCGGGAATACAATACGAGGAAAAGGGATTTTCTGAAATTCTTCCACAGCCGGTCCGATGCAGGCACGAGACAGATGCTTTTCGGCAATTATGCTGCAAAAAAAGTAAGGCAGGAATATCAGGAACTGATTACCCTGCTGTCAAAGAGCAACGGGACGAGTGTCACCGACAACAACAGCATTGAAATCATCACTTCGGGCAAAAGAAAATTCGAGGCTCTGACGCAGGATATCCTGAATGCAAAGCATCACATCCATGTGGAATATTTCCTGTTCAAGAAGGACAAGGGGAGCAAAATGATCAAACAGCTGCTGATGCAGAAGGCCAAGGAAGGGGTCAAGGTCCGCTTCATCTATGAGAATATAGCCAACATCAACATCCGGCCGAAATACTACAAGGAAATGCGCAAGGCCGGAGTCGAGGTCGTGTCATTTACTGACCCGAAATTCTCCATATTCAGGCTCAGCGCCCTGCTCAACTACCGCAACCACAGGAAAATCGTGGTCATAGACGGGAAAGTGGGCTACACCGGAGGGATGAATATCAGCGACGACTACTTCATCAGATGGAGAGACACGCACATGAGGATTACCGGCAATGCAGTCGCCAGCCTCCAGTACAGCTTCATAAATACGTTCGTCAATGCCGGAGGGAAAATTGAAGAAGGGCTCGGGCCATATTTCCCTGAACAGGAGAAGCGTGCCGGAAACGATATACTGATGCAGATTGTTCCCGACGAGCCAGCCGACAGATGGCCGATACTTCAGATGGGAACAGTATGGACAGTGGAACACAGCAGAAGCTACATTTATATCCAGACTCCGTATTTCGTGCCTCCGGAGCCGCTCCTGATGGCTCTGAAAACCGCAGCGCTGAAAGGCACCGATGTCAGGCTGATGCTCCCGCAGAAGCCGGACTCCATATACATGGGGCCAGCGAACAGGGCCTATTACAAGGAATGCCTTGAAGCAGGAATCAGAATCTACGAGTGGACCGGCACATTCATCCATTCAAAGACCATAGTGTCAGACGATTACCTTTCCGTAATAGGCTCTGCCAACATGGACTTCAGAAGCCTTGAAATCAACTACGAAGTCAATTCCTTCATATACAGCAAGGACATCGCCCTCGCAAACAAGGCCATTTTCTTCAAAGACATGGAGAAATGCAGGGAAGTGACACTGCGCCAATGGAATCAGCGCCCGTGGTACAGCAAGATGGGCCAGCATATCATGCAGCTTTTCGCCCCTCTCCTTTAGTCCCGGCAGTGGGCTAAAGTTTTTCAAGAATGGATTCTGCGACCGGGACGGCTTCAAGAGCCGCCAGACGGCTGCGGTATGCCATGCACACAGTGTCAAATGCCTGTCGGCTACGCTCCGACAGAGGTTCGGCCGGAGGGGACTCCATCTTCAGAGGATTGACAGGACTGCCGTTTTTCCAGACCCGGAAGTCAAGATGCGGGCCTGTACTGCGTCCAGTAGACCCCACATAGCCTATCACTTCGCCCTGACGCACCCTTTTGCCGGCCTTAATGCCGGGGCCATATTTGGAAAGATGCAGATAGGCGGTGGAATACACGGAATTGTGCCTTATGCGCACCACATTGCCTCCGGCGCCTTCATATCGGCAGCTTGTGACAGTACCGTCGCCGATTGACACCACAGGAGTCCCCTTGGGTGCGGCATAATCCACCCCCGTATGAGGCTGGACACGTCTTGTTATCGGATGCCTGCGGGCATACGAAAAGCCGGAGCTGATTCTCGAATAATGCAGTGGGGCCTTGAGAAAAGCCTTCCTCATGCTCTCGCCTTTCTCATTCCAGTATATGTTTCCGCCGTCGCCCTGATTGAACATGACGGCAGGAAAGTCTTCACCCATGTGCGTAAACACGGCATACCTGACCGTGTCTACCGAGACCGTCTGTCCGTCACAGACTTTCTCGTCATAATATACCCTGAAACGGTCTCCTTTCTGAAGTCCGAAGAAATCGACTGTCCATGCATAGATGTCCGACAATGTCAGAATCAGGAGAGGAGACACCCCGGCATCCAGCATATCATTCCACAAGGATGACGAAATGGTGACATCGGCATAGCGGTGTGCCGTCGTCACCGGCTTCGAGACTTTCCAGGCCCCGAACGGAGCGGTGCAGCCGAATACATAGCCGTTGATCCTGTCCTGCCAATATACCAGATATGCAGGCGAGGAGGCAGGCAGGGAATCAGTCCCTGATGCATAATACACCTGATAAGGATTGCCTTTCCTCAAAGTCCTGACATCAAATACACTGTCACATGCCTCAGACAAGGAATATGCATCGGAGGCCGACATCCCGGCCTTGATAAGGATTGTGGAAAAAAATTCCCCCGAACGCACGACCTTGTCCCGGCTCTCATATCCGGAAACATCAAATCCGAGAAAGGAAGATTCGGCATCAGTCTCCCCGCCGTCCTGAATACAGATGTCAGATGATTCATTCTTCCCTCCGCATCCGCAGAGAATCAGCATAATGCCGAGCAGAACCCGGCCTGCACCAATATGTCTTAACATAACTGCCATTTTGCAAATTGTGCCGGGCCTGGCTCCGGCATCTTGATTTGAGCGACAAAGTTAACATGAAAAATATCGCCCGGCAAGCACAGGAAAAGTTTTTGTGGAAAAAAGTGGAAAATATTGGAAGAAAGTGGAAAATAATTCTTACTTTTGCCACGAATGACAAGTGACTGGAACAATGGTAAATTTCATCGGAGAATACACGGCAAAAATTGATGACAAGGGGAGGATAATCCTGCCCGCTGCCTTCAAGTGTCTGTTGCCTGCCGATGACATGCGCTTTGTGGTAAGAAAAGACATTTTTGCCGATTGTCTGGAGATGCTCACATTCTCCGAATGGGAAAAACGCTCGGAGCAGATAAAGTCCAGGCTGAATTTCCTCAAAAAAGAGCACGCGGCATTCTGGAGACAGTTCATGCGCGGCAATACAGTCGTGACACCGGACAGCAAGCTCGGCCGCATTTCTGTTCCCAAGAAGCTTCTTGATGCCATCGGGGCAGAAAAAGAAGTTATTTTCGCAGGGAGCGACCATAAAATCGAACTGTGGGCAAAGGAAAAGTACGAGGCAGCCTCCATTCCGGATGAAGAATTCGTTTCTCTCGCAGAAACAGTGTCCAATCTATAATGCCGGAGGTGTGAAATGTCTGAATATCATATTCCAGTATTGCTTGAAAAGAGCGTAACAGCCCTTGTCACCGATCCGTCCGGCATATACGCGGACGCGACATTCGGAGGTGGCGGACATTCCCGAGAGATACTTTCAAGACTGAATCCCGAAGGACGCCTGATAGCATTCGACAGAGACAGGGACGCATTCGCCAACAGGCCCGACGACAGCAGATTTACATTGATTCACAACAATTTCCGTTTTATCCATAATTTTCTGCTTGAGCTGGGATATACCGGCGGCATCGACGGCATCATAGCCGACCTTGGCGTGTCTTCCCATCAGTTTGACACTCCGGAAAGAGGCTTTTCATTCAGATATGACGCCAGGCTCGACATGAGAATGGATACAGGGGCCGAGACCACGGCTGCCGACATCATCAACGGCAGGACAATGGAAGAACTTGAAAAAATTTTCAGAGTCTACGGCGAGGTCGAAAACAGCGGAAGAATATCCCGGCTGATATGCAAAGCTCGGGAGTCTTCCCCTGTCACCACAACCGGAGAGCTTGAAAAAGCCATCTGCGATGCTCTGCCGCAGGCAGCCAGACACAAGGCACTGGCAAAAATATATCAGGCCCTGAGGATTGAAGTCAACGGTGAGATGAGGTCTCTTGAAAAGTTCCTGCAGGGAGCTGCGGCTTCGCTCAAAAAAGGGGGAAAGTTAGTAGTAATCACTTACCATTCCCTTGAGGACAGGATGGTAAAGAATTTCATACGCAGCGGCAATGTGGAAGGGAAAGAGGCCAAAGACCTGTACGGACACTCTCTGGCTCCGCTTACTGCAGTAAACCGCAAGCCAGTTGTTCCCGGGGAGGAGGAGATAAGCATCAACACCAGGGCAAGAAGCGCAAAGCTCAGGATAGCGGAGAAAACAGATGCCGGAGACATTTCCGGCAGAGGACAGGAGGAATGACATGGACACCCAAAAAGACATACAGGGAATGCCGATGCCCGATGAAGGCTTTGAACTTGACCTCGGAGAGGACTTTACTGAAGATACGGCCAGGGAGGAGGAAAAAGAACGGAAGCCGTCGGCCATAAGGACGGCATTCAGTTTCATAAAGGACAGCATCAGCGCCATCTTTCAGGGAGAGTTCCTGATGAGACTGAAATTCGACAGGTATTTCATCCACATCATCTATCTGTTTTTTCTCGCTGTAGTCTGCATCTGGATGAAGTTGAGAATAGAACAGACAATGGTCAGACTCGAGGATACGAAGCAGATGCTTGAGGACTACAGGATATACCACGCCCAGAAGACATGCGAACTGGTGAAGCTTGACAGGCTCAGCACAGTTCAGGACATGCTCGAGAAATCAGGCTCCGCACTGACGATACCGGACAAACCGGCGGACAGGATAAAAGAGTAGCAGACAGGCTGTTTAGACAAGGGATAGAGAACAGACAATGGACGACAGGCAAGAAAATATTGGAGGAAAGACGAGAGACCGGGCAGCAAGATTTCTGTTCGTAATATATTTCGTATGCCTCATTTTCTCTTTTGTCCTCATCGGCAGGCTCTTTTATCTACAGTTCTTTTTCCGCCCCGACCCGGACCTTGAAAAATATCTCACTCCGGTAAGCCGAAAAGAAGTGACGGAGCCGGCAAGGGGAGCCATCCTTTCATACGACGGCAGACTGCTTGCCTCGTCAGCGCCGATGTACCAGATATACATGGACTGCACGGTCTTGAAAGAGGCGCATGAAAATGACAGGAACAGGGAACGGGGACGCGAAAACGAAGAAAAGTGGCTTGAAAAGGCCGGACAGCTTTCCGTCAGACTTGCCGAAGCATACGGGGACAAGACCGCCGAAGAATATTACAGCACGATTGTCAGCGGACGGAGGAACGGGAGGAAATATGTGAAAATCGGAGGAGAGATTGACCACGGCCAGCTCCAGGAAATAGAGAATTTCCCGCTGTTCAATGAAGGACCCTACAGGGGAGGAATCATTGTAGAGAGGTACGACACCCGCCAGTATCCGTACGAATCCCTTGCCAGAAGAGTCATCGGATATGTGGAGGACAACAGGACCGACGGGCACAGCAGAATCGGAATCGAAGGCAAATTCAACAACACTCTTCATGGTGAAGAAGGGTTGGAATGGCTCCGGCTCACAGACGGGAGGAAAAGAATACCTGACTTTGACAGCACTTCCGTCAAGGCGGTAAACGGACTCGACATAAGGACGACGATAGACATAGACATCCAGGACATCGCTGACCGCGCCTTGAGAAAAAACATCATGGACCAGGAGAACATTGAAGGCGGCTGCGCTGTTGTAATGGATGTCAGGACAGGTGCAGTCAGAGCCATGGTCAATCTCCGCAGGGACAGTGACGGGAATCTCGGCGAGACATACAATTACGCGATAGGACGGGCCGGAGATCCGGGTTCGGTCTTCAAGCTCACGACGCTGATGACCCTGCTTGAAGACGGCAGAGTCACTCTGGATACAGAAGTTCCGACATTCCGCGGCAGATGGGAATGGAAGGGAGAACGGCTGCCGGCGGACCCGTATCTCAAGGACAAGGGAGAATACATCACAGTCGCCGACGGACTGAAAATCTCATCGAACCATGTATTCAGGTATCTTGCATGCGAGAATTACGGAGAAAGCCCCGAGTCCCAGAAAAGATTCGTGGAGAAACTCTATGAATACAAGCTTAACGAACAATTTGACTTTGACCTTGCAGGTCTCGCCCGTCCTGTAATCCCGGTACCTGGCTCGATAAGGTGGAGCGGCACTGCCCTGCCGTCCATCGCCATAGGATACAGCGTACTTGAGACCCCGCTGCACATTCTCATGTTCTACAACGGGATAGCCAACAAAGGGAAGCTCATGAAGCCATACATTGTCGAAGACACAGAGAAAGACGGCCATGTCATCAAGCGCTACGGGCCGGAAATACTCAATGGCTCCATCTGTTCGGAGGAGACTGCGGACACACTCACAAAGGCTCTCAGGCTGGTAGTGGAAGAAGGGACCGGAAGACGGCTGAAGGGAGCAAAATGTGAGGTTGCGGGCAAGACAGGAACGGCACAGATTCCTTTTACGACAGAAATAGACGGAAGACAAAAGACGGTATACAAAGACAGGAACGGGCACAAGCAGCATCAGGGTACTTTTGTGGGCTTCTTTCCGGCCGACAACCCGCAGTACAGTGCTATTGTGACCGTATACTCCAGGCTGTCAGGTGAAAATTTCTATGGAGGCTCGCTGCCTGCCGCCACATTCAGAGAAATTGTGGACAACATATATACCCTGTCCCCGATATGGGGAAATGAGATCACGGCCATGGGAGAAATGCCGGAAATGGAAGGACACAAGGTCGTCTCAGGCGCAGACAGGCTTGATGAAATCCCTGATGTCAAAGGACTTGGCCTGACAGACGCAATATGGTCGATTGAAAACTGCGGATACAGGTGCATATACACGGGCAGCGGGCATGTCGTCCGCCAGAGTCCTGAGGCAGGGGTCCGGAAGGCCAAAGGCGAGACAGTCCGGCTGACACTGGAATAACAATATTTTTTGGAATGAGACTTGACAAGATAACGGAAGACTGCGGGATTTGCGCCAGATACGGAGAAGGGAATCCTGAAATCACTGCGATATGCAGCGATTCAAGAAAGGTTGTCCCCGGGGCGTTGTTCATAGCAGTGAAAGGCTTCGCAAATGACGGGCACAAATACATCGGTACGGCTGTGGAGAAAGGAGCCGCAGCCATTGTCTACGAGGATTCCGCGGCTGAGGAAAACCGCAAGGACGGAATCGTCTATATCCGGGTCGGCTCGTCCAGGCATGCGCTGGCAATGATTGCCGATGCATTCTACGGACATCCGTCACAGAAACTCACCCTTGTCGGCATCACTGGCACCAATGGCAAGACCACCACGGTGACTCTGCTGCACAGACTGTTCACCGGACTCGGATACCATTGCGGACTTCTTTCGACGATTGCAAATTATATCGGGGAAAAGAAGTCGGAAACAGCAAATACAACGGCAGATCCGATAACAATCAATTCTCTTCTTGCCCGTATGGCCGACGAGGGATGCGAATACTGCTTCATGGAAGTAAGTTCAATCGGGATGGAGCAGGAGAGGGTGACAGGCCTGAAGTTCAAGGCCGGGATATTCTCCAACCTCACCCATGACCACCTGGACTATCACAAGACTTTCGCAGAATATCTGAGGTGCAAGAAACTGTTCTTTGACTCTCTTCCTGCAGATGCCGTCGCCATAACGAACACAGACGACAAGAACGGAATGGTGATGGTGCAGAACACAAGGGCAAAGGTCGTGACCTACTCATGCAGGAGCATGGCCGACCACACCTGCCGCATCATTGAGGAAAGCTTTGACGGAATGCTCCTCAAGATTGACGGGAAAGAGGCCTGGTGCAGACTCATCGGCCAGCACAATGCATACAACATTCTTGCGATATATACTGCCGCCGTCACTCTCGGTGCAGATCCGGAGGAAGTGCTCGTCGGCATCAGCAATCTTGCTTCAGCTCCCGGGAGACTTGAGACAGTCAGGGGGCCGAAGGACCTGTCCGTGGTCATTGACTACGCCCACACTCCGGATGCCCTTGAGAATGTCCTCGAGACACTCCGGGATATTGCCCCACGCCGTCCGCTGATATGTGTATTCGGATGCGGAGGAGACAGGGACAGAACCAAAAGACCTGAAATGGCGGAAGTCGCAGGCAGGCTGGCCGACAGAATAATCGTCACTTCCGACAACAGCCGCACGGAAAAGACTTCAGACATCATCAGCGACATAAGGAAAGGACTTGATGCTGCAGCCATGGCAAAGTCTCTCTTCATTGAGGACAGGGAGCAGGCCATAAGGACTGCCATTATGACGGCAGCTCCGGGAAGTACAATACTTCTTGCCGGCAAAGGCCACGAGACATACCAGATAATCGGGACAGAAAAGCGTCATTTTGACGAAAAGGAAATTGTGTCTGACGCATTGAAAAACATTGTGCAATGATATACCATTTGTTTGAATTTCTCAAGGATGCGGACATCCCGGGACAGAGGCTTTTCACCTACCTGTCTTTCCGGGCCATGTTTGCCAGCGCCACAGCCATACTCATCTCTCTGATTCTCGGCAAGAAAATCATCATGTGGCTGCAGAAACGGCAGATCGGGGAAGAAATCCGCGACCTGGGACTTGAAGGACAGCTCCAGAAGAAGGGCACCCCCACCATGGGAGGGATAATCATAATCCTGTCCGTACTCATATCTGTGCTGCTGTTCGCCGACTTGACGAACATCTATATCATACTTCTGCTCATCACCACAGTATGGCTTGGCCTGCTCGGATTTGCAGATGACTATATAAAGGTATTCCGCCATAACAAGGAAGGGCTCAGCGAAAGAGGGAAACTCATCGCACAGATTCTGCTCGGCCTTTCAATCGGCCTGACCGTATGCTTCAGCAATGAGATTGTGGTAAGGGAAAAAGTGCAGGCAGAGACGGCTGCCGTGACCGAATCCGCGCCGGGACAGGCCGTTGCCGCCGCTGAAGAACATGATGTGATAAAGAGCACAAAGACGACGATTCCGTTTGTCAAGAATCATGAGTTCGACTACAAGTGGCTCTCCCCTTTCAGCGGCGCAATGGGATGGTACTGCAAATGGGCAATTTATGTGGTGATGATTGTCCTTGTCATCACCGCGTGCTCCAACGGCACCAATCTCACTGACGGGATGGACGGTCTCGCCACAGGGACATCGGCAATTGTAGGTGTGGTGCTGGGCATTTTCGCCTACCTCTCCGGCAACATAATCAATGCCGACTATCTCAATATCATGTACATCCCGGGGACTGGAGAGATTGCGGTGTTCATGGCGGCATTTGTCGGAGCCCTCATCGGTTTCCTGTGGTACAATTCTTATCCGGCACAGGTGTTCATGGGCGACACCGGAAGCCTTGCCATCGGGGGAATCATCGGAGTGTGCGCCATATTGATCAGGAAGGAGCTCCTGCTGCCGATTCTGTGCGGGATATTCCTCGTCGAGAGCCTTTCTGTCCTCATGCAGAGATTCTGGTTCAAATACACCAAGAAGAAATACGGCGCCGGCAGAAGAATATTCAGGATGGCACCGCTGCACCATCATTTCCAGAAAGAGAACATACCTGCCGCGATAAAATGGCCGGCAAGGGCAATCCCGGAGGCGAAGATTGTGGTGAGATTCTGGATTATCGGGATTCTGCTCGCGGTATTCACCATAGCATTGCTGAAAATCAGATAAAAAAGATACAACAAAAGACAACAAGGAGACAGGAAAATGCCAAGGATAGCAGTACTGGGAGGAGGAGAAAGCGGTACAGGGGCCGCAATCCTCGCAAAAGTCAAGGGATTCGACGTATTTCTTTCCGACAAAGGGACAATTGATGAAAAATATATCAGGATGCTCAAGGAATGGGACATTCCGTTCGAGCAGGGCAGGCATACCGAAGAACTCATTCTCAATGCGGACGAAGTCATCAAGAGTCCGGGCATCCCGTCTGCTGCGCCAATGGTGCAGAAAGTGTGCGATGCCGGCATAAATGTCATCTCTGAAATTGAATTTGCCGGAAGATATGACACAGCCAAGAAAATATGCATAACCGGCAGCAACGGCAAGACTACCACCACCTCTCTGATATACTACCTGCTTCAGCAGGCCGGCCTGAACGCCGGACTCGGAGGCAACATCGGGAAAAGCTACGCCTATCAGGTGGCGACAGAGCACCACGATATCTATGTCCTTGAAATCAGCAGTTTCCAGCTGGACAACATGTATGACTTCAAGGCCGACATAGCCGTCATCACCAATATCACCCCTGACCATCTCGACAGGTATGACCACAAGCTGGAGAACTATGTCAAGGCCAAGTTCCGCATCACACGGAACATGAGCAGCGACGACTGCTTCATATTCTGCTCCGATGACGAGATTACCGTCAGCCACCTCAACAAGATTGTGGTCAAGGCCAAGATGCTTCCGTTCTCGCAGAAGACCGAAGTGAGCCAGGGCGCATTCCTCAAGGGAGACAAGATGGTGGTCAGGTACGAAGACTCCGAATGCGACATGTTCATACAGGAACTGGCCCTGGGAGGGAAACACAATGTGTACAATTCAATGGCAGCCGCCATTGCCGGGAAAATAATGGACATTGACAATGAGGTCATCCGCGAAAGCCTGTCCACATTCCAGCCGGTGGAACACAGGCTGGAAAAGGTCCTGAGCATCGGCGATGTGCTCTACATAAACGACTCCAAGGCAACCAATGTGGACGCGGCATGGTACGCGCTTGAATGCCAGACAAGGCCTGTGGTATGGATAGTCGGAGGAACGGACAAAGGAAATGACTATTCAGTCCTCCTTGACCTCGCCCGGGAAAAGGTAAAGGCAATGATATGCATGGGCCTGGACAACCGGAAATTCCACGAGTCCTTCGGAGGAATCGTGCCGGAAATCCATGATGTCACCTCGGCTGAAGATGCCGTCAGGCTTGCGCATGACATAGCCGAGGCCGGAGATGTCGTGCTTCTGTCACCGTGCTGCGCAAGCTTTGACCTGTTCAAGAACTATGAAGACCGGGGCAGAAAATTCAAGGAAGCGGTGAGAAATCTGTAGAAACCTGAGCACAGATGAAAGACAAGACAAATAAGAAAGATGCGCCGCAGGCCAATGAAGGAATCTGGGGACTGATCGACAGAATCCAGGGGGACAAGATAGTGTGGATGGTTGTCATCATGCTCATCCTGTTCTCAATAGTATCGATATTCTCCTCGACATCCCTTCTGGCAAACGGACAGCCCGGGACAAGCCGGCTGGACATATTCGTTGACCAGCTGTGGATTGTAGTCGCGGGCATCATCGTCATTTTCATCTGCTACAAGATTCCGTACATAAAGCTTTTCAGAGTCCTGTCGCAGTTCGGGTTTGTTGTCTCGATGGCCCTGCTTCTCTGCCTGCTGCTGAACATAAGGGCAATCGAAGTCAACGGGGCCAAGCGTGCCATTGACCTCGGCTTTTTCCAGCTGCATGTCTACGAAGTGGTAAAGGTTGCCATGGTGATGTATCTTGCATGGGCCATACACGCATACAATACGGATTCGTTCGGGACAGTCAACCGCCTGGCAGAAAAGCATCCCAAACTTGCATTCCTCGGCACCCCTTTCTGGAAAAGAATGATATACATATTCATTCCAATGATGCTTGTCTGTCTCGGAATCATGTTCGGCAGCGTGTCCAGCACGCTTTTCATAGGAGGGATAATGTTCCTGACCGTCATGATCGGAGGCATCAGGTTCAGGGACATCATGATGCCGGCCATGATATGCATTGCCGCCGGAGGGCTCTGCATAGGACTTTACTTCATTTCCGGAGGGAAAATATTCCCGCGCGTCGGGACAGCAGTACAGAGAGTCTTCCTGCACGAAGAAAAGAAGAATATCAAGGATCTGCAGCCCGGCACAAGAGAGTTTCAGGATGCGCTGGATGCAATACGCCAGCCTGAAAGCGCCAAGATTGCCATCCATGAAGGCGGCATTCTCGGCAAAGGACCTGGCGGCAGCACCCAGAAATATACCGTAGCCCTGATTTTCAGCGACTACATGTACAGCTTCATCGTCGAAGAATACGGTCTGTGGGG
This sequence comes from uncultured Bacteroidales bacterium, assembly GCA_949286415.1. Taxonomy (GTDB): domain Bacteria; phylum Bacteroidota; class Bacteroidia; order Bacteroidales; family UBA932; genus Cryptobacteroides. The sequence continues at coordinate 99,241 of CASEBV010000014.1, forward strand.
AGGAATCCTCATAATCGTCCTTTACATAAGCCTCCTTGCAAGAGGAACGATAATAGTGAAGAACTGCGACAATGACTTCGCCAAGACGGCCGTCTCGGGGCTTACCGTACTCATTACCGGGCAGGCCCTGATGCACATTTACATAAATCTTGACATGGGACTGCTCACAGGACAGACCCTGCCGCTGATAAGCCACGGCAAAAGTTCTTTCCTGTGTTTCTGCGTGGCATTCGGAATAATCCTTTCCATAAGCAAGATGGCAAAGGCAAAGATACAGAAAGAGACAGATGAGGCTGCGCCGATCGGAATCGAGGCGGAGGAACTTCAGGCAAGCCTCAACGATCTGGACGATTTTGAATCAGGAAATATCGGAGAGAAATGAAAAGTTACAGACCGATAAGGGCAATCATAAGCGGAGGCGGCACAGGAGGACATATCTTCCCGGCCCTCTCGATTGCGGACAAGCTCAGGGAAGTGTGTCCGGAGACAGAAATACTGTTTGTCGGGGCGGAAGGCAAGATGGAAATGGAAAAAGTACCAGCCGCAGGCTACGACATCAAGGGTCTGCCTGTGGCCGGACTTCAGAGAAAACTGTCGCTGTCCAACCTGACACTCCCGTTCAAAGTGATGAAAAGTCTCTCGATGGCAAAGAAAATCATCAGGGGATTCCGGCCGGACATAGCAATCGGGGTCGGCGGCTACGCCAGTGCCCCGCTGCTCTGGAGCGCAGAGAAGGAAGGGATTCCGACTCTGATACAGGAGCAGAACGGATTTGCAGGTCTCACCAACAGGATTCTCGGGAAAAAGGCAGGACGCATCTGCGTAGCATACGAGGGCATGGAAAGATTCTTCCCGAAAGAGCGAATCATCATCACCGGCAATCCGATAAGGAAAGAAATAGTGCCGGCGGATGACAGGATGAGGCATGAAGCCATGGAATACTACGGGCTTGACCCGAAAAAAAAGCATCTGTTCATCATGGGCGGCAGTCTCGGAAGCGGGACATTGAACAAATCCATGATGAAATGGATTTCAGAAGGAAGACCCTCAGGGAAAGACATGGAAGTCATCTGGCAATGCGGCAAATACTACAAGAACGACATCGACCGGTTCATGTCTGCAGCAGCGGCCGCAGACAAGACATTGGAAAAGGAAGTCAGGCATTATGACTTCATCAGCCGGATGGACCTGGCATACGCGGCAGCAGACATTGTCATCTCAAGGTCCGGGGCAAGTTCGGTATCGGAGCTCTGTGCAGCGCACAAGGCTGTGATATTTGTTCCGTCCCCGAATGTCGCAGAAGACCACCAGAGGCACAATGCGATGGCCCTGGTCAAAAAAAATGCGGCGCTCATTGTGAGCGATGCCGAAGCTCCGGAAAAACTGCTGGCGGAAGCCTGCTCCCTTATATGGAACGGGGACAGAATCCGGGAAATGGAGAAAAACATCGCCGCCCTGGCCAAAACAGACGCAGCACAGGCAATCGTAGATGAGGTCTATGCTGTACTTGACAAATGAAATACGGAGAAAACAAATGAAATACAGGAACATATATTTTCTTGGCATCGGCGGGATAGGAATGAGCGCCATTGCCAGGTATTGCAGATACAAGGGACATGTCGTCTCCGGCTATGACCGCACCCCTTCTGAACTCACGCATGAACTGGAGGCCGAAGGAATGGCAATCCACTATGATGACCGCCCCGACCTGATACCCGCTGACAAGGACGACACACTTGTCATCTATACACCGGCAATCCCGCATGACCTCGGCGAGATGAGATTCGTTACGGAAAACGGGTACAAAGTCATCAAGAGATCCAGAGCTCTCGGAGAAATAGCCGAAGGACAGAGATGCCTGGCAGTAGCAGGGACACACGGAAAGACGACGACAAGCACATTGCTTGCCCACATATTCAATGAAAGCGGGGAAGGATGCTCCGCATTTCTCGGCGGGATATCCAAAAACTACGGCACCAATCTTTTGGTCAGTGACAACAATGTGATTGTCGCGGAAGCAGACGAGTTCGACAGGTCATTCCTCCAGCTGCACCCTGAGATAGCCGTGATTACGGCCATGGATGCCGACCATCTTGACATCTATTCCGACCTCGGGCATGTACGGCAGGCATTCCGGGACTTCGCCTCTCAGGTCAGCGGCACCGTCATCACGAAACCCGGGCTTGACATCACCAGAAGAGACACAAAGGCAGAGATTCTCAGGTATTCATTCAGGGAAGAATGCGATTTCTATGCAAGCAACCTGAGCAAGGACGAGACCGGACATTTTACATTTGACCTCAAATGGCCGGGCGGGACAGTCAGGTCATGCCGCTGCGGAATCCCGGGATGGGTCAATGTCGAGAACAGCATTGCCGCAGCCGCCATTGCCCTCACCTACGGACTGGACCCGGAGAAAGTAAGGCATGCCATCGGCACATACATGGGAGTAAAGAGGAGATTTGACTTTCATGTCAACAGACCGGGATGCACATATATCGATGACTATGCACATCATCCGAAGGAGATTGCCGCAGCGATAAGCTCTATCCGCGACATCTTTCCAGGAAGGAAAATAACGGCAATATTCCAGCCGCACCTGTATACCCGGACAAGGGACTTTGCCGGCGAGTTCGCCGAAGCACTGAGCCATGTTGACAAACTGATTCTCCTGGATATCTATCCGGCCCGTGAAGAGCCGATACCGGGCATCACATCGCAGATCATCTATGACAAAGTGCAGGCTCCGGAAAAGATACTCATGAAAAAAGAGGAAGTCCTTGATTATATGAAAAATGAATATCCGGATGTCCTTGTCACATTCGGAGCCGGGAATATTGACAGGCTGACAGGCCCCCTGACAGAAATGCTTGAAAAAAGATGAACAAGGTAAGCAGATACATACTTGCGGCCATATTCGGAGGACTCACGACAGTTCTGCTGTGTGCGGCATACACATCCGAATCATTGAAAAGGAGCAGGACGTCATGCTCCGGGATAGAAGTATGCATCAGGGACAGCAGCATAAACAGATTTGTCTGCAGAGAGGACATCATCAGGCATATTTCCGGGACACATGGGAATCCTGTCGGCAAACTGCTTGACAGCCTTGACATTGCAGCGATTGAAAAAACGATGGACAACTGGAGTCCCGTCAGGAAGAGCGAAGTGTACATGACCAAGGACGGGATACTGCATGTGACCCTCGTGCAGAGGACTCCGCTGCTGAGGTTCCAGAAGGACAGCATAGGCTTCTACGCCGATGCGGACGGCGTACTGTTTCCGCTTCAGCCGGGGCACACGGCACATGTTCCTGTAATCGACGGGAATATCCCGCTGAATGCAGGAGACGGATACCACGGCAGACCGTCCAGCGAATGGGAACGGCAATGGACAGACAGGATTGTGTCGATGGTAAGATTCATGAAATCAAATGACATCTGGCTTAAGAACATTGCCCAGATACATGTCAACGAGGCCGGAGATCTGGTTCTGATTCCATACGAGGGCCGGGAAAAATTTATTTTCGGCCAACCGGTCGGAACAGAAGACAAATTCAGAAAAATTGAACTCTATTATACCGCCATCGTCCCGGACAAGGGCAAAGACATGTATTCGACCGTCAACCTGAAATATGACGGGCGTATAATCTGCAGAAAATAAAACAATACAGTCATGGATACAAGACATATAGCAACCATTGACCTCGGCACCTCAAAGACAGCGCTCACCATCACCGAAATCAGCGGGGAGAGGGTCGAGATAATCTATTACAAAAAGATTCCTTCAGAAGGGATAAGATACAGCTATGTATTCAACTCGAAACAAGCAGGAGATGTTGTCCGGTCCCTTGTGGAAGATGCCGAAAAAGAACTGCGGATAAAAATCCGGAGTGCCGTTGTCGGCATGCCGAAATACAGCATAAGGAAAGAATCCGGGAACGCAAAGGTTCCGATGGACCCGGAAGAATGCATCACCGAGGAAGATGTTTCCGAACTCAAGGACATCGCCAAGGCATCATATCCGCTTGATGACACCCAAAACGAGGAACTGTACGGGGCAATCGCCCAGTCATTCTCCAACGGAGATGAAATAGGACTGACGGAGGAGGACATCGTCGGAGTTTCAAGTGATTATTTTTCCGGGAACTTCAATCTTTTCATCGGGAAAAGGAAATATCTTGACAACATTGACGTCGCCTTCAAAAGAATAGGTCTGAAAATACAGAAAAAATTCTTCATGCCGGAGCCCGAGGGGAAGGCAATACTGACAAAGGGAGAAATGGACAACGGTGTCGCCCTTGTGGACATAGGCGGAGGCTCCACTTCGGTGTCAGTATATTACAGAGGCATCCTCAGGCACTATGCATCGATTCCTTTCGGCGGAAAATCAGTTACCGGCGACATCAAGACAGAATGTATGATTCCGGAAGACACTGCAGAAAAAATCAAGACCGGATTCGGAGGGTGCATGCCTGACAAATTGCAGAATCTGAGCGAGAAGGTCCTTCACATCTGCAGCGACTCCGAGATTCCGAGCATTCAGATTCCGGTAAAATATCTGTCGGAAATCATCACGGCAAGAATGAAGGAAATCATTGAGGCTGTGCTTTATGAGATTCAGGCGAGCGGATTTGCCGACCATCTCAGGAGCGGGGTCGTACTTACCGGAGGCGGAGCAAAGCTGCTCAACTGCGCAAACTGGTTCAAGGAGCTGTCAGGCTATGACACGAGGGTAGGAAAGCTGCGCAACCTGTTTTCAGCCTCCGGATATGAAGACTTCTATGACCCTGACGCCACCGTCTCGGCAGGGCTGATACTTGCCGCCAAAAATGCTCATGTCCCAGACTGTCTTGAAGACTGCACCGGTGAGAGCAGCTCCGTCGACAGCGACTCCGTCAATGCAGATGGCTCCGTCAATGCAGATGGCTCCGACACCCTCGGGACCCATGACAAGCCGGAGACAAATGATGAAGACGGTGACGATGTGACAGGCACGGTATTCGACCCGGCACCGGAAGAAGCCAAAGAGACCGGGCAGAAGAAAAAGCCGCAGGCGCAAAGCGGCAAAGCCGCCCCTGCAAAGAAGAAAAAAGAAGCTATCTGGACAAAAGTCGGGAACCTGTTCAACGACATGTTCGATGACTTTGGAAAAGAAAGTGTCTGAAAATAATGTAAAACACAAATATTACAGCCATGGACTCAAATGACTTTCTTGAAAATATAAATATCACACCCAGGGACTGGGAAGAAGACAGATCCATAATCAAAGTGATAGGCGTAGGCGGGGGAGGATGCAATGCCGTGTCCTATATGTTCAGCCAGGACATCAAGGGATGCAGCTTCATTGTATGCAACACAGATGCCCAGGCCCTGAAAAAAAGTCCTGTCCCGTTCAAAATCCAGCTCGGGGAAGGTCTCGGTGCCGGATGCGACCCTATCAAAGGCCGGAATGCAGCCATCGAGGCACAGGATGAAATTGCAAAGAAAGTGCTTGAAAACAATACGCAGATGCTTTTCATCACTGCCGGCATGGGAGGAGGAACCGGAACAGGAGCGGCCCCGGTCATCGCCGACATGGCCAAGAAACGCAATATCCTGACTGTCGCAATTGTGACACTCCCGTTCAAGAACGAGGGGAACGAATCACTTTCCAAGGCAATCGACGGCATACATGAACTCGAAAAATGCGTGGACAGCCTGCTTATTATCAACAATGAGAAATTGTATGAATACTATGGGGATCTCCTTGTCCACGATGCTTTCCCGAAGGCAGATGAGATACTTGCAACTGCCGTAAAGGGCATCATCGAGATTATCCAGAAGCCGGGATACATCAATGTCGACTTCGCTGATGTGAAGACAATGATGAGGAACAGCGGCATGGCCCTCATGGGCTGCGGCACAGGCACAGGAGAACACAGGATAGAAGATGCCATCAGCCAGGCCCTGGAATCCCCTCTCCTCAACGACTTTGACCTCAAGACCGCCAAGAATGTCCTCATCAACATCACGATAGGCAAGAACGAGAAGGGCCTTTCAATGAAAGGGCTCGATGACATCAACAACAAAATCAAAGAATACACCGGCAACGCAAACAATTTCAAGAGAGGAATCATATTTGACGAGGACCCGGAAATCGGAGACCGGATCAACATCACTGCAATCGCCACAGGATTCAAGATGAGCCAGCTCAACGACATCACTGATGTCAGCCAGGGCAATATCATCGTCGTCAGAAGCGACTACGACGGGAAGAGGCTGCCGGGCGAGCAGATAGAACTTTCTGAAATCTCTGCAAGGAAAATAGGTCCTACCAATGCTTCAAATGTACGCAGGTTCAACTTCAGCGGAAAAGAAAAGCCGGTCCTGATTGTAGAGCCCGGACAGAATTTCAGTGAACTTGAAGGTGAAACCGCAAGGGCACGGGCCATCAGGCGCATGTCCGAAAGCAGCGATGCGGGACAGGCATGAGAACAACATCCGGGACAGAGAAAATCTCGTGAGAAGTTTCTGATTTCCGGATAACTGAGTATCTTTGCAGCCTGACTTGCATTCAGACATGGAAAAGAGAACAAGAGTAAGATTTGCGCCGTCACCGACCGGTCCGCTCCATATGGGAGGGGTAAGGACGGCCCTCTACAATTATCTCTATGCCAAGCAGCATGGAGGCGATTTCATAATAAGGATAGAAGACACTGACTCCCACAGGTTCGTGCCAGGTGCGGAGAAATACATCATCGAGGCGCTCAACTGGTGCGGCATCATTCCCGACGAGGGCATTGATGCAGACGGGAATGTGGTGGAGACTCCTTCCGAAAAGCATCCGCACGCCCCGTACAGGCAGTCCCAAAGAAGGGGCATCTACCGGAAATATGCCGAGGAACTCGTAGAAAAGGGCTACGCCTACTATGCCTTCGACACGGCAGAGGAACTTGCAGCCAAAAGGGCGGAGATGGAGGCACAGAAGCAGACTTTCATATACAACCATATCACAAGGAAGTCACTGCGCAACTCCCTCTCCATGCCGGAAAGCGAATGGAGGCCTCTGCTGGAGACCCACACCGACTGGACCATAAGGTTCAGGATGCCGGAGAACCGCACGGTGAAGATGGACGACCTCATCCGCGGACACATCGAAGTGAACACAGACACCCTCGACGACAAGGTCCTGTGGAAGAGGGCCGACGAACTCCCGACATACCATCTCGCAAACATAGTGGATGACCACCTCATGGAAATCACCGAGGTCATCCGCGGGGAAGAATGGCTCCCGTCGCTTCCTCTGCACTACCTGCTCTACGAAGCCTTCGGATGGAGCTACAGCATGCCGCGCTTCGCCCACCTCTCCCTGCTTCTCAAGCCGGACGGCAAGGGCAAGCTCAGCAAGAGAGACGGAGACAGGCTCGGCTTCCCGGTGTTCCCGCTCAAATGGACCAATGCGGAAGGAGAAGTGTCCCGCGGATACCGTGAGGACGGATATTTCCCCGAGGCATTCGTGAACATGCTCGCCATGCTCGGATGGAATCCTGGAGACGACAGGGAGCTCTTCACGATGGACGAACTGACCAAGGCCTTCTCCCTTGAGAGAGTCATCAAGTCAGGCGCCCGCTTCAACCCGGACAAAGCCAAATGGTACAACAAGGAATATCTCCGGATGAAAAGCGACAGGGAACTCACCGGCCTCTTCATCCCTGTGCTTGAGAGCCACGGGATACAGGTGGTGGAATGTCCGAAATGCGCCCTGACCGCCGGTGCCGAACTCACCCCTCAGGGAGCGGACTTCAGGAACCGCATCTTCACCGCAGAGTATGTGGAGAAGATTGTGTCCCTCATCAAGGAAAGGGCCACATTTGTCGCAGACTTCTGGGACATAGCCTCATATCTGTTCGTCGCCCCGGCTGCATTTGCAGAGAAAGATGCGGCGAAGTTCTGGAAAGAAGAGAACTACAACCTCGCCTTCAAGGTGGCTGAATTCATAGAGAATTTCAACGCCGGCAACAAGACCGGCGCAGAATTTACCAAAGAGCAGCTTGAAGGCCCGCTCGAGGACTTCATCCGCAGCAACGGATGGCCGATGGGCAAGGTAATGAACTGCCTCAGGCTCGCCCTTGTCGGGGCATCCAGCGGACTCGGCATAGCTGACATCGTGTCCCTCATAGGCAAGAAAGAGCTTGCATCAAGAATGGAATACATAAAGAACACCCTCGGGGCATGAGCAAGGAAAACAAGGTCCGGAATACAGGAAGCAGGCAAAAGGTGAAATTCTCCTGGATGCAGGCGGCTCTGCTGATTATAGCAATGCTTGCAATCGGGGTGGCAACCATTTACACCTCCCGCATCATCGACGGCGGCGCTGACCACTTCGACTGGTTCATGGCGGTTGTCCTCGTCATCATTGCCGTCAGCAACATGGTCCAGTTCTTCCAGGCCAGGAAAAGAGATTCCGGGCGCAACTGAGCACATTGACAGACAATTTGACTAAAAACTGAAGCATATCATGAAAATCGGCTTTTGCAGCGATCATGCGGGCTTTGACTACAAGACAAGACTCATTGAAGCCCTGCAGCAGAAAGGATACGAAACAGTGGACTTCGGCACAGACTCCACTGCAAGCATGGACTACCCTGATGTGGCCCATCCTCTTGCCGAAGCCGTCGAGAACGGCACCGTAGACTGCGGCATAGCAATGTGCGGCACAGGCAACGGCATGGCGATGACCCTCAACAAGCATCAGGGCATCCGCGCAGGCCTCGCATGGAACAGGGAAATCGGCGAACTCGTCAGGCAGCACAACAACGCCAATGTGCTCGTGATGCCGGCAAGGTTCATTGCCTTTGAAGAAGTCCTGGTGATTACCTCCGCATGGCTGGACACGCCGTTTGAAGGAGGCCGCCACCAGAAAAGGATAGACAAGATCCCGGTGCGCAAATAAGCGGCCGCACCCGGAAGAGGACAGACACATATGCTCATAGCGGACAGGAAATTCCTGGAGGCAGAATCCCCGAGGAGGATGCCGCCGGATACAGAATCGGAGAGGACAGAGAATACAAGTCTCTGTCCCCTCTTGTCTGATGACATAGGCAATTATCCGGAAGGAATAATCGTTCCCGTGAACAAGCCTTACCGGTGGACCTCTGCGGATGTGATCAGAAAGCTCAAGTTCACCGCCGCCCGCCATTTCAGGAAAAAGAATCTGAAAGTCGGCCATGCCGGCACCCTGGACCCGCTGGCAACCGGGGTTCTTCTGGTATGCATAGGGAACGCGACAAAGAAGGCTGAAGAGCTGCAGAGCCATGACAAGGAATATATAGCCGGAATCTCTTTCGGCGCCACCACTCCTTCATACGACCTTGAAAAGGAAATCGACCGCATGTACCCATACGGCCACGTCACGGAAGAAGCCGTCAGAAAGGCTCTGCCGGATTTCCTCGGGGAACAGGAGCAGATTGCCCCACTTTTCTCGGCAAAATCCGTGGACGGAGTCCGTGCATACGAGATGGCGAGGAAACTGTACCGGGAGAGACAGTCCACACCCGGCATGCCCGGCATCAATCCTGCCGCCGGCACTGCTGTGGCAATGGATACAGCTGCAGAAGGCCTCATAAGGGCATCCCGGATAAACATCTCGGACATCTCCCTGCTGGAATTTCATCCGGAAGGAAAAACTCCTGCAGCAGAGGCTGCGGCCGCCAGTGAAGACAGGAGGAACCTGAGGATAAATGTCACCGACAATTCCCGTCTGCATCTTCCGGAAGCCCTCGTCAGAATCACCTGCAGCAAAGGCACCTACATAAGGGCATTTGCCCGGGATCTCGGTGAGGCCCTCGGCACCGGAGCCCACCTCAGTTCCCTGATACGCAGCCGCAGCGGGGAATTCAGAGTTGAAGACGCCCTGGACATAGATGAAGCAATGTCTCTGTTCACCGGCATGAATCCTGGACAAAGAGTTTGATCCCAGCCATGACAAAAACACTGAACTACTCATACAGCCACATCTGGAAAGTGGCATGGCCCATCCTGATCAGCCTCATCATGGAACAGTTGCTCGGGATGACGGACACAGCATTCCTCGGCCGCGTCGGAGAAGTGGAGCTTGCCGCATCCGCCATAGCGGGGGTCTACTGCATGGCCATCTTCATCACCGGATTCGGCTTCGGCGTCGGCTCCCAGATTATCATAGCACGGCGCAACGGGGAAGGAAACTATGCCGAGACCGGCAACATTTTCTGGCACGGGGTCTATTTCCTGATATGCCTTGCAGTCCTTGTCATCTTCCTGTCCGAAATGTTTTCCCCATGGCTGCTCGGATTCCTGATAGAGTCTCCGGAAATATCGGCGGCGGCAATGGATTATGTGCGATGGAGGCTCGTCGGACTCATATTCGCTTTTGTCACAGTGATGTTCAGGGCATTCTACATCGGCACGACACAGACAGCGACCCTTACCCTCAACTCCATCGTAATGGTCCTGTCCAATGTGGTGTTCAACTGGATTCTCGTCTTCGGAAAGCTCGGATTCCCTGCCCTCGGCATTGCCGGGGCGGCAATCGGCTCGACACTTGCAGAACTCGTCTCCCTGATCTTCTTCATCGTCTACACGGCGACAAAGACAGACTGCACGAAATACGGACTGAACAAAAGGATAAAATTCAGCTGGGAGAAACTCAGGTACATCCTCACCGTGTCGATATGGACAATGATACAGAATTTCTTTTCAGTATCGACATGGTTCATCTTCTTCATGTTCGTCGAGCACATCGGAGAGAGGGCTCTGGCCATCTCGAATCTCATCAGAAGCGCATCCGGCTTCCTGTGGGTATTTGTCGCCGCATTCGCATCCACATGCAGTTCTCTGGTCAGCAACCTCATCGGGGAAGGACATACGGACTCTGTTCCCCGCCTCATCAGAAGAGTCATCAAGCTGGCATACATCCCCGTGACAATACTCGCAGTGCTCTTCGCCATATTCCCCGAACATGTGCTGCGGATATACACCGACATGCCTGAACTCATATCCGATTCGGTGCCGTCATTGTTCGTGCTCTGCTTCTCATATCTGTTCACTTGCCCGGCACTGATATGTTTCAACGCCGTCTCCGGCACAGGAAACACCCGCACGGCATTCGTGCTTGAATTGTCCGCGCTGGTAATCTATATAGCGTTCTGCTCCATAGTGATTGCATGGATAAAGGCCGATGTCGCCGTCTGCTGGCTCGCAGAAATAGCCTACGGGCTGTCAATGCTTGTCATCTGCGGTCTGTACCTCTGGAGCAACCGCTGGAAAGGGGCAAGAATCTGAACCGCCCGGAGTCTTTATAATGCATTCAAGGATGGGATCCTCTATACCGGAATCTTGCGGTTGACATTCTTATAGCCTGACGAAGCATAGAACAGCAGGTATGCCAGGCACAGGAGCACGAACCAGAACGACGGAATATATCCGATGAGGTCGGCTATGGCTCCCTGGATGGCCGGCAGGATGCCTCCTCCGCAGACCATGAACATGAAGAAGCCGGTGGCGGAAGAAGTATATTTCCCGAGACCCTCGACTGCCATGTTGAAGATATTGCCCCACATCACAGAAGTGAAGAAGCCGGTCATAATCAGAAAGACGGCATTGATTGGAATATCAGTGAATATCCGCTGTCCGAACGACACAAGCAGGTCAGAAGGAGTGAAGATGGCCATTATGAGAAGTATCATCGTCCCGAAAGTGGCAAAGGAAAGCATGTCATGGCTGGCAAATCTGGAGCCGAAATATCCTCCGACGAGCCGTCCGATGAACATGAAGAACCAGAAAAGACTGACAATGACACCGGCTTTTCCCGGCATGAGCCCGATCTCATGAGTAAGATAAAGATTGGTCGTATTGGCAATACCGATTTCAACTCCCATATATACGAACACCGCAATCGAGCCGAGGACAAAATGCCGGAATGAGAAGCAGCTGTAGATGCCGTCCTTCTGCTGTGGCACAGACAACATCTCTTCATCCAGCTCAGGCTCCGGAATCTTCGTGAAGATGATTATCACGAAAGCCAGCGCAAAGACTCCGAGGGCAATGAAGAAAGCCGGATTGGCATCGGAAATCGAATGGCTTGCATGCTGTCCGGTCAGCCATCCGATGAAGAACGGCACGAATGTCGCCGCCAGCGAATTGAGGGAGTTCCCGTACTGGATGAGCTGGTTACCCTTCTTTCCGCCCTGTCCGATTGAATTCAGCATGGGGTTCACGACCGCATTGAGCATACAGGCGGCGAAGCCTGAAATGAATGCGCCCAGAAGATACACCCAAAAATTCGAAAGGAGTCCGGAGAGCCAGAATGTGCCTACGCCCAGAATACCAACGGACACTGCCACAAGCGAAGACACCTTATACCCGTATTTTTTCAGAATATATCCCGCCGGAAGCCCCATACAGGCGTATGCAAGGAAATTTATGAGATTGCCGAGCTGAGAAGCCGCATTTGAAAATCCGAACTGAAACTTTACGATTATTCCCAATGGATTATGAAGGCCGGTGATGAATGCAATCATGAAAAAAAGTGCAAACATTATGGCAATTGCCGGCAAATAACTCTTTTTCGTCATTTTTTCTGGTTTTAGCATTTATATTCGGACGATTTCCGGAAAAACATTTAAAGTTATAAAATTTTTATAATCCGGTTAAATTAAATTTTAAAATTCATGGAAATATAAATGCCCGTCCGAAAAAATGACTCTCCGGATAAAAGCACAATCCGGACCTCACGGAAAAACAAGAAAGAAGGGGATGACTTTCACTTTTGAATTCACCCCCGTTCTATTCAAATATAATGTCGTTGTGCCCGCACTACAGCTCCCAGGCCAGGGCGGAAGCTCCGAGAATGGCGGCATCCGATTCCTTCAGCTGGGAGAAGACTATCTTTATCTTGTTTCTCCAAAGGTGAAGGAGATTGGCATTCATCGCATCCATTATCGGCTGATAGAGATATTCCTTGGCCCTTGCAAGGCCGCCGAAAAGTACGATTGCCTCCGGAGCGCTGAATGCGACGAAATCCGCAAATGACTCGCCGAGAATCTTGCCCGTGAACTCAAATATTCTCAAAGCCAGCTTGTCCCCATCCTTGGCGGCTTCATAAACATCCTTGGAGGAAATGCTGTCAAGGCTTCTGAGGACCGACGGCTCGTCGGTCATGTCAAGCCACTCTCTTGCCGTACGGGAGACTCCGGTTGCGGAACAATATGTCTCAAGGCAGCCTGTCTTCCCGCAATTGCAGACTCTGCCGTTATGGCGTACTGCACAAGTGTGCCCGAGTTCCCCGGCAAAACCGTCATGCCCGTAGACAACCTCTCCGTTGATGACAATGCCGCTTCCCACACCGGTGCCGAGGGTAATCATAATGAAATTCTTCATTCCCCTTGCCGCGCCGTATGTCATCTCACCGACAGCAGCCGCATTGGCGTCATTTGTAAGGGCAACCTTGAGCCCGCCAGTCCTTTTTGAGAGCAAGTCCGCAAACGGGATTGTCTTCGCGCCGCCCCAAACTATGTTGACGGCATTCTCGATGTTTCCGGTATAATAGTTCCCGTTCGGGGCACCTACGCCTATCCCTCTGATCTTTCCCTCGGAAGAAGACTCTGTGATAATCTTCTCAAGGGCAGCAGCCACTTCATCGATATACAGATTCACATCATCGTATGTATCCGTACGGATAACTGTCTGGGAAAGGACCTGACCTCTCGTATCCACTATTCCCATCTTGGTTGTCTGTCCTCCTATGTCAATTCCTACGACATAAGGTTTTTCCATAATATCTGTATTCATGATATCAAACAATTATATAGTTTCTGACTTGATTTTGCTATGCCTTCTTTACTTTCGAACCGAGCAGCGCATACCAGAGAATATACAGGACAGCAACTATCACGACCCAATAACTTACCATATAGCCGGCTGCATCTGCAATGGCGTTCTGCAGAAGCGGAAGGATGCCGCCGCCGACCACCATCATCATGAATGCACCCGAGGCAAGAGCCGTGGCATTGCCGAGGCCTTCGACAGCAAGATTGAAGATTGTGCCCCACATGACAGAAGTGCAGAGACCGCAGAGCACTAAAAGAAGGGCTGAAAGCGGAACCTGTTCTATTCCGAAGCCGGAACCCTTGAATACAGGCATCGATGTCACGACAGTTGACGGAATGAACATTGCGGCCAATATGAGCACGGCAGCCACTGCCGCTGCAAAGCTCAGCTGGGCACGGCTGGAAACCACTCCGCTGATAAAACTTGACACGAACCGTCCGACGAGCATGAGAAGCCAGTATGTTCCGGCGACAAAGCCTGCTGTGGCTGCGGCTGTCTTAGGGTCAAGTCCGGCACCTCCCTCAGAATCCGAAAGATAGAAATTGAGAGTTCCAGGGATGCCCACCTCGACGCCCACATACAGGAAGATGGCGATTACGCCGAAAACGAAATGGCGGAATTTCCACGGACTCTCGGCATGACCTCCGTCTGATGCCGAATGAGGGTTTTCAATCGGAACAAATGCAAGAATGATGAAAGTAAGAAGGAATACACCCATTGCAATATACATCACCGGATTGACATCCGTAATGATTGTATCCTTCGTCACCTCACCGATGAGAGCACCGACAAACATAGGTGTTATGGTACCCATCAGAGAATTGAATGTACCGCCTATCTGGACGAGCTGGTTGCCTTTCTTCCCGCTTCCGCCGAGAAGGTTGAGCATAGGGTTCACCACTGTATTCAGGATACATACGGAGAAGCCCGCAACGAAGGCACCGAACAGATATATGAACCAGTTTGCAGGAAGACCCGCGAGCGTGGAGCCTGTCCCGACAATTCCTGAAAGGAACTGAATCAGAACGCCGAAGAACCCGATGGCGACAGCAAGAAGTGCCGTCTTCTTATAACCGATTCTGGTGATGAGCTTGCCCGCCGGAATACCCATGAAGAGGTATGCGAGGAAGTTCATCATGTTGCCCATCATACCGAGGGCATTGGATCCGTCAATTCCCGGCTGCTGTTTCCAGATCACACCGATAGGAGCCGCAAGATTCGTCACGAAAGAAATCATTCCGAAGAGGAAAATCATCGTGATGATCGCGACCAGATTGCCATTTTTTCTCATCGTTATTATGTTTTAATTATTAATTATGATTTCAAAATTTGCGAAAGTTACAAATTTTTCATCATTGCACAAAAAATAACATTCCGGGGCGAAGTCAGATGGGGCAGGTGATGGGAATACCGCGCCCGGTGGATATATGAACAGGTGTCCACCGGGCGCGCCTCGGATTGCGGTCCCGACATGATTTCCAGCAGTACACTAAAGAAAAATTTGCCCCCCTGTCTTTTTTCTATATTTTTGTCGCGTGTACGCCAGGATGTGACAACTCAAACGAATTAAATGAATTACCATAAAATTAATTGCCATGAAAAAAACCGCAAATCTGCTTGTCTGCGCTTTTCTTGTTGTGACAAGCCTCGCTTCGTGCAGGAATGAAGAGGTGCCGGGGTATTCCATTTCCGTTGACCCTGCGGAACTGTCATTCGGCTACGACGGAGGAGAAGAGACTGTGAGTGTGACAAGCACGGCCGATTGGGAACTCTCCGGAGATTCATTCTGGTGCCATGCCTCCTCATATTCCGGGAAAGGTGATGCGGAGGTCATCTTCACGGCAGACCCCAACGAGGATGCTGAAGCCGGCAGGAGCGCGACTTTCACTTTCGTCAGCGGGGACAGGAAAGCCACATTGACC
>CASEBV010000015.1 GCA_949286415.1 uncultured Bacteroidales bacterium
AGATAGTACATCTACTTTATCAAATTCGTCATTTCTATTACGTTCTTTATTTTCCTCCAAGTAATCATATAAAGGTGCAAATATCCATTCATCCGTAAACTCCGGGAATCTCAGCGCCGGGACATTTCCTTTAGACGGGGCATTAGGGACTGTATTTTTATTATCTATTGCCATAGTTGTCATTATTTTATAGGATTCAAGTCAAAGGGAAGCAGCGGGGCTTCATCATTTTCCTTATTGTAGCGGTCAAAATCAGATATGTATGATTGGTCTTGAATCAGTTTATATTTTTCATATTCGCTGTAGGCTTTATCTCTTGCCTCCTCCTGCGTCACTTTACCGGCTGTATCGCACGGCTCATAATCCATTGCTGCAAGATATTGCTGCAGGAATTTTTTCCAGTCAGCCATCGTTGAAATAATGTGGCGGGCAGCACGTGACTCTGCCATATCAAGAAATGCTGTTGTGATAAGATTCAACTGGGATATTTCAGCGTCTGACAAATAATTCTTTGCGACAATGGTATCTGACTTTTGCACTCTTCCTTCAGGGGCTTTCTTCCATGTGGTAAGTCCCATATTGGGCATTTCCGAGTCGGCGCGCTCATACACTATTTCTGCAGCGGTACGATGAGTTACAGCCAGATGCATCATATTCTGCACCATCTTGAAGAATAACTTTGTATCTTCTGATTTTGGTTCGTAATCCGCACTGCATTCTGCATAAATGTCAGTTATCTTCTGGTAATATCTGCGCTCTGAAGTGCGTATCTCACGAATACGCTCAAGCAAATCGTCAAAATAGTCCTTTCCGAAATGCCTGCCCTGTTTCAGCCGTTCGTCATCAAGTACATAGCCTTTAATGATAAACTCTTTCAATACAGAAGTAGCCCAAATGCGGAACTGAGTGGCCTGGTAACTGTTGACACGATAACCTACTGCAATAATGGCATCAAGATTATAGAAAAGCGGAGTTCGCTCCACATCACGTTTCCCCTCTGTTTGAACTATCCCAATTTTTCGGATAGTTGCCTCTTTGGTAAGTTCACCAGTTTCATATATTTGTCCTAGATGGTAATTGATGGTTCTGACATCGACCCCGAACAAATCCGCCATTCTTTTTTGAGACATCCAGAATGTTTCGCTGTTGAATATCACTTCCACCCGTGTCTCGCCTTGTGCTGTTTTATATAACAGGATATTGGAACTCAACGAATTTTGCATCAATTCGTTTGTCGGGATTGTCTGGGCAAAGTAATCTCGGGCCTGTTGCACCAACATCTTTTTTGCATCGGCATTTTCAGCAATAATCATACATGCCATACGTGACAAACGGAAGATGTCGACCTTACGGAACGAACCGCTGCCAATCCTGACCATATCAACCGCCTGGTTGAAATGCTCGTCTACATTCATTCCTCTTTCTCCGGCTACCTTGATGGCTTTGTCTATGACCTTTTGAAATTTCCAATAAGCAGAATAGCCCATTGCATTACAAAGGTCACGCGAACTCCAATATTCATTCCCGTTTTCGTCCTTGCGGCATATATTCTCAAATGAAGGAGTCATCTGAGGTATATTGTCATTCTCTACCATTTGCAAATACTTTGATTAACTATTATACAATTCCCAACTCTTTCAGATACACATCTATCTCCTTGTCAAGTTCGGCACGTTTGGCCTCCAGTTCCTTGATTTCCGCCATTACCGCCTTGATGTCAATCGGCTCTTCTTCCTCAAAGGTGTCAACATAACGAGGGATATTCAGGTTATAGTCGTTGTCGACCACTTCTTGCAGCGTGGCAAGATGGCTGTACTTCTCTATCTCCTTGCGGTCACGGTAGGTTTCCACTATCTTCCTGATATGTTGCGGGCGGAGCTTGTTTTGCGTCTTGACTTTCTCAAACTCCTTGCTGGCATCGATGAACAGGATGTTGTCATCCTCCTTGCGGCACTTCTTCAACACAAGGATGCAAGTCGGTATGCTTGTGCCATAGAAAATGTTTGCAGGCAGACCGATGATGGCATCTATGTAGTTCTTCTTCTCAATGAGGAAGCGGCGGATTACACCCTCTGCATTGCCTCGGAACAGCACCCCATGAGGAGCTACGCAAGCCATCGTGCCGCCCTCATTCAAGTGGTAAATCATGTGGAGGATAAAGGCATAGTCGGCAGTTTTCTTCGGTGCAAGGCGTCCAGCCTTGCTGAAACGGTCATCGTTGTTGAACTTGTCTGCGGCACTCCATTCTGCAGAGAAAGGAGGATTTGCCACCACCGCATCAAACTGTGTGTCTCCGAAGGCATCCCATTCCAATGTATCGCCGTTTTCAATCTTGAAGTTGCTGAACTTGATGCCATGCAGCAGCATATTCATCCGGGCAAGGTTGTAAGTGGTCGGATTCTTTTCCTGCCCGTAAATATCAACCGCATGCCCCACCTTTGCCGCGCGAAGAAGCAGCGAACCGCTTCCGCAGGTCGGGTCATACACATTGCGAAGCCGTGTGTGCCCGATAAAGACAATCTCTGCCAATATCTGGCTGACTTCCTGCGGAGTATAGAACTCTCCGGCTTTCTTTCCGGCACCGGCGGCAAACTGACCTATCATGTACTCATAGGCGTCGCCAAGAATGTCAATCTCATTCGATGCTTCCACGCCAAACTTGATGTCGTCCAATGCCAACAGGACATTGCTGACGAGGGTATTCTTGTCATCTGCCGTCTTGCCCAATTTCGGCGAAGCAAGGTCAATGTCGGAGAACAGACCGCCGAAATCCTCCTCACTGTCATGTCCCAAGGTGCTGTCCTCGATGCGCTTCAACGAGCGTTCAAGGATGGGCAATATATTCTCTTTCTTCTTTATCCGGTCTATTACCGATGAGAAAAGGTAAGTCGGCTCAATGAAGTAGCCGACACCTTCCAAGCATTGCTTTTTCAGTTCCTCCTGCAGTTCGGCGGCATCTTCATCCTCCATAGTCCACAAATCCTTGAACGACACTTCGTCATCCGCCAGGGCATTGTTGGCGTATACTTCAATCTTCTCCGAAAGGTATTTGTAGAAGATGAAGCCCAAAGTAAAATACATGAAATCACTGGCCGACATATTTCCGCGCAGCTTGTTGGCTACTTCCCAAAGCTGCTCCCGAAGTTTCTGCTGTAATTCTTCACTCATATAATATTCCTATTCTATGTTATCTATTTCGTTCCCTTCTGATGCCGTTTTTTCGTTCTCCATCGCACTTCGCAAATCATCCAATACATTTCCTCTATATGAAAAATATTTTGCACCTTGATAAGCTCCGGATGTATTTCTCTTGTCTTCCGGCATGAAAGTGCCGACAAAAGGGGAAAGCTTGTAAATACGACCTTCGTATTCAATGGAATCGTCACTGGCGACTTTTACTTCTGTATTTGTGGGCATAAAAGTTATGCGTTCTCCTATTTTTATGCCTACCATGCTGAACTTAAAGCGGCCTCGCCTGACAATGCGCTTGTGGTCATCGACATGCTCGTCCGGCTTTTCATTATTTGTAACAGGTTTGTTGTCTTTATAAACTGTAACAATGGCATCCTCTATCATTTTTGCAATGTCATAAAATATATCCAGCGCAATTTGCGGCGCGACATTGAAAAATTCTCTGTTCTGTCTGATGCGTAAATCGGTCAAACGGTCAATGGTTTTATGGACATGTTTTTCAACCTCATTGTATTTTACAGTCTTAATGGTTGCGTATATCTCAAACGGCAAAGGCACGGCAGTATTGTCAAGTTCCTTTGAACGCACGTCAACTGGGCGTGAACTTTTACCAATCTTTACCCAATCCTCACGAAAACTTGGATTGGTCAAGATATATACATATCCCGGTTCTTTAGTCTTATCCATATTCTTTAGTCCCAACTAAATGTTCTTATTATGTTTCTCAGCCTGTCCATAATTCTTGTGAGAGCCTTTCGGGTCTTAATCAGTCCGAGGTGTTTCTCCTTGAGTGCCTGTTGGATGATTTCAGGCTGCTCTTTCTGAAGGTAGTCATACTCTTTCAGATAATGGTCAAGCACTTCCGCAGAAAGCCCCTCATCTTGCGCCAATGAACTCACAGCCTTTTCCCGTTCGGCTGAAATGTAGTTGTTAAGGCGTTCTTCCAGTTCGCTTGTGCCGTCGGCCTTATGCCGCTGCATCATGAAGTTCTCCTTGTCCTCATCAACATTCTGCCTGATGAAGCCTTCGATGAGCTTTGCCTTGCTGCGCATTTCGGCATCCTTGATCATCGTATCAATAATGTTCTTGCGCCGCTCAGGATAATCGTTGCTGTACGGGTCAAGGTCGGCAATCAATTCAAGGATGTAGGCCACATTGATGATGTCGCTGTGCAACAGCTCAAGGCAGAAGTCAACATCATCCAATGATTCATGCTTGCCTCCGTACGGCACTACATCTCCGCCTTCCAAGGCACTTGGGGTCTGCGATGGCTCCGGAATAAAGGCACTGTCATAGATATCAAGATACTTGCTCCTGAAATCCATAAACTGTTGCTCGTTCAAGCCAAGGTCGTCTGCTTCATCGCTGTAGTCTTCGTATATCTGAATCTCTGCGTGCTTGCGGATGATTTCACGGAAAGCCAGCACAAAGTCTTTCTTGTCCTTTTCGCTCTGCAACAGGTCAATGCTTCCTGGCTCCGGGTATTTCTGCAAGAAGTCCGTTGCCAACTGCCGGTATTGCCGTTTCACTTCCTCAAACGGAGGACGGACAATATCCTCCGGGTTATCGGAGTTGCTGAACAGTTTTATGGCCGTATCCACATTACTTTTCAAATCGCGGAAGCATATAATCTTGCCGAAACGCTTTTTCTCATTCAGCACACGGTTGGTCCGGCTGAACGCTTGCAGCAGTCCGTGGTACTCCAAATTCTTGTCTACATAGAGTGTATTGAGTTTCTTGCTGTCAAACCCGGTAAGGAACATACCCACGACAAGGCAGAGGTCAAGCGGCTTCATGTCCGCCCGTTTCTTTTTCATGCGCAGGTTGATGTCGTCGTAATAGGCCCGGAAGTTCTCGGTGCTGAACGCTGTGCCGAACATTTCATTGTAATCATTCATGATGGCCTGCAGTTCGTCAGCTTCTCCTGTGCTTTGATTTGCAAACTGACCAGTATTCATACCGGTCTGCTCATCGTCCTGACTGCTGTTGGCTGCATAAGTGAATACGGCTCCGATACGGATATCCGGCTTGAGAGACTTGAAAATCTTATAGTAACTGATAAGCATCGGTACGGACTGCACGGCAAACAGTGCATCAAACTCTCCGTCAAAGGTTGACTTATTGAAGTTATTGAGGATGAATTTGGCTATTTCCTCCATGCGGTGCGTATCGTCATTTCTCACGTCCCCGTTTCCGTGATAATACTCCACGAGAAACCCCAGCACATTTTCATCGGCAATCGCATCCTTGATAAGATACTGGTGCAGACAGTTGCCGAAAATCTCTTTGGTCGTATGCCCGTCCACGGCATTCTCCGTGAAGATAGGTGTACCCGTGAAACCGAATACCTGGGCGTTGTCGAAGAATTTCATTATCTTCTTGTGACTTTCCCCGAAATGGCTTCTGTGGCACTCGTCAAAAATCATCACGATTCGTGAGTGGCGAATATCTTCAATCCTGCTGCTGTACCAAGTCTTGCTGACTGCTGCATTGAGTTTCTGGATTGTCGTGATGATTATCTTGGAATTGCTCTGCAACCTTTTTACGAGTTCGTCCGTATTGTCCGTACCGTCCACAGCCCCCGGCTCAAATGCTTCATACTCCGATTGGGTCTGCGTGTCAAGGTCGTGGCGGTCTACGACAAACATCACCTTGTCCACATCATCCAGTTCGGAAACGAGTTGTGCGGCCTTGAATGAGGTCAATGTCTTTCCGGCTCCGGTGGTATGCCAAATATAGCCGTTGTCATTGGAGTTCTTTACCTTGTCCAATATCTTCTCCACGGCATAGAACTGATACGGGCGAAGCACCATCAGGCATTTGTCGCCCTCGTGAAGCACAATGTATTTGCCGATGATTTTTCCGAGAGTGCATTTCTCCAGAAAGAACGAGGCAAACATATTCAGTTCATTGAACGGATGATTGGCGGCATCAGTCCAATTGAATGTAAACTTGTAACCGCTGTTCGGATTGTTGGCGAAGTAGCGGGTATTTACACCGTTGGATATGACAAACAGTTGGATATAGTCGAACAGACCGTGAAACGAAGTCTTATGATAACGCTGTATCTGGTTGTATGCCTGCTTGAGTTCCACACCCCGGCGTTTCAATTCAATCTGCACCAATGGCAGACCGTTTATAAGAATGGTCACATCGTAGCGGCATTTCTTTCTCCCTTCCGCCGTGATTTGGTTGGACACCTGAAATTCATTCTGGCACCATTGCTGACAGTCAAGGAACTCCACCCAGATGCGCTTGCCCTCCGATGTGTCAAGAGGATAAAGGTCCCGGAGTTTCTTCGCTTTCTCAAAGCGTGTGCCCCCTTCAAGGTAAATGAGTATCTTATCAAACTCATCTGCTGTAAATTCACTGCGTCCAAACTCTGCCAATTTCTTGCGGTTGTGTATCTCCAACTGCCGTTTGAAATTAGTCAGTAGATTTTTTTCCTCCGCAATCTGGACATATTCATAGTCCATTTGTTGTAGCGTGGCTATCAGTCCGGCTTCCAATGCCGCTTCACTTTGTATAGGCATATTTCATTTTGACATTTTGTCCGTACGCAAAGGTAATATAAATATCCGGGATGCTGCAATTGCTATAAATTATAATAAATACAAAAAGGTCCGGCTGCACGGGCCGGACCTTTTGCCTTAAGTTCTTGCGGGACAATGTTATTTGCCGGCAAGTCTCTTGTAGGTTTCAAGCCTGATCCTGGCGAACTCCTCGGTCTTCTGGAGCAGTTCCGCAGCCTGGTCAGGGAACATCTTGTAGAGGGATGCAAAGCGGACTTCACCCTTGAGGAAATCCTGGAATTTGCTCCAGTCAGGTTCCTTGCTGTCGAGGGTGAACGGATTCTTTCCTTCTTCCTCGAGTGCAGGGTTGTACCTGTAGAGATGCCAGTAGCCGCATTCTACTGCGAGCTTCTCCTCTTTCTGGCTCAGTCCCATTCCGGCCTTCAGACCATGGTTGATACATGGAGAGTAGGCGATGATGAGAGACGGTCCGTCATAAGCCTCAGCTTCCTTGATGGCGTTGAAGTACTGGGCAGGGCTTGAGCCCATTGCAACCTGTGCTACATATACATAGCCGTAGCTCATTGCCATCATTCCGAGGTCTTTCTTGCGTACCCTCTTGCCTGAAGCGGCGAATTTGGCGATTGCACCTGCAGGAGTGGACTTGGATGACTGTCCGCCTGTGTTGGAATATACTTCGGTGTCGAGCACGAGTACATTCACATTCTGGCCTGAAGCAAGCACATGGTCGAGTCCGCCGTATCCGATGTCATAACCCCATCCGTCGCCGCCGAAGATCCACTGTGAGCGTGCAGGGATGAAGTGTCTGTAGACGAGGAGTGACTTGCAGATGTCGCAGCCGCATTCTTCCATCATAGGAACAAGGGCATCTGCGACTTCGCGTGTAACTTTCGCGTCGTTCTTGTTTTCAAGCCACTTTGTGAAGAGTGCCTTCATCTCGTCCGGGCAGCATGAGCATGCGAGGCCTTCTTCCATGAGCCTGGCCACTGTCATGCGCGCCCTGTCGGAGCCGAGCTTCATTCCGAGGCCGAATTCGGCATTGTCCTCGAAGAGGGAGTTGGCCCATGCCGGTCCGTGTCCGTTGGCGTTTGTGCAATAAGGTGATGCAGGGAACGATGCTCCGTAGATTGAAGAGCAGCCTGTTGCGTTGGCAATCATCATGTGGTCGCCGTAGAGCTGTGTGATGGTCTTGATGTACGGAGTCTCGCCGCATCCTGCGCAGGCGCCGGAGAATTCGAACAGAGGCTGTGCGAACTGTGCGTTCTTCACATTCTGGAACTTGTTCTGGACAGTGTCCTTGTATCCGATGTGTGAGTGCAGCCAGTCGAAGTTTGCCTGCTCGTGGTCCTGAGTCTCTGCCGGAACCATGACGAGAGCCTTCTCCTTTGCCGGGCAGACGTCGGCACAGTTGCCGCAGCCTGTACAGTCGGCCGGAGAAACCTGCATTGTGAAGAAGTAGTCCTTGAGGACGGCCTTGCCCTGGGCCTTCTTGATGCCGGCAGGAGCGGCGGCAGCCTCTTCTGCTGTCATGAGGAACGGACGGATGGCTGCGTGAGGACAGACGAATGCGCAGGTGTTGCACTGGATACAGTTCTCTGCCTTCCACTCAGGTACCTTCACTGCAATGCCTCTCTTCTCGTATGCTGCAGTGCCGTCAGGAATAGTGCCGTCGGCGCTGTCCTTGAATGCGCTTACAGGGAGAGTGTCCCCGCACTGTGCGTTCACGACATCGGCAATCTGCTTTACGAACTCAGGAGCGAGCCTGTCCTTGTTAGGATTCTCGAACTTGGCCGTGATGTCCTTCCAGTCGGCAGGGATTTCAACCTTGGTGTATTCTCCTCCTCTGTCGACGGCGGCGTAGTTCATCTTCACGACATTCTCGCCCTTCTTGCCGTAGCTCTTGTCGATGGCTTTCTTCATGTATGTCACTGCGTCCTCGTAAGGAATGATGCCTGTGATCTTGAAGAATGCTGACTGGAGGATGGTGTTAGTCCTTCCTCCGAGACCGATTTCAGCGGCAATCTTGGTGGCGTTGATGATATAGAGGGAGATGTTCTTCTTTCCGATGACGGCCTTTACATTGTCCGGGATTCTCCTGAGGGTCTCTTCCTCATCCCACAGACTGTTGAGAAGGAGGGTCCCGTTCTGCTTGATGCCCTTGAGCACATCATATTTGTGAAGGTATGAAGGGACATGGCATGCGACGAAGTCAGGGGTGGATACAAGGTAAGGAGCCTTGATCGGGGCGTCTCCGAATCTGAGGTGAGAGCAGGTATATCCGCCGGACTTCTTGGAGTCATAGTCGAAGTATCCCTGGCAGTATTTCTGGGTGTGGTCGCCGATGATCTTGATGGTGTTCTTGTTGGCTCCGACAGTACCGTCTGAACCGAGGCCGTAGAACTTGCACTCTGTTGTGCCCGGCTTCACGATGCTTATTTCTTCCTTGACAGGGAGAGACTTGAATGTGACGTCGTCCACGATGCCGATTGTGAACCCGTCCTTAGGCTCGGCCATCTCAAGATTCTCGTATACGGCGACGATCTGTGCCGGCGAGGTGTCCTTTGAAGAGAGTCCGTAGCGGCCGCCGATTACCATAGGGGCATTCTCCTTGCCCTGGAACAGGGCCTTGATGTCGAGGAAGAGAGGCTCTCCGAGTGCTCCCGGTTCCTTGGTCCTGTCGAGGACCGCGATTCTCTTCACTGTCGACGGAAGAACCTTCATGAAATATTTTGCTGAGAACGGCCTGTAGAGGCGGACAATCATGAGACCGTATTTCTTTCCCTGGCTTGCGAGGTAGTCGATTGTCTCCTTGATGGTCTCGGTGACTGACCCCATGGCAACGATGATGTTCTCTGCATCCGGCGCACCATAGTAGTCGAACGGACGGTAGTTCCTTCCTGTCGCCTCGCTGATTTCGCCCATGTATCTTGCGACGATGTCAGGAACTGCATCATAGTACTGGTTGCATGCCTCACGGGCCTGGAAATATACGTCTCCGTTCTGTGCCGTACCTCTTGTGACAGGTGCATCAGGGTTGAGTGCCCTTTCCCTGAATCTGGCGAGGGACTTGGTGCTGATCATTTCCTTCAGCACATTCTCGTCGATGAGCTCTATTTTCTGTATTTCATGGGATGTGCGGAATCCGTCGAAGAAGTGGAGGAACGGAACGCTTGACTTGATTGCTGAAAGATGGGCTACTGCTGCCATGTCGAGTGCTTCCTGTACGGAGGCGGATGCAAGCATTGCGAATCCGGTCTGGCGGCATGCCATCACATCCTGATGGTCTCCGAAGATTGAGAGAGCGTGGGAAGCAAGGGCACGGGCCGAAACATGGAATACGGTAGGGAGGAGTTCTCCTGCAATCTTGTACATGTTCGGAATCATGAGAAGCAGACCCTGTGATGCCGTGAATGTGGTGGTGAGGGTTCCTGCCTGGAGAGAACCGTGCACTGCACCGGCTGCACCTCCTTCACTTTGCATTTCGGTAACTTTCACTACCTCGCCGAAGAGATTCTTTTTCCCTTGGGCTGCCCATTCGTCGACATATTCTGCCATTGTCGATGACGGGGTGATCGGGTAGATGGCCGCATGCTCACTGAAAAGATAAGCCATGTGGGCGGCTGCGTAGTTACCGTCACAAGTGATGAATTTTTTTTCGTTTGCCATAATCGTTAATGTTTATGTAGTTTCAGTTTTTCCGTGTTCGTTCACGATAATGTTCATTATGCAAATCTAATTAAAATTTTTGTAATAAAGACCCGCTTTCATGAAATATTTCAACTCAGAATGAACATGTCGGTAGAAGTAAGAAAATCCGGGGGAACAGCGGCTGCCGCACCCCCGGATTGAATACCGATGCTGTCAGAAGTCCGGTCCCGGCCCCTTTTGTCAGAGGGCAGAGATTCCTTCAATTGTAACTTCTGCTCCGGCAATTTTCTTGACAAGTCCCTGGAGCACATTGCCCGGGCCGATTTCCATGAAATATCCGGCTCCGTCGGCGACCATGTTCTTCACTGTCTGCGTCCACTTTACCGGTGAAGTCAGCTGGGCAAGGAGATTCTTCTTGATTGTGTCCGGGTCCGTAGAAGGGAGAGCCGTCACATTCTGGTATACAGGACATGCCGGGGTTTTGAAAACTGTTGTCTCGATAGCCTTGGCGAGTTCTTCGCGGGCCGGTTCCATGAGAGGCGAGTGGAATGCTCCGCTTACCTGGAGGACAAGGGCTCTCTTGGCTCCTGCAGCCTTCATTTTTTCGCATGCCTCGTTCACGGCGTCGACTTCTCCGGAAATGACAATCTGTCCGTCGCAGTTATAGTTGGCCGGCACAACAATGCCGCTTGTACATTCCTTGCAGAGATTTTCCACTGTCTCGGTCGGCAGGGCTATGATGGCGGCCATTGTGGAAGGCTTGATTTCACATGCTTTCTGCATGGCCATCGCCCTGATTGATACAAGCCTGAGTGCGTCCTCGAAGTCCATTGCCCCGGCGGCTGCAAGGGCGGAGAATTCTCCGAGCGAATGTCCTGCCACCATGTCCGGGCAGAAGCCTTCATAACATTTTGCAAGGACGGTCGAATGCAGGAAGACTGCAGGCTGGGTCACTTTTGTCGCCTTCAGTTCTTCAGGAGTCCCGTTGAACATTATGTCAGTGATTCTGAATCCGAGGATTTCATTTGCTTTTTCAAGCATCTCCTTTGCTGTGGCATTTGACTCGTAGAGGTCTTTTGCCATGCCCGGGAACTGAGAGCCCTGGCCAGGAAAAACATAAGCTTTTTTCATTTCAATTGTATTAATAAAATTTATATGGACCGACTAAATAAAATTTATATTGACCAATCAAAGGGTGTCGGACATATCTGCCGTAAGAATAGTCAGACACATCCCGACAAAAATACAAAAAAATCAGGATACTCTGAAAAAATTGCTATATTTGCAGTCCCTCGGCCGGGGTAATGCCTGTAGCCGGGGCAAAACATACGGAAATGCTCCCGTAGTTTAATGGATAGAATTTCGGATTCCGGTTCCGACGGTTGCGGTTCGATTCCGCACGGGAGTACATGAGAAGATGACCCTTAAAAGTCCTTGACTTTTATAAGGGTCATCCTTTTTTTGTTTTGATTACGCCGGATGGACACAATGAAAATCCTGCAGAACCGCGCCCGGTGGATATGTAAAACAGTGTCCGCCGGCCGTGATTTTCCCGCAAAAGTGTGGCCGATGGCATTTTCAAAAGTAAGCGTCTCCGGATTACCGTGTCATCAAAATAAAAGCAGGGACATAGCCCCTGCTTAATTATTTTCCAGCGGTCGGGAAGAATGTTCCGGTAGACTTGCGGTGATGCAGTCCGCTGAAGGATGTCCGCCCTGTTGAGGATGTCGGAGAGATATTCGAAGAAGTTTATCCTGTGTAGCCGGCAGGAACATGCCAGGGAGTAGAAGACGCATCCCCGTTTTGCCCCGGCGTGGCTGCCGAAGAAGAGGGAGTTCCTTCTGGATATTGATATGTACCTGTTGATTCTCTCGATGAGATTGTTGTCCCACGAGTAGTCGCCGCCGGAAGGTATGGCCTCGATGCCATCCCACTGGTTGAGCATATAGGTTGCAGCCTTGTACATTTGGGATTTGGGAGGATACCTGTCCGGCTGCGACTTGATTCCGAGCAGCGTCTCCTTTATCTGCGAGAGTATCGGCGGAGCATATTCCCGCCGCCATTTCAGATTGTCTTCCGCCGTCCACCCGTCTGTCCCGATCCTGTGCCTGTGCTCGTTCTGATAGATTCCGTTTGCCAGGGACAGTATCCTGTCCGCATCGGGATTGCCCTTCATGTCGAGGAACTCTCTCTTGCAGTGCTGGAGGCAGGCAAGCCTCTGTATCTTTCCTCCGGAGCGGGCGGCGACTTTCTTGTATGCGGCAAGGCCGTCTGACTGTATCGTGCCGCTGTAGCCCTCGAGTTCCTTAAGGATAACCTCCTCACTGCGTGAGCCGTCGTCGTAGAAGAAGTAGACGAGCCCCAGATGCGCCGCTGCGATTGCCCAGACATAGCCCTTGCGGCTTCCCCTGCCGTCATTCAACTCCCTGTCCACAAGGACCTTGTGATAGGTCTCGTCGCAGTTCAGGTAGCTGTCTTCCCTGACGGCCGCCCGCATCGCCCCGTAAAGATTGTCAAACAGGGCGGCCGTCTTTTTCAGAAGTCCGTGGGCGGTCTGTTTGTCTATATCGAAGCCGTTCTCTCCGAAGTATGCCACGATGCGCTCCACTGGCATCGAGTACAGGTATCGGAGTTGGGCTATGCCGGCGATGAACGAACCGTCGAAGCTGGAGTTCTGGAGAGGGGCAAGAGGCGCCCTGGCACTTACAAGCCTCTCCCCGTCCTTCATCGTATGGATATGATACACGTCCTTGATGAACCTCGGCGGTATCATCCTGTAGCGGACTGTGTCCCTTGTGCTGAACGGGGTACGCCCCTCCACGCCCGGAGGGTACACGTCATGTTCCACCGTCTCCATCTCGAAGTGCATCCTGCGTCTTGCCCCGTTGTTGCCCCTGGCTTTGCGCTCCGCCTCTTTCCTTGCCGTCTCCCCGGCTGTCTTCGGAGCCTCGGGGACCGGGTGCTGTTTTTCCGATTTCTTTTCGGCGAGCCTGGACATGCCGCGCATCTGGTTCCGCGCCTTCTCCAGACTGCAGTCGCGTTCCTTCAACAGGGCCTCGAGGTTGGCGATGGTTGCCGTCATCGACTTCATGCTTGCAGACATCTCATCAATGGTGAGTCTCAGCTGTGAAATCGTCGCATTCGACGCCGCCAGCTGAGACTCCAGAAGTTTGATTATCATGTCCTTTCCCATACATCTAAGGTACGGAGAAAAAACGACAATTCCAAAGGTTTGATGGATTTATTTCATTGATTGCCAAAAGTTTATCTGTAAATAAGCCGCGTCCTGTAGCGTTTCCGGAACTGTACGCTTTCAAGCGAGACGCCGGACATTATGAAGGAGAAAGTCTCCCACGGGAGCTCATAATACCCGGTCTCGGCATTCTTCCGCGGCATCTCGAACGTGCCTCTTTCCAGTCGCTTGTGATACAGAAGGAAGCCGTCTCTGTCCCACTTAAGCAGCTTCACGGATTGACGGTTTTTCGAGAAGAAAACGAACACATCTCCTGTCATGGGGGCCAGCGTGGATTCCGATATGACCAGATTGAACAGGGAATCTATGCCCTTGCGCATGTTCACGGGGTGACGGCAGAGGAAGTAGCGAACATTGTCTGAAAGCCCGAACATCACAGCCCTCCTGCCGCACTGCGGCTGCTGTAGGCCGTCACCAGGCAGACGACATTCTCCAAGGAACATTCCCCGAGCGTGAGTTTTACTCCGTTCGGGAATGTGATGCCGACATCGGACAGAGTCGGCGAGGGCTCCGATTCCGGTCCCGACGCTGATGCCGCCCGGAGCCGGACAATGGACGGGGATGCCGGATCCTCCCGCAGTTCGCTCCCCGTCCGTATGCTCATTACGCTGATCTTATGGCCCTGACACCACCACAGGACCTTGCGGTAGTCAGATATGCCGATGTCATCACAGAAGCTCTTGAAGGTAATGGGGACGGCACTCCCGGCTACAGCTGTCCTGTATGCTTCTATAATCCGGAGGCGTCCCGAATGAGTTGTGGAATCAAATGCCTGCATGTCTGTTTAGCTTTAGTCCATGCAAAGCTAATTGAGTGGCGCTCGATTGGCAAGACGTAACTCCGGAGACGCTTACTCACCGACGGGCGCGATATTCCGCAAAATCGCGGCCATTGGACAACATTTTTAGTATCCAACGGCCGCGATGACAATCTATAAGACTGGAAATCCCGGACAGGTGGGCGGAATATGCGACCTACCGGACACGATTTCAGCTATTTTAGTGAAAAGTAGACATATTAGAACCCCATCCCGTTGATGCCGTTTTTTCTATCTGTTCGAAGAATACATTAACACCAGAAGCGTAGCAAGACGGTGGAGTGATGAATCTAAAGAGTTTCTCAAATATGCCAGTCAGAAAAACTATCCGGTAAACAAAGATAGCCATGTCTTATGACTTATTGTGCTTGAAAAAGAGACTTCGTAATTCTAAACACAAAGTGTTTATCATCTTCCTCTGTCCACATTTTACAGAACTCATCAGAATACTCCACTGTTCCCACTGTTTCCCCTGAAAATTTTATAGAAGTCGCTAAATATATCGGTATTTTCCCCTTCTCAACATGACCGCTATTGGTGTCCTGATAATAGGTATATGATTCGTTGGGAGATAGAGTTATTGAAAACGGAGTATCATTGACACTTCCGCTGATAACAACATTCTCATCCAGGAGATTTTCTACAGAAAAGTCACAGTTCACTATCTGGTCTATCACAAGTATTTTTTCTTGACAAGATTGACAAGATAACACTCCCAACGACATACTCAAAAATAGAATAATTGTCTTGAAAAATGATTTACTCATAATCTTCCGAGTTAAAATGTTAGTTTGCTGAATTCCAATAAGAAAAGGCTGCAGTTATGTCTGTAGATGAGGCTACAGAAGGATAATCATTTATAATATTATTCAACCATTCATCCCAGGTCTTGCTCTTTCTTACAGCCTCCTCTATTTGCGTTGGAGTGAAGCCTGTCACATGGTCATAATATGATTTATAACTACGATGATATACCAATTCTCCATCAACCCATATCGCGTATGCTTTCGAATGTTTTGTGCCGTATCCATCTATTAAATCTTGTACAACACCAGAGTATGATTGCCTATAGTAAAATGGGACAGAATATCCAGGATAAGCATTGTTCGTTAAAATCCACTGTACCCCGCGCGCGAAAGACTCTATAACAACATTGTCTGTATCGTTGAATCGACTTTTATTATTGCGCCAATGTGAAGCATGAGACAATTCATGCATTGTTGTCGCGTAAATGTCTATATTATCCCTACGAGTACCTGGCTCATCTCTATAGATATTTAGTACAGGGCGATCAGAAAAAATCCATCTATTGTTTACAGAGAAATATCCATAAGCATCTGGATTATAGGTAAGTTGAGCCTGGATAGCAAGGCGAGCGGTTTTATCGCTTTTCATAGGAGGTCTTCTTAATCCACAATTATCTCCATAATAGTAAACAATTGCTGCTCTGGAAACCGTCGCATAAAAAGAAGTTTCGGCATCATTCAAATCCTTATAAATGGGACCAGTATAGCCACTATACTTTATAATGATTTCATCATTAGTACTGTTTTTCCTGATTACAAAATCAGTTCGGCTAAAATGAATCTCATAGCGGAATGCATATCTAAAGGAGTCGTTTGAGGTAAAATTTCCCGATGCATCACAGTGAGTATAAGAACTGTGAGTTCCTCTTACTGTGCGAATACTCAAACCATCTACCCCTCGATATTTCAATGAATCAATATCATAGAACCGGAACCTGCCGTATGGAGTAACTTTCGACGCTTTTGTAACAGCCATCGGTTTCAGCTCTATCCCACAAATTTCATAAGACTTTTGTTCAAGAGCATCCAAAAAATCGGATGAGAATGATGCTCCGGATTTCGTAGAGGCATTTTCTGTTGGGGAAAAATATCGTAATAGTAAATATATGGGCACTGTATTGTACTTAAATCATAATCAACGGGAACATATGCCCAACGATACGAATAACCATTCTTTACGAACCTCTCATCAGGAACAATTAAGCCATCTGTAACATCATAATCAAGAGGATATGCGGAGAGGGTTACCTCGTCTTCGTCAATATCGTCAAGCGCATAATATTCATCGTCATTAGATGGTGTAAACGCTATATATTTATGTGTAGGATTAATGTCCGCCGCATTGACCCCGTCTTTCGTTGATGCAGGAAGTTGATTGAAAGCAGAGATTACATTGTTTATCTCTAAAGGATTGTCTTGTTTTTCTCCTATGACAGCATAAGGCAAACCTACCTCTTCATACGATATTTTGTCGTTTGAAGGAGAATTAATTGTAGTCAAAATGTCCTTTTGGCATGCTGATAGTAAAATCAGCAGCAAAGGAAAAAGAAAAAAATTTCTCATATTATTTAGTCCCATAGATTATGCAAATATATGCATAAATCGCTTATAATGAACAAAAAAAAGATACTTTATCGCAAAATAAAAATTTACGAGCATTTACGAGCGACATCACATTATACCCTGATTTACAATATCATAAAAAAGAAGATTACGAGCGAATCCCTAACGGAAAAGTTCTGCATCCGTCTTCCTGCGAAGGCGGGATATGTCAGACTTCAGCGTTTTTGGATACTGAACAATATTTCTTCCTTCCAATCGCGGCCGGTGGAAGGCATTTTCCCTGTCCACCGGCCGCGATTTCCCCGCAAAAGTGTGGCCGATGGTATTTTCAAAATGCCGTCGGGCGCGAAAACCCCGCAAAACCGCGCCCGTTGGACAGCGTTTGGGGCTCCACCGGGCGCGCTGCAGATTTACCATGTCGATAAGACTCTTCCGGTGCTTGAAGAGAGAGTGAAATAGCAGAGAGAGTGAAATCCACCTCGGAAAGGCTATGCGCCAACCGCTTTTGCCATTTACACCGGCAAAAAAATGTCAATTATACCCCGAAGTGCGCCTGGTGGGCAAAGGAATTATCTGCACCATCTGTCAAGCCAGCGGAAATATTCCCTGTGCCAGTAAAGTGCATTCTGTGGCTTGAGTATCCAGTGGTTCTCATCAGGGAAGACTATCAGCCGGGACGGGACTCCCATCAGCTGGGCCGCATTGTAGGCCGCCATTCCCTCGTCTACAGGTACTCTGAAGTCCATTCCCCCGTGGGTCACGAGGATAGGGGTGTCCCACCTGGTGACAAGCTTGTGGGGAGACCTGGCGTAGTGCCTGACGGCCTTCGGCGCATTGCTCCACGGCGACCCTCCCTGGCGGATGCCTCCGAATGTCTCGCCGTCGCCTGCGGGGCCGACCGGACATTCCGGCGTACCGACACGCGGGTCTGCCTCATATTCATGCAGGCCGCCGTTGTCCCAGTTCGCGAACCACATTTCTTCTGTGGTCATGTACATGTGTTCCTCGTTGAATATGCCGGCGTGGGCCACTAATGCATCGAAGGTATTGTCGTGGACTCCGGCAAGATAGTATACCGAATAGCCTCCGTAGCTTGCCCCGCATGCCGCCATTTTCCCGATATACGGCTCCTTCCTGAGTTCTTTGGCGGCAGAAAGGTAGTCCTGGATGTTGAGTCCGCTGTAGTCTCCGGATATCTGTTCGGTCCATTCCTGTCCGAAGGCTGTCGTGCCCCGACGGTTCGGAAGTATGGTTATGTACCCCTGTGCGGCCATGAGGCGATAGTTCCATCTGTATGACCATCCCTGGCTGAGCGTGCCCTGAGGCCCTCCGAGGCATATCAGGATGGCAGGATATTTTTTCTCAGGGTCAAAGTGCGGCGGGTACAGCACCCATGTCAGCATGTCCTTCCCGTCGACTGTCCTGATGTAGCGTGCCTCTGTGCAGACCTCATCAAGTTCGGCAAGCAGCCCGGAATTTACTGATGTCAGCTGCCGGACACTGACCGGAGTCCCGATTTGGGCGCATTCGGATTTCAGGACGGTGCAATGTCTAACCTCTGCTTCCTCGTCCGGTTCTTTCCCGATGGTGATTTCTGCCAGTTCAGCTGGGAAATCCATGCTGCAGTAATCGGCAAGCAGCACTGTCTTCCCGTACTTGCAGAAAATGTGGAAAGGCGACCCGAAGTCATACCACAGGTCTTCTCCTGTTATCCTTTCAATTCCGGTGTTTCCTTCGGTTCCGGTTCCTGCTTCGGCTTCGACTCCGGCTCCGGAGGCAGATGCCCGGAATATTCCCTGGATGCCTTCTGCCAGGGAATTGAAATAAATGTATTTGGAGTCAGGGCTCCATACGGGTCCTGCCGCATTGTACTTGAAGCCTGCGGTGAGTTCCCGTATGTTCACCGCCTTTATCCCTGCCCCTGTGTCCGAAGCCTCTCCGGTCTCGGATGAAGATACCATGTCTGCTGCCATCAGTCTCTGCCGGTCTGCCTCATAGCCGTCCCTTTCCATGCTGATCCAGCAGAGGGTGCGGCCGTCAGGGGACCATACTGGATTGGTGTCGTATCCTCCCTTCATGTCTATGACTGAGGATTTGCCGGAGGCGACATCGTAGAGATAGATTTCCGTATTTGTGGAGAATGCGTATTTTTTCCCCGTGAGCTTGCGGCATGAGTAGGCGATGTATTTTCCGTCAGGGCTCCAGCACAATTGCTCTATGCCGCTGAAAGGCTCCGTCGGGAGCTCGTACAATTCTTTTTCGGCGGCAAGAAGGTCGACAGCCCTTTCCCGGCTGATGCAGTTTTCTGATTTCTTCCCGGCCTTGCCGTCCTTGCCCGGGACAATGCTGCATATGAATGTATGCGGCACACTTTCCACCCAATGGTCCCAATGCCTGTACATGAGGTCATCGGCCGAGATGGCGGATGACTTGTCTATGTCGGGATAGAGGTCGGAAGGTTTCTTCAGGGCACTCTGCACAGTGCTGACATACATCACCATGGAGCCGTCGGGCGAGAGCTTGAACTCACTGATGCCCTCCGGAATATCGCTGAGCCTTATTGCCTTGTCCGTTGCGAGCCTGAGGCTGCCGTCTTTCCCTTTGATTTTGGCAAGCCATATCTGTCCGTCCAGAAGATACATCAGCTCGTTTCCTCCGGCATACCATCTGGCGTTGCTGATGCTTTTGCCTGAGTGCGTCAGCTGCTGCAGCCCGCTGCCGTCGGCATTGCATAGATATAGATTGTTGCATGACCTGTTTTCTGCAATGGAGGTGTATGAGATGCCGAACAGGATTTTTGTCCCGTCAGGGGAGACCTGGGGGTCGGACAGCCTTCCAAGCGAGAGCAGAATCTCAGGAGTCATTTTCCCTTCCGCAACTTCAACTTCTGGCTTCCCGATGTATTCCGGTGTACTGGAGTCTTTCATGTCATTGATCGTTTTTTCCGTGAATCCGCTTTCCCTGTCGATGAAGGCAAGGATTATTATCAGCAGGAGAATTATAGAGCCGGCTCCTGCGGCGGCCTTGTGCTTTTGTTTCATTGTCGTCAACTGTATGATTCACATTCTATTCGCAGTATAATTCCACGGTCTGTGCAGCCCTTGCCCCGATTTCTTTCCTGAGACTGTCCGGAGACAGTACTTCAATCCTCGGGCTGAGCCTGAAGAGTTCCATGACAAGGCTTTCGTTCGGGCTTGCAAATATAGAAAATATGGCCGAATCGCCGTCTTCGGAAATCAGTTTCTGGCTCTGATGGAGCGGAAGGTCCCTGATGTATTTGGCTTCATTGCCTGCGGCCCTGAATATGATTGTCTCCGGCTTCCCGTCGGGAAGATAGACTCCGAAGCTCGTGCGGAACAGAGCATCCACGTCAAAATCCCGCGGCATGGAAAAATGTCTGTCCGTCGGCTTCATTTCCAGGATTCTGTCCATTCCGAATACCCTCATCTGCTCCCTTTCCACGCAGAATGCGACAATATACCATCGCCTGGCATTTTCCTTGACTGCGTATGGTCTCAATGTGTATTCCGATATTCCGCTTCCGGTGTATTTGCGGTAGCTGATTTCAATTTCCCGGTTCTCAATCATGGCGTCCATCGTCCCCGCCAGCCACCTGTGTCCTGACGGGATGTCCTCGACGGAGACCCTGCCGCTGAGCCGTTCTTTTCCGAGTGTGAGTATGTTGTTGACGGTAAAGGTGTTGATGAGCCATGCGGAAGATGCGTCTTTGTCTGCCACATCATCGGGATACCGTATGAAATATCTGTTGGTGGATTTGTCGCATTCGATGCTGACATTGAAAATCTCTTCTACTGCTTCCCTGTGGTTGTTGAAGGACCGGCGTGGATATGGGGAGCCGAAGCGGTTTTCCCATCGGCTGCCGAGCTCCTTGAAGCTCAATCCTCTGCTGCCGGCCCTTATTAGAGTCTGTATGAGCCAGATGTATTTCTGAAGAAGTTCCGATACCATTTTCTGTAATGTGAACTGACCTTGATAATGTTAGCTGATCTTGCTGAAATCCCTGATCTGATATTTCCCTTTCCTGAGTTCTTCCCTCAGCAGGGCGTTCTTGTCCGACGACAGGTCCGGGTCTTCCTCCAGCACTGCTTGGGCACATCTGCGCGCCTCGCTCAGTATGGGGCCGTCCTTAGCAAGAGACGCTATGTTGAGGCTGACCGGAAGTCCGCTCTGCTGCGTGCCTTCCAGATCTCCGGGACCGCGCATCTTCATGTCTTCCTCAGCGAGTTCAAACCCGTTTTCTGTCGCGCACATCAGGTCTATTCTGCGCTTGGATTCATTGCTGAGCCTGTGTCCTGTCATGAGTATGCAGTAGGATTTTTCCGACCCTCGTCCGACCCTGCCCCTGAGCTGGTGCAGCTGGCTCAGCCCGAATCTTTCAGCGCTTTCTATGACCATCACCGAGGCGTTCGGCACATCGACTCCTACCTCAATCACCGATGTTGCAACAAGGATGTCCGCCCGGCCTGCGGCAAATGCATCCATGTTGAATTTCTTGTCCTCGTTGCTCTGCTTGCCGTGCACGATGGCTGTCCTGTACGGAGGAAACGGGAATGCCGTGACAATCTGTTCATATCCCTGCTCGAGGTTCCTGTAGTCCATCTTTTCGCTTTCGAATATGAGAGGGTAGACCACAAATATCTGTCTG
This sequence comes from uncultured Bacteroidales bacterium, assembly GCA_949286415.1. Taxonomy (GTDB): domain Bacteria; phylum Bacteroidota; class Bacteroidia; order Bacteroidales; family UBA932; genus Cryptobacteroides. Next base: position 21,479 of record CASEBV010000015.1, read on the forward strand.
CCGAGGGCAATCTGGTCTTTCATGAATTTGTAGAGGGCATGCCTTTTCCCTTCAGTGGCATGCATTGTCAGCACTGGCTTCCTGCCAGGAGGGAGTTCGTCGATGACTGATACGTCAAGGTCTCCGTAGAGGGTCATGGCAAGGGTCCTCGGTATCGGGGTGGCGGTCATCACCAGTATGTGCGGAGGCATTCCGCATGATGATTTCCTCCAGAGTCTGGACCTCTGCTCCACGCCGAAGCGGTGCTGCTCGTCTATGACGGCAAGTCCGAGGTTGCGGAATATGACATTGTCTTCAAGGAGGGCATGAGTGCCTACGATGATGCCGATGCTCCCGTCTTCGAGTCCCTCATGGACGGCCCGCCGTTCCGCCGTCCTGCTGCTGCCGGTCAGAAGGGCAGTCCTGATTCCAGTCGGAGCGAGATATTTTGAAATGTTCTTGAAATGCTGCTGCGCAAGTACCTCCGTAGGGGCCATGATGCAGGCCTGATAGCCGTTGCCTATGGCTATCAGTGCAGTAAGTACTGCTACCATTGTCTTCCCGCTGCCTACGTCTCCCTGCAACAGCCGGTTCATCTGCCTGCCGCTCCTCATGTCGTCCCTTATTTCAGTGATGACCTTCTTCTGGGCCCCCGTAAGAGGGAAGGGGAGAGACCTGTAGCAGGCATTGAAGGCTTCTCCGACTTTAGGCATCCTGATGCCGTGCTCGTCCCTGCTCCTGATGTATTTCTGCTTGAGGAGAGACAGCTGGAGATAGAAGAGTTCCTCGAACTTGAGGCGGTATCTGGCTTTGGCGAGGGCGTCCTGTCCTGACGGGAAATGGATGTTTCTCAGGGCAAAGTGTATGGGGACAAGACCGTTTTCTTTCAGGATATGGTCCGGAAGGCTTTCCCTTATGTCAATCAGCGAGGCGTTGAGGGCAGCAGCCTGGAGCCTGTTCATGACTTTTGCCGTTATTCCGCTGTTTCTCAGGCTGTCCGTGCTCGGGTATATGCCGGTCATGGCTACGGGGGCGATGAAGCCTGCCGCCTTACGGTCTTCCGCACTCATTTTGCCTGAGGCCGGAGGTGCGTCATCTATGTCCGGATGTACCAGATTGACATGTCCGTTGAATATGGACGGCTTGCCGAAGAAGATGAATTCCTTTCCCGGCGTGAGCTTTTCAAAAGTCCATTTGAGGCCTTTGAAAAATACGGTCTCAAGAATACCCGAACTGTCCTTGACAAGTACCCTGAGCCTTTTGACGGATGAGAATCTGAATGTTTCGGGAAGTGCGGCTGTGTCCTGGGCAGTCGGTCCGTCTTGCCAGATGACACCCTTGGCTCCGTACAGTTCCCGTGACAAGACTTTGGCTTTCACCTGAATATAGGCCATGTCGGGAATGATGTCCGCTATCGGGACGACTGTCGACCTGTCGATATACCGGTATGGATAGAAATGTATGAGGTCTCCGAAAGTCCTGATGCCAAGTTCTTTCTGCAGCATCTCGGCTCTCCTCGGACCGACTCCCGGAAGATATTTTATGTCATTTTCAGTCGCTTTCATTCCCAATCTCATGCAAAATTAGGAAGAAAAATTCAAAACAGTTTCTTATTTTTGCAGACAAAATATTTTCAATATGTCAAAGAAATTGGTTGTCGGAATTACCCAGGGGGACGGCAACGGGATAGGATATGAAGTCATCATCAAAGCTTTTGCAGATGAGCGCATGCTTGACATCTGCACCCCGGTCGTATATGGGTCTTCCAAAGTCTTCGGCTTCTACAGGAAGCAGATACATAATATAGAGCAGATCAATACAAATGTAATATCTTCTGCCAGGGATGTCCACCAGAAGCGGGTTAATATAGTCAATTGCCTTCCGGACAATGTGTTCGTTGAGCCCGGACAGCCGACTCCCGAATCGGCCAAATCCGCAATGACAGCCCTGAAATGTGCTGTGGACGATATAAGGAACGGATATATCGATGTCCTTGTCACTGCCCCAATCAACAAAAGGGCAATGGTCAGCGAGGGCTTCGGTTATACCGGCCATACCGAATATCTTGAACATGAGTTCGGCGTTGAAGAGGGACTGATGATAATGGTGAGTGACCAGCTGAAAGTTGCAGTCGCCACCGGGCATATTTCCCTTAAGGATGTTCCGGGAAGCCTGACTTCCGAGCTGATATTGAAGAAGCTGCGCATCATGAAGGCGTCTCTTCAGAGAGATTTCGGCATCATCGCCCCGAAGATTGCTGTCCTCGGCCTTAATCCGCACTGCGGTGACGGGGGACTCCTCGGAGATGAGGAACGGTCAATCATCCTTCCTGCAGTAAAGGCCGCGAATGAAGAAGGCATCCTGGCATATGGCCCGTATTCTCCTGACGGTTTCTTCGGCATGGGCAACTACAGCCGGTTTGACGCTACGCTCGCCATGTATCATGATCAGGGCCTGATTCCGTTCAAGGCGCTTGCCTTTGAGCAGGGCGTGAACTATACGGCTGGACTTCCGATTGTGAGGACTTCGCCTGACCATGGCACCGCATATGACATGGCCGGCCGGGACATGGCTGATCCCCGATCGATGATGTCTTCCATTTATGCAGCAATTGACATATACAATCATCGGGTTGCATATGATGAACTTCAGGCCGGAAGGATGCCTGCGCAAAAAGCTGATGCATCATCGGCAAAAGACAGGAGCAGGACCATCGAATAGGGCTTTGCATAGGAATTTCACGACAGAATGAGGCCTCCGATTTTCATTTACACAGACGGTTCGTCGAGAGGGAACCCCGGCCCGGGCGGCTATGGGGTGGTGCTCAAATGTGACGGACGGGAACTGGAACTGTCCGGAGGCTATTCATGCACGACCAACAACAGAATGGAACTTCTTGCCGTGATCAAAGGACTTGAGGCCGTAAGATGGACCAATGCGGAAATCAATGTATGCAGTGATTCGTCATATGTGGTGAATGCGGTCAACAAAGGCTGGCTCACGGGATGGGAGAAAAAGTCTTTTTCCAAGGTCAGGAATCCTGACCTGTGGCAGCGCTTCCTCCCGCTTTACAGGAAGCACAGGGTGACATTCAGATGGATCAAAGGCCATGCCGGGCATCCTGAGAATGAAAGGTGCGACACTCTTGCCGTAGAAGCGGCACTCAGGCCGGATCTGCCTCCTGATCCCGGCTATGACGGAAGCGGCACGGAATGACCTCCATGCCAACGCATGTGTTAATGAAGATTTTCAGGGGTACTGAACATGAAGGAAAATAAGTCAGACAAGCCGGCAATATCTGTCATAGTGCCCGTCTATAATTCCTCCCAGACATTGAGACGATGTCTGGAAAGTCTTCTTTCGCAGACCTTCAGGGATTTTGAACTCATTCTTGTGGATGACGGGAGCACTGATGCGTCCTTGTCTGTTTGCCGTGAATATGAAGCATCCGATTCCCGGGTCAAAGTGCTGGCACAGGCCAACAGGGGCGTTTCCTCCGCAAGGAATCTCGGCCTTGAAAATGCTGTCGGCGACTATGTGGCTTTCTGTGACAGTGATGACATGGTGCGGGAATCATGGCTGGCCGCCATGAATGCGGTCGCAGGCAAGGCGGGTCTCGTGGTCAGCGGCTATGACATGTATTATCCGGATAAAGACGAGTGGCGCACATACACTCTCGGCCATACTGAAATATTCACAGACGATGACGAACTGATGGAGACACTTCTGAAAGAGCGTCTTCTGCAGTTCGTCTGGAACAAGCTTTTCTCTCTGAAAGTCATCAGGGAGAACGCTCTCCGGTTTGACGAGACATTCTCCGTATTTGAAGATGAATATTTTGTACTGAACTATATCCGCTGTATCCGGACTGTGATCTGTATCCCGGAACATGACTACCGGTATTGGCTTCCGGCTGGCTTCATGAAGAAGTATGACTTCGGCATCGACGCATTCAGAAAAGTAGTGGAACTTATATACAGCATAGTAGGGGATACGCCGGGAAAACTTCATCTCCCGTCGATAGTGTACTGGTACAAGGTCGCGCTTGCCAGATATTCTTCCGCACATACTTTCCGCCAGACAGAAGGATACATCGCTTTCGCGAGAAAACTGGCCAAGACATTCCATGACGGCCCGATGAATCATCTCGCTTTGAGGTATCTGCCTGTGCGGCTGCTATATATGATGTTCCGCATGGGAATATATAATCCACAATAATGAACAGACACGGAATATGAAAGGAATTGTATTGGCAGGAGGCTCGGGGACCAGGCTGTATCCCATAACCAAAGGCGTGAGCAAGCAGTTGCTCCCGATCTACGACAAGCCTATGGTATATTATCCGGTTTCGGTGCTTATGCTTGCCGGCATCAGGGAAATACTTGTCATATCCACTCCGGATGACCTTCCGGGATTCCGTCGTCTGCTCGGCGACGGGTCTGACTTCGGCGTCCGCTTTGAGTTTGCCGAGCAGCCGAGTCCGGACGGTCTGGCCCAGGCATTTGTCATAGGTGCGGATTTCATAGGGGATGACAATGTCTGCCTGGTGCTCGGAGATAATATTTTCCATGGTGCGGGACTGAAGGACATGCTTCATGAAGCGGTAAGGAATGTGGAGGAGGATGGAAATGCGACGGTCTTCGGATATTGGGTGGATGACCCGCAGCGATACGGGGTGGCAGAGTTTGATGCTGCCGGGAACTGTCTGTCAATCGAGGAAAAACCGCAGAATCCGAAGTCCCATTACGCAGTGGTCGGCCTGTACTTTTACCCGAACTCGGTAAAGGAAATCGCGCGGAACATCAGGCCGTCCTCCAGGGGAGAACTTGAAATCACATCTGTCAACCAGGCATATCTGGAATCAGGCAGATTGAAAGTGAAGACAATGGACAGAGGCTTTGCCTGGCTGGACACCGGGACGCATGATTCTCTTGCTGAAGCGTCGATATTCGTCGAGGTCATAGAAAAACGGCAGGGGCTCAAGATTGCGTGTCTTGAAGACATAGCATATAGAAACGGATGGATAAACGCAGACAAGCTGCGGGAAGTCGCAGGGCCGATGTCAAAGAACCAGTATGGACAGTATCTGCTGAAGCTACTGGAAGAAAACTGATGCCGGCAAGCGTATCCGGTTATAAAATGCAGGATGGCTATGAATATTCTTGAAACATCAATCCCCGGGGTTGTGATTGCGGAGCCCCGTATTTTCGGCGACGAAAGAGGATATTTCTTCGAGTCATATTCGGAAAGGGATTTCAACAGGGCCGTGCGTCCCGTACATTTTGTCCAGGACAATGAGAGCCGCTCGACATACGGAGTCGTAAGGGGTCTGCATTTTCAGAAGCCGCCCTTTGCCCAGAGCAAGCTTGTCCGTGTGATAAAGGGAAAGGTGCTGGATGTTGCCGTGGACATAAGACGCGGCTCGCCTACATTCGGGCAGCATGTTGCGGTGGAGCTCAGCGGAGACAACCACAGGCAGCTTTTTATTCCGAGAGGATTTGCTCACGGCTTTGCCGTACTGTCAGAAGAGGCTGTTTTCCAATACAAGTGTGACAGTTTTTATTCTCCGGAGAGCGAAGGTGCGATAGCATGGGACGACCCGGCTCTCGGCATAGACTGGAAAGTGCCGGCAGACAAGGTCGTATTGTCCGGGAAGGACCGGAGTCATGCCAGGCTTCGGGATGCACAATGGCTGTTTGACTACGGAACGGATTATTATTCGGAATAATTTCCGAAATTTCCGATTGTCTTCTGTTTTCCGGATATTTTTCTTAACTTGCACAGGATTGGAAAATTGCTTGATTATGAGAAATCTTTTTCTTTGGATTTGTCGGTCCTTGCTGTCCATGCTCGGCATTTCGGCTGTAGGGTGCGACATTATTTCTCCTCGGGTAGAATATGGCTGTCCATATGCTGACTTCGAAGTCAAAGGCAAGGTCAAGGATGCCTTGCGGGACCTGCCTCTGCAGGGTATAAAGATCAGTGCTACAGATGAATCGGGAGAAATGACATATGCATCCGTGACAACCGATCCGGAAGGCAGGTTCGAACTTCTGTGGTCTGATTTTCCGTCAGAAACCGCGACATTGCGTGCCGAGGATATTGACGGTCCTGAAAACGGTGGAGCATTTGCCTCGCTGACCATGAGTGTGCCGCTTGAGCAGACCGGTGAAGGCGACGGCTGGTATAATGGCAGTTATTCGGCTGCAGATGTGATATTTTCTCTCAATGAGGATTTGAGCTCAGAGTGGTAGTCTCTGACAATAGGTTTAGGTTCATGAACATTCTTGTTACAGGTGCCTGCGGGCAATTGGGCTCGGAACTGCGGACTGTAGCCGCATCAGGCCGGGACAGATATGTCTTTGCCGATATTGTCTCTTCCGACAATGTTGTCTTTCTTGACATTACGGACAGGGATGCGGTAGAAGCCGCGATTGCAGGAAAAGGCCCTGTCGGCGAGGTTACTTGCGGTGAAAAAATAGATGTGGTGATAAACTGCGCGGCCTATACTGATGTTGACAATGCTGAAGATCATGAGTCCGCGGCGGAACTTCTTAACGCGGAGGCCGTGTCCAATCTTGCGGAAGCAGTCAGAAAAAACGACGGTTTTCTGATTCATGTATCGTCCGACTATGTATTCGGCGGAGCCGGACTTAATGTCCCCATCAATGAGGATGTCTGCCCCTCACCGCTCGGAGCATACGGAAGGACCAAGCTGAAAGGGGAAGAAGCCCTGGCAGATTCCGGATGCCGCCATATTGTCCTCAGGACAGCATGGCTGTACAGTGAGTTCGGAAGAAACTTCATGAAGACGATGCTCCGTCTTCTGTCTGCAAAAGAACGGGTAAATGTAGTGTTTGACCAGGCCGGGACTCCGACTTATGCCCTTGACCTGGCCGAGGCCATCTTCCATATTCTGGAGAACAGGCTTTTCGCCGGCAATGAAGGTACATATCACTATAGCAATGAGGGAGTGTGCTCATGGTACGATTTCGCCAAGATGACAGCCCGGTATTCCGGACATACGGCATGCATCATCGAGCCATGCCACAGTGATGAGTTCCCTTCAAAGGTCAGGCGTCCGAATTATTCCGTACTCGACAAGACTCTTTTCAAGAAGACATTCGGGCTTGCGGTCCCGTATTGGACGGATTCACTCAGAAAATGCCTTGCAAATATGCAGCCCTCCAAGTCAGTCGGAAGGGTGTGCATGAAATAAATTAAGTATTCTTGAGCAATGGGATTCAGCAGGAACATAATCATAACCGGCGGTGCCGGATTTATCGGCAGCCATGTTGTCCGGCTTTTCGTGAACAGATATCCCGGATACAGGATTGTGAATGTGGACAAACTCACATACGCCGGGAATCTTGCCAATCTGAAGGATATAGAAGGAAAGCCCAATTATGTGTTTGAGAAAGCGGACATCTGCGATTTTGATGCCATGCTTGCCATAATCAGGAAGTATAATGCCGACGGCATCATACATCTTGCGGCTGAAAGCCATGTCGACAGGAGCATCCGGGATCCGTTCTCGTTTGCCGGGACAAATGTCATGGGAACGCTCAGCCTGCTTCAGGCGGCGATGACTGCGTGGGAGCCTCTCGGATGGAAAATATCCCATACACCGGGCGCTGCTCCGGTTCCGTGCCTGTTCTACCACATATCGACGGATGAAGTCTATGGCGCTCTTGAACTTACCTGTCCCGAAGGCAAGAAGTCCGGAATCTCCGGAGGCATGGCCTATGGGGACAGACTGTTCACAGAGGAAACTGCATATCGCCCCCACAGCCCGTATTCTGCCTCAAAGGCAGCATCCGACCATTTCGTAAGGGCATTCCATGACACCTACGGCATGCCGGTCATAGTGACAAACTGTTCCAACAATTATGGCCCGTATCAGTTCCCGGAAAAACTGATACCTCTTTTCATAAACAACATAAGATACGGCAGACCTCTCCCGGTATATGGAAATGGGGAGAATGTAAGGGACTGGCTATATGTCGAAGACCATGCCCGCGCCATAGACATGATATTCCATCGCGGCAGGCCGGCTGAGACATATAACATCGGAGGCTTCAATGAATGGAAGAACATAGATCTTGTCCGGCTCCTCATAAGGGTCGTAGACAGGAAACTCGGTCGCAGCGAGGGGTGCAGTGACTCCCTGATTACATTTGTCCCTGACCGCAAGGGGCATGATGTGAGGTATGCCATAGATTCCAGAAAGCTCCGGAGGGAACTGGGATGGACGCCGTCTCTTCAGTTTGAGGAAGGGCTTGAAAAGACTGTGGACTGGTACCTTTCCAACCAGGAATGGATGGACAATGTCACTTCGGGGGATTATATGAAATATTATGAAGAAATGTATAATCTATAAAACATACAGGATATGAAAAAGTTAATTGCCGTCATAATGGCTGCGGCCGTCGCCTTGGGCATGACATCTGCCCAATTGGCCGCCAGAGGAGGCATAGAAGCCGGCTATGTAAATTCCAGCTATAATTTCAAGAAAGGCATTTCCAAGGACAACAATTATTCGCTCAACGGATTTTATGTCGGACTGAGCAAGGATGTCCGTCTGTTCGCCGGGCTGCACATTGTCCCCGGAATCTATTATACCTATCTCACAGACAACAGCAAGGACGAAGTCCTGGGCCTTAAGCTCAGGGGAAATGCCTCCGACCATTATCTCAGCGTTCCGATAATGTTCAGATATCAGTTCGGACTTCCGGGAGTCAAGCTCTATGTCTTTGCCGGCCCTACTCTGTCCGCCGGACTTGTCGCAAAGCAGAAATATATCGTCTCCGGAGATATTCTGGGCTCGAACATAAATGGAGAAGTTTCGTATAATCTGTATACCGGCAAGATCAAGACAGATGACATTGACATATCCCAGGATGGGGAAAACCCTGTCGAGGGGATAACTCCGGACTATATGTACAACCGTTTTGATGTCCAGCTCGGCGGCGGTGTCGGGATTGAAGTGCTTAAATTCCTTGAAGTGAAGGTCGGCTATGACTTCGGCCTGATGAACAGATATAAGGGGGATGCAGCCGAACTTTACCGCAACCAGTTCTATGCTGCGGTAGGCTTCCGCTTCTGATCTTCTGCCATAATCCAGGGCTCCGGCCACAAAATACAATGCCATGAAAGTCTCTGAAAGAATAGACAGGATTGCGTATTCCCCAATCAGGAAACTTGCTCCTCTTGCCGATGCTGCGAAATCCCGAGGTCTCAAGGTATTTCATCTGAACATCGGCCAGCCTGATATCCATACCCCGGACTGCGGTCTGGCCAGTCTCGGCAAGATAGACCGGAAGGTGCTGGAATACAGTCCCTCCGACGGATTCCTGTCATTGAGGGAGAGGTTGTCGGCATATTATTCCGGCTACGGACTGGATTTCTCCCCGTCAGAGATAATTGTGACGACAGGGGCTTCGGAGGCCCTGATGTTCTTGTTCATGACCTGCATGGATTTCGGGGACGAGGTAATTATGGCAGAGCCCACCTACGCCAACTATCTTGCCTTTGCCGCAGCCGCCGGGGTCCGTGCTGTGCCTGTGGGTACCGACATCAGGGACGGTTTCGCCCTGCCTTCGCCCGAGGCATTTGAAAGGCTGATCACTCCGAGGACGAAGGCCATCCTCATCTGCAGTCCGAACAACCCTTCCGGGACCCTGTATACTCCGGAAGAGCTCCGTGGCCTTGAGGATATTGTACGACGTCACGGCCTGTATCTCTTCTCGGATGAGGTGTACCGGGAGTTCATATATGACGGAGCCCCGTACATGTCGGCCGGTCATCTTGACGCCATAAGGGACAATGTCGTCATAGTGGATTCTTTTTCAAAGCGTTTTTCAGAGTGCGGCATAAGGGTCGGCTGCATCGCCACTTGCAATGCCGAAGTCAGGGCAGGGATGATGAAGCTGTGCCAGGCCCGTTTGAGTCCACCTCTGCTCGGACAGATTGTGGCAGAAGCCTCATTTGATGCAGGCAAGGATTATATTGCATCAGTGATTGCGGAATATTCTGCCCGGAGGGATACTCTCGTAGGCGGATTGAGGAGTATTCCTGGAGTTTTTGTCCCGAAGCCCTCCGGTGCATTTTATGTTATGGCCGAACTTCCTGTCGACGATGCCGAAAAATTCTGCTCATGGTGTCTTACGGACTTCAGCCATGAAGGGGAGACGGTCATGCTCTCTCCCGGCGCGGGATTCTACATCACTCCGGGACTGGGACAGAAACAGGTGCGCATGGCCTATGTAATCAATCAGAAAGCCCTGGACAGATCTGTGCAGATATTGTCCAGGGCTCTTGAAGCCTACAGCCGGCGCTGATTGCGCGGCGTCAGTCTATTTCAGGATAATCTCGAAGATTTCCGCATCTCCGCTTAATTCCACTTCTGCCGCTCCGTCTGCAATGCTGAAGGAGATGTAGTCGGTTGCAGCTTCTTCCGAAGTTACGGCCTGTCCGTCGGCAGTCTTCTGCACTATGGTGATTTTCCCGTCATCGCCCCTGCCGTTGTCTCCGAGCTTGAGCAGGAGGGTGCAGGATTCTGCATTCTCAGGAACAGAGAATGCCATCCCGTCTCCGCAAGGGCAGCCAGTGCGGACATTCTTGTCAAATGCCGCCATGGCTTTTGTCATGTCTCCGGCGCAGATGTCCAGCCCGAGGCTTTCCGGTGTGACGGGATTGACATCAAACGACCTTACTGAAGCCCAGTTTGTCTTCGGTGAATCAAGGCGGAGCAGTCTTACGAACCTTGCCTGGACAGGTTCTCCTTTCCATCTGATGACATACTGCTGCTTCATGTCGTCAATGAGGGTGTTCCACTGTTTCCCGTCTGCGGAATATTCAAGTCTCGCATGGTCAAAATAATCCACGTCGTCCACTGAGTTCCTTCCCTGGAGTATGGAGATCTCATATACCGGCATCACTGTCCCGAGGTCAGCCCCGATCCAGTCGCCTGCGCCCTGGGCATAGCTTGAGGTGTAGTATGTCGTGGTGTCGTTGTCGAACATCAGCTTGTTGAGTATGGTACTGAGATTGGCGAATGACCCGATGCCGAATCTTGTGGACGGCTTTTCACCGGTCAGTTTCATGTAGAAGTCGGAGCCCATGTCATCCATGGCATTCTCGTAGAAAGGCTGTAGCTTGTATGTGCCGGACTTGTGGGCCTCGTAGGCCTTGGTCCCGGCCTCTGACATCATATTGTGTGCATAGGCGCTCCAGAATTCAGCATTGCCTGCCCGGTCTCTCATCCCGATGAGGTCCAGTGTCCGCAGTCCCCTTTCCCCGAGTTTCTTGAACTCTGCAAGCCATGGCCGGAGTTCCTTCATCAGGAGAGTGTTCCTGCATTCTGCCTCAAGGATATCCGGCGCCTGTCTTACTTTCATGAATTCGTCCTTCAGTGCATTGAATTCGTCTGCGGTATAGTCGTAGATGCTGAAGGTTTCCGTTTCCCACGATTCGTCCCTCCTGTATCCGGTCTCTGTGTCGCAGGAGTGGATGGCGAATGTCCTGAGCGCGCCGCTTGCTTCCGGTGACAGTTCCGCAAGGGCTCTCTCCCAGTTGTCGAGGGCGTTGTATGCGGAGACATTCCATGAGTAGTCGGCTACGCCGTAGAGGGCAATCTTGGATGCCTCTCCATGCTCCATCGGATTGCTGAGGACGCCTGCCACCTCATCCTTGGTGAGAGTGGTGTCGAGTCCGTATGACGGGCCTTCCATGACGATGTGCCTCGCATAGTCGGTGACAGGGAAATTCCACCAGTACAGGGCCGGTCTCTTTATGCGCGAGTCCACCCACTCCATGGTTTCCGCAGTGAGGTCGCTGCATACTGAATCCCCGGTCCAGAAAATCTGTATGCTCGGGTCGAGGGTCCTTCCGTAGATGCTCAGCGGGCCTTCGGGCGAAGGGTTGGCCCAAAGTCTGGAGTAGTCTGTCGGGCACATTATCAGTGGAGTCACGTCTCCCTTGGCTTTTATGAATTCTTTGTTGAGCCTGTTCAGGAGCTCCACCTGCCTGACCGGATTGGTTCCTTCTCCGGAGATGTCGTCAAAGAAAATGGCGAAGGAACGGACGCCGAGGTCATACATCATCTGGAACTTGTTCACGAGGTTGCCGTAGTCTTCTTCATTCCATCTGATGTCTTTGCCCGGATGCACCGCCCATACGAAGTTGACGTGATTCCTGTTGCATGCCTCCACCAGTTCTTTGATTTTCAATGCTTCGTCCACCGGATATGGCTTTCTCCAGTTGGGACTGCTGTGGTAAGGGTCGTCCTTCGGTCCGTAGACATATGTGTTCATCTTGAATTTCCCATAGAAGTCAATGAGCGAGAGTCTTACCTCATGGGACCAAGGTGTGCCGTAGAAGCCTTCCACAACGCCTCTGAAAGGCAGGTCAGGCCAGTCCTGGATGCTGACGAAAGGTATTTTGCCCTCTCTGGCAAGCTGCCTGAGCGTGCCGAGTCCGTACCATGCCCCGGCTTCGTCATATCCGATTACCGTGATTCCCTTGCCGTTGACTTCAAGGGAATATGCTCCCGGAATCTCCCTTGTCCCGGCTTTGGCCGCCGCCTTTCCTCCGAAATCTACTGTCAGTACCGGACATTTTCCCTCTCCGGCGAAATCGGAGAGCAGATCCCCGAAACATTTTTTCCTGTCCTTGATTTTCAGGCCTTCGTATATGTCAAGACAGCCGTCTCCTGTCTTCTGAAGGCTCTGTGGCGTAGGGTTCAGGATGATTCCCTTGTGGTCGAGGGCTTTTCCTGTTACCGGATTGACATATTGCGGTTCATATCTCTGGCCGGCGAGGTCGAATCCTTCTTCATTGTCCTGTGCTGTTGCCGGAATAATTCCTGCGCAGAGCATTGCCGCGGCAAGAAATGCGGAAAATTTTCCTTTCTGTGTCATTTTCTGGAACTGTTGTCTGTTATTAATACTGTATGTCTGTCATAAAATATTGTCAGGTATTGCAGGCAAGTGCCTGCATCTTTGCAAAGATAATGTTTCAGCCGTAAAATAAAAGGCATTTTGCCAAAATTCAATAATCCGACAAAGATTTTCGAATAATTCGATAAATTTAGAAGCATTATATCAGAATTATTAGTAAATTTGAAAGATAAACTAAACAAACCGATAAGTATGCTTGAAGAAAAAGACATCAGACAGATAGAGGAGAGAGGCTCGTCTGTCAAGACTGTTGAAGAACAGGTCGAACGATTCAAAAAAGGTTTTCCATGGATGAAGATTGTGGCCCCGGCTACTCCTGAGCGAGGAATCCAGGTGCTGACGCCCGCTGAGGAAGAGGCTGCCGGGAAGTATTATGAAGGAGCCTCCGTCAACGGAAAGTGCAAGTTTGTTCCGGCATCAGGAGCCGCATCAAGGATGTTCAAGGATCTTTTCAGCGGACTGGATACTCTCCGTTCCGGGACTGATGTTGCTCCAGGCTCTCCTGCCGCACGGTTTGCAGAACATATCAAGGAATTTGCCTTCTATGACAGAGACCTTTTCGGAGAGCCCGAAAACACACCTGACTACCGGAAAACCGTCTTGGAGCGTACGCTGACTGACGACGGCCTCAATTACGGGGCCAAGCCGAAGGGCGTCATCAGATTCCACCGCTATGGGGACGGTGAAGTCCGTACGGCATTTGCCGAGCATCTTGTCGAGGCCCAGAATTATATGCGCAATTCTGACGGGACTGCCAATATTGTCGTAACAATATCTCCTGAGCACCGCCAGCTTTTTGAGGAAGCATATGCTTTGGTCAGGGATACCTATGAAAAGCGCTATGGCGTGAAATACAACATTACATTCACATATCAGGACAAGGCTACGGATACGGTTGCCGTTGACCTCGAGAACCGGCCGTTCCGAACGGAGACAGATTCCATGCTGTTCCGTCCTGCCGGCCACGGAGCCCTGATATATAATCTCAACAATATCACGGAGGAAATCGTTTCCATCAAGAATATCGACAATGTGGCCAATGAGCGGCTCTTGCCGGTGACGGCAAAATACAAGAAAGTCCTGCTCGGCAAATGTCTGGAACTCAGGGACAGGATATTCGGATATCTTCGCGAACTTGATGCCTGTGCCGATGTCTGCTCCGAAGAAGGCCGGGCTCTGTGCGGCAGGATAGAGACATTCCTTGACAAGGAACTTTGCATCAGACTGCCGGAAGTCTCTGACTGTACCGAAAGAGCCGCCATGCTGCGCAGGAAACTCAACCGCCCGGTGCGTGTGTGCGGAATGGTGAAGAATCAGGGAGAGCCGGGAGGCGGTCCGTTTGTAATAGCGGAGAAAGACGGCTCCACTTCTCTTCAGATTCTTGAAAGCGTTCAGATCAACATGTCCGATGAACATGCAAAGGCCGCACTCTCGTCAGCGACTCATTTCAATCCGGTTGACCTTGTGTGCTGCCTGCATGACTACAAGGGACAGCCTTTCAATCTTCTTGAACATGTGGATAATGATGCCGGCTTCATCAGTTCGAAAAGCTATCAGGGCAGGGAACTCAAGGCACTTGAGCTTCCGGGGCTCTGGAACGGCTCCATGAGCGACTGGAACACAATGTTCGTTGAAGTCCCTCTCGAGACATTCAATCCTGTCAAAGTCGTTCTTGACCTTCTGCGACCGGCTCATCAGTAGCAGCAATATTTCAACGGGTTCACAGGCGGCGGCCGTACAGCAACACTGGCGGCAGCCGCCTGTTTTTTCCTGTTTTTGCCGCACTTGTCTTGCCCAATCACGAAAATGCGTTATATTTGCGCCGTGTATTAATCCTGAGCCGGTATAATTCAATGCCGGATGATAAATAGTTTCAGATATTTCTTTCTTTTTGCAGCAGTGATGCCGCTGCTGTGCTCATGCATGATGATGACCGATGATGAAGTGATGACAGATGCTTTCGGACGCGTAAGTCTCTCTGTCCGGGGATATGTTTATCAGTCGGAATCCAGACCTGATGACCCTGCTTCATTTCAGCCGGTCACGGTCTCTGTATACGGGCGCCGGGATGTCACTTTTGAAAAACAGACAGCGTCTTCCATGGGGGAGACATCAGCTTCAGGATATTATGAAGTCAATCTGAGCTTTGTCCTTGAGGGGGACATCCTCATAAAAGTCTCTGTCACGAATGATTCCGGGCAGGAGTCTTATGTTACCGGTATTTATTCATGGGCTGACAGCTTTTATGACAGGGAGCATGGCCTGTATTTTTGCAATATGCATCCTCTCTATATGGATTCGGGAATGTGACGCCTTACGCTGCGGCATCCGGATTGCCGGCTGTATCCCTCCATTTCTTTGGTGTGCACCCTACGAATTTAGTGAACTGGCGATGGAAATTGGATCTGTCGCTGAATCCGGCAATTTCACCGATGAGGTTGATTGATGTCTCCTTTTTTTCAAGGAGCATCTGCTTGGCGTCATTGATGCGCAGCCTTGTCCTCCATGTCCTGAAGTCTTCTCCGACTTTTTCTGAAAAATAAAGCTGCAGCATTTCCCGTGTCGTGCCTATTTCATGGGCAGTTTCTTCCCGGCTCTTGTCATATTCCCTGTATTTTTTCTCGGAAACCCATTTTTTCAGTGAGGTTTCTATTGCCGAAAATTCTGAACTGACGTCATCGGTGTTGAGCCCTCCGAGAACATTTCCATTCTCATGCTTTCTTCCTTTTGCCGTTTTCTTTTTCCTGAAAGACCTCTGCTCGCTGAACGCGCTGTGCCCGAATGCATCGAGGAGCAATTTGTGACTGCCGAGGAATGAGATGAAATTGCCTGCAAAATATACCATATAAAGTATATAGAAGAAATTGTAGATTATGATGAGATTCTGGGGCAGGAACATGTATATCAGCACGAACATGGTCGTGAGCATTGTAAGGATGTAGCAGAACCTGAGCCATTTCACCTTGTGCTCCTCATCTTCGTCATAGTATTTTTCAAGCAGCTCAAGCGATTTCCTGTATGCCTTGTCAAATATTATTATAAGATATGAATTCTGAATGACAAAGAGTACTGTTGCCGTAACCAGCATGCCCTTGTGGAACAAGGCATTGTCTGAGAAAAAACTTTCTGTGAGCAGGGCGCTCACGACAAACAGGATGAATACGCTGATCATGAATCTTCCGGAGTCGATGTATCTCGGCTGCATGAGATTTATCAGTGAATACGACATCAATATGGAGGAGAATGCCGCTATTATGAGTGTCGTAAGGACAGAAAATTCGCCGTAGTCGGGAATGTCGGAGTGATACAGTGTATATCCGAAGACAAATGCTCCTACCAGAAAATTGGTCGCAATGGTCGTCTTTGCGCGTGTGAGTTTCTTCGCGTATTCTGTCTTGGGGACATTTATGAGCATGATAAGCACTGCCAGTGTCAGCGATACTGTCAAAGCAACGCCCTGGATGAACCTTATGTCCAGAAATAGCGACAACATTTGTGTGCAGGTTAAGAAATGTCCCGAAGTGAATAGAATTCAAATTTAAAAAGGGATTCCGGATATCCGGTGTCCGGAATCCCTGTATGTCCGGCGTAGGGCGGCAGTTACCACCCGAGAATGTATGCGAACATCAGCGGAGCCACTATGGTGGCGTCCGACTCCACAATGAAGCGCGGGGTGTCGACATCGAGCTTGCCCCATGTGATCTTCTCGTTCGGAACGGCGCCTGAATAAGAGCCGTATGATGTGGTGCTGTCGGAAATCTGGCAGAAGTATTTCCAGAGCGGTGTGCCTGTCCAGCCGAGGTCCTGTTCCATCATAGGCACGACGCAGATAGGGAAGTCTCCGGCTGTACCTCCTCCGATCTGGTAGAATCCCACGCCTTCGCCATCGGAGTTGTTCTTGTACCAGTCGGTGAGGAACATCATGGTCTCTATGCCGTTCTTGATGATGTGAGGGTCAAGCTCTCCCTTGATGCAATGGGCTGCGAAAATGTTTCCTGTCGTGCAGTCTTCCCATGCAGGGACAACAATCGGGATGTTTTTCTCGCAGGCTGCGAGCACCCAGCTGTCCTTCGGGTCGATTTCGTAGTACTGCTCGAGGACTCCGCTGCGCAGAAGCCTGTACATCACTTCATAAGGAAGGAGTCTCTCTCCCTTTGCCTGCATGTCTTTCCAGACATCGAGGAGATGGTGCTCGAGGCGGCGGAATGCCTCCTCTTCAGGGATGCATGTATCTGTGACACGGTTCATGTGGTTGTCAAGGAGCTCTTTCTCCTGTGCGGGAGTAAGATCCCTGTAGCCAGGTACTCTGTAGTAGTGGGAATGTGCCACCAGATTCATGATGTCTTCTTCCAGATTGTTGGCCGAGCAGGATACAATCTGGAATTTGTCCTGACGGATCATCTCGGCGAGAGAAATGCCGAGTTCGGCCGTACTCATGGCTCCGGCCATTGCCAACATCATTTTTCCACCTCTGTTGATGTGCTCGTCAAATGCTTTGGCCGCATCTACAAGTGTGGCAGAGTTGAAATGACGGTAATGGTGGGTAATGAACTGTGAAATAGGTCCTTTTTCCATTTTTATAACATTTTGAACCGCGAAATTAACGAAATTTTCCCTATTTTTGCAACCGTTTGCGTTTAAAAATATGAAAGTACCCGATATTTTGCACAGCCGTAATCTTCATGATGTCTTTGCGGAGACAGAGACCCCATTTTATTTTTACGACATGAGACTTTTCCGCCGGACAGTGGGGGAGCTTGCCTCGTTGTCGTCAAGATATGGCATAAGGGTCCATTATGCCGTCAAGGCCAATTCTCAGGAGCGGCTCATGAAATACATTGCTTCTTTCGGCTTCGGTGCAGATTGTGTGAGCGGGAACGAGGTGCTTTATTCGTCCCGGTGCGGTTTCCGCCCGGAGAACATTGTGTTTGCGGGGGTGGGGAAGACGGACAGGGAAATCATTTCATCGCTGAAGCTTGGCATAGGTACTTTCAACTGCGAGTCGCTTGACGAGATATCCGTCGTGAATTCGCTTGCAGCATCGCTCGGCGTGAGGGCGAATGTATCAGTGCGAATCAATCCCGATATTGACGCGCATACGCACAAATATGTGACGACCGGACTGTATGAGAACAAGTTCGGGATATCGCGCCATGAATTTGAGCCTCTCGTGCAGCTCCTCGGGCAGTGCGGCTCCGTCAATTTTCAGGGACTGCATTTCCATATCGGGTCACAGATAACAGATGTGGCTGAAGTCTACGGGCTTGAATGCCGGAGAGCCGCCGAGATTGTCACATGGTTCGAAGACAAAGGACTTACGGTAGAGAACATAGACCTTGGCGGAGGGCTCGGGGTCGACTATGAAGATCCTGACGGATCCCCTGTGCCGGACTTTGCATTGTGGTTCAGGACTATATCGGAAAATCTGCCCCTGCGTCCGTGGCAGTCCGTGCATGTGGAGCCGGGCCGTTCAGTTGTCGCCCAATGCGGGACACTGATTTCAAGGGTGCTTTTTGTCAAGAGCGGGGAGACAAAGACATTCCTTATCCTTGATGCCGGCATGAACGACCTCATCCGTCCTGCTCTATACGGGGCCTATCATAAGATTGAGAATCTGTCCGCGTTACACAGGCCGGGAAATTTTCCCGTGTCTGCAGCATCCTCTGATGCGGCTGAAGGGCTGCAGGCATATGATGTGGTGGGGCCGGTGTGCGAATCCAGCGATGTGTGGGGCGCCGGACGCCTTCTTCCGCAGAGCCGCAGGCGTGATGTCATGGCCATCCGCAGCGCCGGAGCATATGGGCAAGTGATGTCCAGCAGATACAACCTGAGGGATTTGGCTCCGGCTGTATATTCGGATGACCTTTTGCCACAGGAAGGCGAATAGCGAATATCCGGAGGATTAGTGAAAATTAAGACTGTACTTGCAATAAAAACATTACCTTTGCAGGAATTGCAGATATGTGCAGGAATCGGGACAATAATCAAGAATTGAAACAATAATTGGAATAATATGTTTGAGAATCTCGTCGAAAGGCTTGAACGCTCCTTCAAGATACTGAAGGGAGAAGGCAAGATTACTGAAATAAATGTTGCGGAGACGCTGAAGGACATCAGGCGCGCTCTGCTTGATGCCGATGTCAGCTACAAGATAGCCAAGCAGTTCTGTGATGACGTGAAGCAGAAGGCCATCGGCATGAATGTGCTTACGGCCGTGAAGCCGGAGCAGATGATGGTCAAGATTGTCCATGACGAGCTGGCTGCCCTGATGGGAAGCGAGTCCAGCGACATCAATGTCAAGGGACAGCCCGGGGTTGTGCTCGTCGCCGGTCTGAACGGTTCAGGAAAAACTACATTGTGCGGCAAGCTCGCCCTCTATATCAAGAGCAAGAAAGGCATGAAGGTGCTGCTCGCCGCCTGCGATACATTCCGTCCGGCGGCAATTGACCAGCTGAAGGTTCTCGCCGAACAGGTGGATGTGCCGGTATATACCGAACCTGATGTGAAGGATCCCGTGAGAATCGCACGAAATGCCGTGGCATATGCCAAAAGGGAAGGATATTCAGTCGTAGTCATAGATACCGCAGGCCGTCTTGCCGTTGACCGGGAGCTTATGGACGAGATTGCGGCAGTCCACGATGCCGTGAAGCCGACCGAGACATTGTTCGTCGTGGATGCGATGACAGGTCAGGATGCCGTGGAGACTGCCAGGGCATTCAACGACAGACTGGATTTCGACGGTGTGGTTCTGACCAAGATGGACGGGGACACCAGAGGCGGTGCAGCCCTTTCAATCAAGGCCGTCGTCGGCAAGCCCATCAAGTTCGTCAGCACTGGGGAGAAGATGGAAGCCCTTGATGTCTTCCACCCGAAGCGTATCGCAGACCGTATCCTCGGCATGGGGGATGTCGTTACACTCGTGGAGAAGGCCCAGGAGCAGTTCGACGAGGAGCAGGCGCGCAGGCTGAAGAAGAAACTCGCCAAGAACCAGTTCACGCTCATGGATTTCTACGAGCAGATCCAGCAGGTGAAGAAGATGGGCAACATCAAGGACCTGGCATCCATGATTCCGGGCATGGGCAAGGCCCTCAAGGATGTGGACATAGACAACGATTCGTTCAAGAGCATAGAGGCCATCATCATGTCAATGACCCCGCAGGAGAGGGAGAAACCTGAAATCATCAACGGCAGCCGCCGCAAACGCATTGCAGACGGCAGCGGCACATCTCTCCCTGAAGTAAACAGACTGCTGAAACAGTTTGAGAGCACACGCAAGATGATGAAGACCGTCATGGGAGGCGGCATGGCCGGGGCTATGCGCAGCATGGGGCGTCCGCGCCGTTGAAACAGGCTGCCGGCGTGTCAAAAGACTATTTGAATACTTCTTCCGGAGACAGCCCGAGCAATGCCATTTTCTTGAGTATCTGCGGTACTTCATCCTGTATGAATGCCGAACGCTGCTGTTCAAGTACGAGTTCTCTTGCGTTGTCGGCAATGAAATACCCTATGCCTCTTCTGTTGAAGATGATACCTGCGTCAGTGAGTTTTTCATAACTGCGCATCACTGTATTGGGATTTACTCCGATTTCCGCACCGAAGTCCCTGACAGACGGAATCCTTCCTCCCTGCCCCAGTTCCCCTGAGAGAATCCTGTCACAGACGGAGTCGCATATCTGCATGTATATCGGTTTGTTGGCATCAAATTCCATAGTACGGTCTAATATTGGATTTTTCTGATTCTGAAGTAAATGAGAATGTAAAATACAATAATCTGAAGGACTGCCAGTACTGTGGCCCATGTGCTGAAGTCAGTGTCGGCGATCATATCCAGTTCTTCCACAGACATGTTTGCCATATTTTTCAGTACAAAGAAGACTGCAAACAGCAGGATGATGCCGAGCCCGAAGAGGACGAGTATGCTCTTGGATATTTTCCCTTTTCTGAAAAATACGGCTCCGAGCAGAAAGAACAGCATTCCTGCATGTACGCTCAAGAGCATGTGTCCGGTCATTTCCTTCATTGCAATGCCGAAGAATATGCCTTCGCCGATGTGGACAGCGAGGGATTCCCGCATTTCTTCGCCGCTGGCAATTGTGCACAGGAAGTCGGATGTCATGTAAATGGCGATGAAGGCGGCCGGTATGATGACGGCCGTATTTATTATCATGCTTGCCGTCTTTTCAAATGTCGAGGCCGGGACAAGCATGAAATTCCCTCCGGCCCTCTTGTCAGTGACATAGCCGAAGCATGTGGCAGGAAGCCATACACAGAAAATTACCACAGAGATGCTCCAGAAAGTATCCCGGGCTCCGATGCCTGCATAGCTGTAGTCGTAGTTCCCGATCAGCGAGAACATCAGTGACAGCATGGCGGCAAAAACCGGGATGAGTCCGAAGCAGAGTATCTTGAGCCAGTTGTCGGAATAAAGTCTTGTAAGGTCGCTCAGGAAATATTTCCCGAATCTTCTGAAATTGAATATGTCGTCCATTTTGTGTGTCATTTGGTTTATGGTCTGAAATTCCGTATGGTGCGAGTTCATGGGGTATGCAATGTCATGAAAATCTTTTATTTTGAGAATATGCCCTTGACCAGTTCCTTGTGAAGGTGAACTGTGTTGAACAAAGCCTCGATGTTGACCTTGCTTTCTTCTCCGGAAGTATTCAGAAGTACCTGGATGCTGCCTCCGGGGATCAGTTCGCTGTACAGCGCTTCCGGATGCTTCGTATTCGAGTAGTCGAAGAAAAGCTTTTCCGAAATTTCATTGAGGGAGGCGTTGAGAAGGACATCCTGCCGGTCAAGTATGATTATGGGGTCGATGATGTTCTCCAGGTCCCTTACCTGATGGGTGGAAATGAGAAGAGTCGAGTCTTCGGCGGTATATTTTGTGACCGCTTTCCGGAACTGTGCCTTTGAAGGTATGTCCAGCCCGTTGGTCGGCTCGTCCATGAAGAGATACTTGCAGTTGCAGGCAAGTGCAAAGGAGATGTATGATTTCTTGAGCTGTCCGAAAGACATCCTGTTCATTTTTTGACCAGGGTCAGTCTCGAAAATCCCCATCAGCTCCCTGAATTTGTCAAGTTCAAAGCCGTTCCAGAACTTGCCGTAGTTCTTCGCGTATGCTTCAGCGGTCATGGACAGCGCCGCAACCTCGTCGCTCAGAAAATATTCCAGGGACAGGAATGACGGTTTTCTTTCAAACGGGTCGTATCCGTCGATGTCAATCCGTCCGCTGCCGGCTTTCTTGAGCCCGCACAGCAGAGTGAGAAGAGTCGTCTTGCCTACACCGTTTTCTCCGAGCAAGCCGTAGACCTTCCCCTCCTCGAGCTTCATTGAAATGTTTTTCAGCACAGTATTGTTGCCGTAGCTGAAAGTGATGTCGTCAATAGTTATCATAACCTGTATTTGTTGAGTAGTGTATTAGTGAAGTAATACACTGCAAATATAGGCATCAATTTCAATTCTGCAAATAATTTTTGAATTAATTTGTGCTGAATCTATCCCCGCGGAATCGGGCGGTGTCCGGATTGCCGGAGCCGTTTTTCGTTGGCTGCGAGCTGCTGCCTGTCCTCATCGGGAAGGGCGAAGCCGCAGAATCTGTCCCAGATGTAGCCGACGGCCTGGTCAGACGGATGGAGCATGTCCTCGGCATAGAAGCGGTAGTCGCGGAGCTCGTCCATCATGATTTCATATGACGGGAAATATTCGCACCTGTCATGGAAGATGGAGCAGAGCCTGTCGGCGGCAAGCAGCAGGGAGGCCTTGCTTACCTGATTGCCGTGCGCCCCGTCCTTGAAGTGCCTGATAGGGCTGACTGTCAGGATAAAGCTTCGGCCTCCGGTGACGGAAGTCCTGTCCGGCCTGTCGTCACTGATGATTTCGGAAAGGACCCTGACGGTATCCCCGGGTTCCATGCGTTCTCTGACGAACTCGCGGGCATCGCGCTTGAGACAGTTGGACACAATGATGTCTCCGGCTATGTGCCTGTAGCACCAGCTGGTGCCGAGTGTCATTATTACTTTGTTGCAGCCGTGCCAGAATTCCGAGGCCTCATGAAGCCTGCGGTTGGCATTTTCAAGGAAGGCCTCGGGATTTCTTCTTGCAAAGGAAGTGTGATGGCTGAAAGAGCAGACCAGTCCGGCCCCGCTGCCCATGGGCTCGCAGTCTTCCATGGTGAATTCACGGCAGTCCGTGAGCCTGGAGAGGGAATTGCAGATAGACTGCGGGTTGTACAGGGTGCCGAATGGATTGACGCATACATCAAAGCCGAGGGCAGACATCCGCACCCCGATATTGTCGGCAAAGCAGCTGCCGATTATCATGATTCTGTCTTTGTATGAGATTTGTATCCGGCTTTTGCCGCAGTCGACAGGAGTCTGCAGTTTCAACATGTCGTCATGAGTTTGATTCTGCGCCAAATTTACTAATTTTGTACGGCAATCATATATGTTGAAATGAATTTGACGATGAAGTCCGGGAAAGCTGCATTTCTCTTTTTTTTATGCCTGCTGTTCCCGTGGGAGACAGAAGGAATGTCCCGGGAAAATACTTGTACAGGAGATTCATCTTCTGTCGCTGCGGTCAGGTCCGGCGAAGATTCTGCCGCTGCGGCCTTCTCTATCCAGGACAGAGTCCGGCTCGCGTATGACCTTGACTTTGAGATGAATTTCGACAACAGGGAATTTTCATACAGCAACGCTTTGCCTTCCCGCACTATCATCGGTGCCCGCCTGACTCCGGCATTGGGAGTATCCCTGACCCAGCGGAACGGAACCCTCCACAGGCTGATGGCGGGAGTAGATGTCATGAAAGACTTCGGCCGGTCTGAATCCGCCAAAAGTGCTGACAGCCTTTATTCACGGACAAGCGGCAATCTGGACCTTTTCGGAGAGATTCTCATATATTATAATCTGCGCAGCAGGATAGGGAAGACTGACTTCTCCCTGACGGCGGGCATTTTTCCGAGGCGTTTTGCGAGGGGTGAATATACGCCTGCATTTGTTTCGGATTCTTTCAGATGGTATGACAACAATCTTGAGGGGCTTCTCATTCAGTTCAGCCGCCCCAAGGCATATTATGAAGTGGGATGCGACTGGATGGGAATGGCAGGAAAGGAGAGCAGGGAACGATTTGTCATCTTCAGTTCCGGAAAAGGCAGGCTCGGCAAGGCGGTGACCCTCGGCTATGCAGGGTACATGTATCATTTTGCCGGTTCGGCCAATGCCCCTGGTGTGGTTGACAATATACTGCTCAATCCTTATGCTGATTTTGATTTCTCGGGACTTGTGCCGCTTCAGATGCTGCATGTGTCGGTCGGATGGCTGCAGGCTCTGCAGAACGACAGGGAACTGGTGCATGAATATGTCGCACCGGGGGGGACAGAGATTGTGGCCGGAATCGGAAAATGGAATGCGGGCATCAGCAACAGGCTCTATTACGGACGGAATATCATGCCGTACTACAACAGTGTCGGAACCGGAGGCGACATCTATGCGACGGACCTGTATTTCGGAAATCCGTTCTACCGTCTCCGCGACATGGAGGGATGGCATTGCTATGACAGGCTGGAGGTGTTCTATGCGCCGCGGATTTCGGATTATGTCGACCTGAAGGTGGCGGCGGTCCTGCATTTCTGCGGAGGCTATGCCGGCTGGCAGCAGATGGTAACCGTGCATTTCAATCTGCAGGAATTGCTCCGGACTTACG
This sequence comes from uncultured Bacteroidales bacterium, assembly GCA_949286415.1. GTDB lineage: Bacteria > Bacteroidota > Bacteroidia > Bacteroidales > UBA932 > Cryptobacteroides. The sequence continues at coordinate 46,120 of CASEBV010000015.1, forward strand.
CGGCAAGGCACTGAGGCTGGGAAGCGGTGAAAATGTAACATGGACTTGTAAATAAAATATATCGGAATGCTGTTGGGTAGAAAAAGAGCAAAAGAAACCAAGGTCAGGGTCACTTCCAAGACTCTGAATCTGGCTTTGCTGGAATTTTCACCTGAATGGGAGATGACCTCCATGAATCTGTCCAGACTCGACATGCTTGTGGAGCATCTTTTCAGGTATTGTTATTCCGGCGATATCCCGGATGGTTCTGAAGGTGGCCGGATACCGGTGCCGGATATCATAGTCCTGCCGGAATTTTTCAGCACTGGCTTTACTATGAATCCGCAGGTGGCCGAAAGGCCGGATTCCTCTCCGTCGCTTGTGTGGATGGAGCGTACAGCCGGATTGTATGACTGTGCCGTAGCAGGTTCCATCCCTGTAGTCATGCCTGACGGCAGGAGATTCAACCGTTTTTATTTTGTGACCCCGTCCGGGGTTGCGGGACAATATGACAAGCGCCATCTTTTTCTTGGAGGAGAGGACATAAATTATGTCCAGGGAACAGAACAGACCGTCATAGAATACAAGGGCTGGAGAATCATGCCCGGTATCTGCTTTGACCTGCGCTTCCCGGTATGGATGAGGAATATCAAGGGAAATCCATACGACCTGTACCTGAATGTGGCGAACTGGCCGTCGGTAAGGAAAAAGGTCGCCCAGGTGCTTGTTGAGGCAAGGGCGATAGAAAATGTATGTTATGTTGCTTTCTGCAACCGGTCCGGGAAAGACATGATGCTTGAGTATGCAGGCGGTTCTGCGATTGTCAACCACCGGGGCCGGAGCAGGGAGTCGATGCTGGAAATTGACGGGACCAATGTCATATATGCTTCGCTTGATATGGCGGAAATGCTCAGGTACAGAGCCTCTTTCCCGATTCTGCAGGCTGCAGATTGACTTGGAATGCCCATGTGACAAATATTTTTTGCAGGAATATTCAGAAATTACCGATATTATGAAAAGAAATTTTCTTCTGATGATTTTGCCGCTCCTGATGCTGTTGTTCTCCGGCTGCGGCGGCCCCCGTGACGGCAAGTACACATTCAGGATTCTTACGACCAATGATGTGCACGGATGTTATTTTGATTCCGTCTATGTTGGAGACAGGACGAAGAACTCTCTTCTTGCCGTATCATATCTCGTGGACAGCGTGCGCGCGGCAACCGGCGGAGAGAATGTCGTTCTCATAGATGCCGGAGACTGTCTTCAGGGAGACAATGCCGCCTATTATTTCAATTATGTGGATACAGTGACGCCGCATCTGTACGGCAGGATGGCTGATTATATGAAATATGATGCCGTGGCTGTCGGAAATCATGACATAGAGACCGGACATCCCGTATATGACAGGCTTGACAGGGAAATGAAGACTCCGCTGCTGGCCGCCAATGCCATAGCGGATGCTTCGGGGAAGCCTTATTTTCAGGATTATGTCATTCTGAAGAGGCATGGAGTGAAGATAGCCGTGCTCGGCTTTACCAATCCTAACATGAAGAACTGGTTGTCATACAGTCTGTGGAGCGGAATGAAATTCGAGTCCCTTATTCCGCTTGTCCAGAATGATGTGGACAGGGTGATTGAAAAGGAAAAGCCTCATCTTGTGATTGTGGCTGCACATGCCGGCACCGGGAATGGGGACGGCACGCAGCTTGAGAACCAGGGCATGGATCTGTTCAGGAGTCTGAAGGGTGTTGATTTTCTCATATGTGCACACGACCACAGGCCATTTGTAGCCCAAAACGACAGTATATGCCTGATCAATTCCGGCAGCCATTGCCGCAATGTCGGCTCCGGGACAGTTACCCTGGAGTTCGTGGACGGGAAGTGTGTCTCAAAGACTCTTGAGGCCGGTCTCATACCTGTGCACAAGGAAAAGGTTGATGCGGAGATGAAAGAGGTGTTCTTCCCTGACTATGAAGCCGTAAAGGAGTTTACCTTGCGCCCTGTCGGGGAACTCAAGGTCCCTCTCCGTACCCGGGATGCCTATGCCGGAATGAGTGACTACATCAATCTTCTTCATGCAGTGTCCCTGTCGGTGCCTGAGGCTCGGTTGTCTTTGGCAGCCCCTCTGACTTTCAACGGATATGTCCGTCCGGGAACTCTTCTGTATAATGATTTGTTTACCGTCTATCCGTTCGAGAACCAGCTTTATGTCGTCAGAATGACCGGGAAGGAGGTCATTGACTGCCTTGAATATTCCTATGCGGCCTGGGTGAATACGGTGAAAGGCCGCGGGGATGAGCATATCCTCAGGATTGTCAATGAACCGGATCCTCGGACGGGACAGAAACGCTGGTCATTTGTCGGACGAAGCTATAATTTTGATTCTGCCGGTGGGCTTGTATATGATGTGGATGTGACGAAGCCTGCAGGCAGCCGCATCACAGTAAAGTCTCTGGCAGACGGGGCTCCGTTCAGCGAAGATGCCGAGTATAATGTCGCGATGACCTCATACCGCGCCAGCGGAGGCGGCGGCATCCTTCGGGAAGGTGCAGGCATAGACACCGATTCGATTGACAGCCGCATTGTGGCGAGATATCCTGAAATCAGGGAACTTGTCTATGATTATCTGCAGGAACACGGCTCAATAGATCCGGCTGTCATCGGCAGTCCGGAGCTGATAGGGGAGTGGCATTTCATCCCTGAGGCAATTGCGGACAGGCTGATGGACAAGGACATGAGACTGATGTTCCCTCCAAGGAAATAGCCGTAGTCTGTTATGCGCAGACTACGGCCATTTCCTGGCCCTGAGGCTTCAAGGCTTACATTGCCGCCTGCCTTACCGGGATTCCAGCCCTGATTCCAGAAATTCTATGAAGCCCGGGATGCTGAGGTCATAGCCTCTTACAGGTGCAAGAAGTTCCCCGTTAGGGGACAGAAGCACATAGTTAGGCTGGGCGTTCACTCCGAATCTTGTGCGGGCAATGTAAGAATTGACCCGCCCGAGATCCTTGAGGATGTCTCCGTTTTCTGTCTCGACCCATTCGTCTTTTTCAAGCCTTGTCTTGTCGTCCGTGTACAGGGCTACAATGACATATTCATTTCTGAGGATGTCAAGCACCTGAGGGTCGCTCCATACTCTTGATTCCATTTCGCGGCAGTTGACGCAGCCGTGGCCTGTGATGTCGACGAATACCGGCTTCCCGGTCTCCTTGGCCGCAGCAAGCCCTTCCTCGATGGTGAAATATCCCTCAAGGCCGAGCGGAAGATGCAGTCCGAATCTGTTTTCTTTTTCTGCCCCTGCGGCCTGGCCTGCAGGAACTTGTGCGGAGGAGCCTGAACCGATGACGAAATCCTGTGTCGTGAGAGGCGGCAGATATCCCGAAAGAGCCTTCAGCGGAGCCCCGAACATGCCCGGAATCATGTATACCACGAAAGAGAAGACGGCTATTGCCAGGGCAAGTCTTGTTACGGACAGGTGCTCTGTCTTGTCGTCATGCGCAAACCTGATTTTCCCGAGAAGGTAGAGCCCGAGAAGGGAGAATGTCACAATCCAGATGGCAAGGTAGACTTCCCTGTCAAGCAGTCCCCAGTGGTAGGTCTGGTCGGCGACGCTGAGGAATTTGAATCCGAGCGCGACCTCAATGAATCCGAGCACGACTTTCACAGAATTGAGCCAGCCTCCGCTCTTAGGAAGATTCTTCAGCAGGGACGGGAAGAGGGCAAGTATGGTGAACGGAAGTGCAAATGCGAGAGAGAATGCAAGCATTGCGACCATCGGCTCCCAAAATTCGCCCTGGGTGGCCTTGATAAGTACGGATCCGACAATAGGACCGGTGCAGGAGAATGACACAAGCACAAGGGTCAGGGCCATGAAGAATATTCCGGCAAGTCCCTTCTTGTCAGCCCCTTTGTCGCTCTTGTTCACAAGGGATGACGGCAGTGTGATTTCAAAGGCCCCGAAGAATGATGCTGCGAATATCATGAACACGATGAAGAAAATTATGTTCGGAATCCAATGGGTAGCAAGCCAGTTGAATATGTCTGCCGTGACGGCGTCTCCTCCGGCCAGTCTCGTGATGAGGATTATCAGGGAAATCGGCACGGTATAAAGGAGAATGATGAACAGGCCGTACATGGATGCGCGGAATCGTCCTGCCGCCGGTGATGATGCCCCTTTGAGGAAAAACGATACAGTCATCGGTACCATAGGAAAGACGCATGGCGTAAGCAGGGCGGCGAATCCCCAAAGGACTGCCTCTATGACAAGCGCCCAGTTGAATCCTTTTCCGCTCCCTGATCCATCTGCCGCCTGCTGAATTGAGGTCTGCTGAGGTGTCCCGGACAGCATCACTTCAAACTCAAGGAATTCCGGAGATGCGCACTGGGTCTCTGTGCAGGCCATCCATGTGATTTCTCCGTTTACGACAGCATTTTCATCTGTCAGGACAATATCCTGGGCCAATATTATTTCATCAAAGAATACCGGTTCTCCTTCAAAGTCCACAGGAGTGGAAATTTCATGGAGTTCCCCGCTCAAAACATAACCCGAAGGATTTTCTCCGAAAATCACATAGGTAGGGTACAGGCTGCTGCGGGTGTCATATGTATGCCATCCTTCAGATATGCTGCCGTTGAAAATTAGCCGGCATGTGTCCGCTGAGACATGCTCACCTGTAACTTTCCATTTGACTGTGGAAAGGGCTTCTGAAGGCAATTGTGCTGATACGGCTATGGCGGCAGATAGTGCCGCCATGCCTGAAAGCAATATTTTCCTGAATGTATTTTTCACTGCAAAGGCTCTCTTGAATATCTGTAATTATCTGCCGGAAGCCTCCGGTTATTTGGCAAAGGCCACAGATCTTGTTTCCCTGATGACGGTGATTTTTACCTGTCCCGGATAAACCATTTCTTCCTGTATCTTCTTTGCTATTTCTGCTGAAAGAGTCTCGGCGTCCTTGTCGCTGACCTGGTCCGCTCCGACAATCACCCTGAGTTCCCTTCCTGCCTGGATCGCGTATGTCTTGGTGACGCCCTGATATGACTTTGCAATGTTTTCCATGTCACGGAGCCTCTTGATGTAAGACTCGATCACTTCACGCCTTGCACCCGGACGAGCCCCCGAAATGGCATCCCCGACCATCACGAGAGGAGAAATGATGGATGTCATCTCGATTTCCTCGTGGTGAGCACCGATGGCATTGCATACTTCCGGCTTTTCCTTGTATTTCTCCGCAAGCCTCATGCCCAGGATTGCATGCGGAAGCTCCGGGTCTTCGTCAGAAACTTTTCCTATGTCATGGAGAAGACCTGCCCTCTTGGCGATTTTCGGATTGAGTCCGAGTTCCGAAGCCATGGTTGCGCAGAGGTTGGCCACTTCCCGTGAATGCTGGAGGAGGTTCTGTCCGTATGAAGACCTGTATTTCATTCGGCCTATCAGCTTGACGAGCTCAATGTGCATGCCGTGGATGCCGAGGTCGATACATGTGCGTTTTCCTGTCTCAAGAATCTCTTCTTCAAGCTGCTTCTGGACCTTTGCCACGACTTCCTCTATTCGTGCCGGATGGATGCGGCCGTCGACAACAAGCTGGTGAAGCGCAAGTCTTGCCACCTCCCTTCTGACAGGGTCAAAAGCAGACAGAAGTATGGCCTCCGGAGTATCGTCCACAACGATTTCTACTCCTGTCGCCGCCTCCAGCGCTCTGATGTTGCGCCCCTCACGGCCGATGATGCGTCCTTTGATTTCATCGCTTTCTATATTGAATACCGTCACGGCATTTTCAATGGCCGTCTCTGTGGCAGTCCTCTGTATCGTGTTGATGACTATTCTTTTGGCTTCCTTGCTGGCATTCATCCTTGCGTCGTCCATCACATCATTGATATACGACTGGGCCTGAGACCTTGCTTCAGCCTTCATGTTTTCCATAAGCTGGTTCTTGGCCTCAGCTGCGGTCATGCCTGCGATATTCTCTATCTGCCTGATGGCTTCAGTGCGGAGTTTCTCGTATTCTTCAGCCTTTTTGTTGACTATCTCAACCTGGCTCTTCAGGTTTTCCCTGATGGCATCGGCTTCGCGGTGTTTTCTGCCGAGTTCCGCATTCTGCTGGTTTACAGTATTTTCCTTTTGCTTGAGCCTGTTTTCGGATTCATGAAGCTGGTTTTTCTTCTCGTTGATGTACTGCTCATGTTCGCTCTTTAGCTGCAGGAACTTCTCCTTGGCCTGAAAAATCTTTTCTTTCCTGATGTTTTCGGCTTCCAGCTCGGCCTTTTGGATGATTTCATCTTTCTGTCCCTTGAGAATGAGTTTATGGACGAATATATATGTCCCGACAGCAATGATGGCTCCTATGGCCGCCGCTAAAAAATAAAATAATATTTCCATATCAAGATATCAATTTATGTTGTGTCTGTTATGTGTATTCATAAAAAAGCCGGCCAGGCTTCCTGGAAGCTGACCGGCAAGTTAGATATTAAAAGCCGTTAGTCCGATTGTCTGGAAATCTTATGAAAATAAGATTTGAGGACCGAAATTGGTTCTGGCTTCCCCCGTCCCGCAAGCGGAATCCCCGTAAGGGTAACCTGGGCCTGTCATTGCCATTCGAGTTGACTCGGTTACTTAATGTAATTTGATGATTTCAGCAAAATAAGTAACTAACGGCTAATTTTATCAATGTTGTCAAGATAACCTTCAATTTCCCTGTGCAGCCGGGATTCCTCTTCTTCCCGTTTTTTCAGCATTCTGTTCTGCATCACATATCCGGTACTGATTGTGAATGCTGCCATCACGATGACCTCAGTCCTGCTTTTCCCAGTAGTATTGCCGGAATTGATTTTCTCAATCTGCCTGTTGACAATCTTTGCCGCATCCCTGAGGATACTTTCATGTTCAGGCGATTCCGCAGTAAGCTCATATTCCTGTCCCGCAACCTTGATCGTGATGTTCCTTTCCATCGTCACTCTCCCGGACATTTCCTATCATGGAAATGCACTTGTCGACTGCCTTTATCATCCTGTCAATCCTTTCCCGCGCCTCCTTTTTTCCTCCGGATGACATTGTCATGGCATCGGCCAGCCTCAGGCTATCAATTTCTTTTTCTAACTCAAAAATCTGCTTCCTGTATTCTTCATTCATGTCCATACACTCCTGAAGCTTCTTTTTCAGACTCCCGTTTTCTACCCGCTGCGCTTCGTATGCGGCAATCAGCTTTCTGAAGTCTGTCCTGATGTCTTCAATCATTGTAACGGACACTTTTGAACACTCTGCAAAGTTAGAATTTTTTATTGTAATGACAAAGAAAATATTATCCGGCCCACTCAGACTCTGTGGACAATCTCAACATGTCCCATCCCGTCTTCGATGGCGGCTTTGTTCATCGGAATCAGGCTGCTGTATCTTGCAGGAATTGATTTCCCAAGTCCTTTCTCGACATTTTCAAGAGACACAATCGGCTTGACGGCAAGGAATCCGCCGAGGACGACCATATTGTATACTTTTGAGTTGCCTATTCTCGCCGCTCCCTCAATGGCATCTATGCGGCAGATGTTGATGTCTGTCCTTGACGGGTGCCTGGTGATGCCGCTCGGGTCATATACAAGCCAGCCGCCCGGCTTTACCGTCTGCTCGAACTTGTCCATCGACTGCTGGTTGAGAATGATGGCGGTGTCGTATTTTGTGACGATTGGCGAACCTATCTTCTTGTCGCTCAATATGACACAGACATTTGCCGTGCCGCCTCTCATCTCCGGTCCGTATGAAGGCATCCATGTGACCTCCATGTCCTGCATGATGGCTGAATATGCGAGAATCTTGCCCATGGAAAGCACTCCCTGCCCTCCGAAGCCTGCTATGATTATTTCTTCTTTCATCTTTATTCGTATCTTATAATGGTTCGGGTCTTTTGTTTCCTGGACATTATGTCATTTGTCACTCAACACATCCTTGATGTCCCCGATCGGATATTTCTTGAACATGTTCTCGACCATCCACTTGTTGGCGTCGACCGGTGACATTTTCCATCCGGAGTTGCAGGTCGATACAACTTCAACAAATGACAGCCCTATTCCTTTCTGGCTGTATTCGAAGGCCTTGCGGATTGCGCTCTTGGCCTTTCTCGCTGCGGCAGCAGTGTGTACGGACTGCCTTGTGATATATGCCGTGCCGTCAAGGTGGGCAATCATGTCCGCAATCACGAGAGGGAATCCGTTGAGCTTGGCATCCCTGCCGTATGGAGTCGTGGAAGTCTTCATGCCCAGAAGCGTCGTCGGGGCCATCTGGCCTCCGGTCATTCCGTATATGCCGTTGTTGATGAAGATCACAACTATATTCTCTCCTCTGCCGCAGGCATGGATGATTTCTGCGGTACCTATGGAAGCAAGGTCGCCGTCACCCTGGTAGGTGAAGACATATTTGTCCGGACACAGCCTTTTGGTGGCAGTCGCAAGTGCCGGTGCCCTGCCGTGGGCGGCTTCCTGCCAGTCTATGTCAATATAATTGTAGGCGAATACCGAACACCCCACAGGACATATTCCGACTGTCCTGTCCTGGATGCCCATCTCGTCGATCACCTCTGCCACGAGTTTGTGCACCGTACCGTGAGAACACCCCGGGCAATAATGCATCACATTGTCAGTGAGCAGCGCCGGCTTTCTGTATATGATGTTTTCCGGCCTTTTGATTTCTTCTATGCTGATACTCATTTTGTGCTCTTTCTTTTGCCTGAAACTTATGCCAGGCCGTTGAACTTCTTGAATTCTCCGACAATTTCTTCAGGAGTGTAGATGTTGCCTCCCTGTCTTCCGTAGAAACCTACCGGGCATGTGCCTCCTACGGCGAGTCTGACATCGTGCACCATCTGACCGAGGTTGAGCTCAATGCTCATCATGCTCCTGCACTGCTTGGCGAGTCGTGCGATTTCCCCGAACGGGAACGGCCAGAGGGTGATCGGCCTGAGCAGACCTGCCCTGATGCCTTCGGCGCGCAGCTCGTCCACCACGGCCTCGCAGATTCTGGAAGAACATCCGAATGCCACGAACACATATTCGGCGTCCTCTGTCATGTATTCGCTGAACTTGACTTCGCTTTCTTCTATGACCTCGTATTTGTTCTTGAGCTTCCTGTTGAATTTTTCCTGGATGTCCGCATCGAGGGAGAGGGAAGTGATGATGTTCCTTTCCCTTGTCGAAGGCTTTCCTGTAGTTGCCCACGGTGCTGCCTTGAGGATTTCCTCCGCCGTGCGGCGAGGTTTCATTTCATGCATCTCCACCTTTTCCATCATCTGTCCTATGATGCCGTCGGCGAGGATGACCACAGGGTTGCGGTATTTGAACGCAAGCTCGAATCCCCAGTCCACGAAATCATACATGTCCTGTGCGGATGCCGGGGCAAGCACGATGTTGTGATAGTCTCCGTGTCCGCCTCCCTTGACAATCTGGTTGTAGTCGCTCTGGCTCGGCTGTATGGTGCCGAGTCCCGGGCCTCCGCGCATCACGTCAACCACCACGCATGGCAGTTCCGCTCCGGCTATGTAGCTGATGCCTTCGCACATGAGGCTGATTCCCGGACTGCTGGAAGAAGTCATCACTTTTTTCCCGCAGCTGGCTCCTCCGTAAATCATGTTGATGGAAGATGTCTCGCTCTCGGCCTGAAGCACGACCATTCCAGTCGTCTCCCAAGGCTTTTCCTTCATCAGCGTTTCCATCACTTCGGACTGTGGGGTAATCGGATATCCGAAATATCCGTCGACTCCGTTGCGTATTGCCGATATGGCAATCGCCTCATTTCCTTTCATCAGAATCTTTTCTGCCATATCATCAGATTTTAATACGGTAAACTGTAATCACCGAGTCCGGACATACGACTGCGCAGTTTGAGCAGCCGATGCATCCGTCTCCTGTCATTTCGGCGTAATGATAGCCTTTGCTGTTGACCTTGTCCGAAAGCTTTATGCTCTGTGTCGGACAATTCGCGATACACACGGAGCAGCCCTTGCATCTCTGTGTGTCGACTTCTATTGCTCCTTTGAATGCCATCTGTCAAAAAGTTTTTTATCCTGGTTCATTCAGTTTTTATAAACGGCTTCAAATTTAATGAAATTTTTCAAAAAAATGACCGGCACGGAAAATATCCGTGACCGGCCATTCTCTTGTCCATTGTTTCAGTTCCTTTCGGATCCGATACACTTCCATGCGAGAGCTGCTGCAGCTCCACCGGCAAGCGGCGCGACAATGAACAGCCACAGCTGGGACAGGACTCTGCCTCCTTCGAAAATTGCAGCCCCTATGCTTCTTGCCGGGTTGACTGAAGTGCCGGTGATAGGGATGCAGACAATGTGGATGAGCACAAGGGTCAGCCCGATGGCGAGCCCGGCGAAATTGCCTGCTCCTTTCTTGCTGTCAGTCGTGCCGAGCACTACCAGCACAAAGATGAATGTATAGGCCATAGCCACTACAGAAAGACCGAATGCCAATGCGACACCGATTGTGCCGACTCCTGCGCTGACAGCACCTGCCGCATTGCCGGCAAACACTGCACTTCCGCAGCCAATGAGAACCAGGACCCGAAATATTTCCGCAATACATCTGCGTTTTTGGGGATTTTTGTGATTTTGGTTTGACGATAAAGAAAAATCACTATATTTGCAGTCCGGTTCCGGGGAATCCCGGCGCCGAAGAACATACAATGCGGAAATAGCTCAGTTGGTAGAGCATCAGCTTCCCAAGCTGAGGGTCGCGAGTTCGAATCTCGTTTTCCGCTCAAGCAGACCGCTGTAGCCGCAGGCTATGGCGGTCTTTCATTTCAAGACAGAAAGCTCGCTTTCAATGGCTTGAAATGAAAGACCGACAAGGGCGTCAGCCCGACAGCGGTCCGCTTGAAAGTGCCTCCTCGGCGAGGGGATTCGAGAAAAGGAAGCGAAGCGAGCTAATCTCGTTTTCCACTCATTCATTATCAAGTAGTTACAGAAATGTGACTGCTTTTTTGTTGCTCTGGTTTACACCCCATTAAAGGGGCTTCAAGGCACTTTGTGTAAGCAGATGTGTAAGCAATTTTAGGTCACCTGGACATTTTATAATCTATATGACAGTCGCTGCAGAAGATTGTCAGCCAAACTAAAACAGTTTTGTATATACGGAGGGGGCTATATGTCCTCTCTTATCGTATAGTTGAGATTGGCTTCCGGAAAAATTTGGAATGGATTTGGCAGGCACTTTATCCGGTTACAGATAAAAAGATTATATTTGCAAAGAAGCCACTAAATATTTACGGTTATGACACAGATGATATTGAACATAGAAAATCCCGATATTATTCCAAGTCTGCGAAAAGTGTTGGGACAGTTGAAAGGGGTTTCCGTAGCCAAGACGAGCCGGACGAAAACAGCCAAGTCGGAGAAAGAGGAAATCCTGCAGGACATAAGAGAAGCCTATACAGAAGTTCTTGAAGCGCAGAAAACAGGAAAGGAATTACCCCGTCTTGAAGATTTGTTAAAGGAATACGAGGTTGAATAATGGTAGATGTTTTATATTCAGCCGTATTCGTAAAGAACATGAAGCGGCTTGCAAAGAAATACAAGTCTTTTCTGTCTGACCTTGCCCAATTCCGTAAAGACCTTATCGAAAATCCCGCAATGGGAACAGACCTCGGTAATGGAGTACGGAAAATCAGAATGGCAGTCAAGAGTAAAGGTAAAGGCAAGAGTGGCGGAGTAAGGGTCATTACATTTAATGTGATTATCAATGAAACAGGTACAAAAATCACACTCCTTACAGTGTATGACAAGTCGGAACAGGAAACCATATCTGACAAAGAAATAAGAATTCAGCTTCGCAGCATAGAGAAGTGATAGAGAAAGCAATCTCCCGATTCGGTTTATGACTGTTTCGGGGGATTTTTGTATATAGGAGATTCTGTTTTCTTGATATACCTATGTTAAATTATCCAGAAAAGTTGAAAACAGAGTTGGAGATAACACCTAATAACGGGACAACGAAAAAAGGATGTTGGGAAAGATAAAAGGATTACCTTTGCATTCATGGAAACGCAAGGCTTGATGAAGATCATCTTTCCGACGATAGTTGCGGAAAATTTTGAGATAGTAAAGACGAAGAAATCGGAAAAAGAAGAGACACTTGATTTGTATCTTGATGAGGTCAAGGGCATACCGGAAGAATTACGGGATAAGCAGGTGGTCTCGTATAGCTTCACGGATTATGTCACGATACAGGATTTCTCCATACGGGGATATGTCACACGGCTTCACATAAGGAAACGGAAATGGCAGGAAAAGGGGACAGGGAAGATATATGTGAAGTCGTATGACCTGACGGGCGAAGGGACGCAACACACGAAGGAGTTTGCGTCTTTTTTAAAAGAGGCGTGTCGAGTCCACGGTATTAAGCCTGAAGACTATCGGTGAACTGTACGGAGTAGACGGTGAACTGTTCTCGAAACAGTACAAGTACCATCTGAGCGGCTATACGGAGTGGGAATACAGGGACACATGTCAGGACAGTATAGTTTTCCCTGAGAATATAGGCTCCAGGCTAAGCATAGACGAGACCTGCCTGTCTCAGGACGAGGTATACACGATAGTCACGAACAAGGATGCGAAAGGGAGGAAAGGGACACTTGTGGCGATGATCCGCGGGACTGACACATGGAGTGTCACGCATGCCCTGAGGAAGATTCAGGCAGGGAAGCGGAGTGAAGTAAAGGAGATTACGCTTGACCTGTCCCCTGCGATGCGCAGGATAGTCAGGATGTCGTTTCCCGGAGCAGTGCTCGTCAATGACCGTTTCCATGTCCAGAAGCTGTTTTCCGAGGCGATGGACGACCTCCGGATAAGGCACCGGTGGGAGGCGATGGAGGCGGAGAATGCGAAGATAAGGGAGCACCGCAAGAACAGGACGAAGTATGTGCCGTACGAATTTGAGAGCGGTGACACCCGTCGCCAGCTGCTGTTCCGGTCACGCAGGCTGCTGCTAATCCATCAGAGCAAATGGACAGATTGCCAGAAGGCGAGAGCCTCTATCCTGTTCAGGCTCTACCCGGACATCAAGGAGGCATACGACAGGTATCTTGAACTCGTGTCAATCTACAATACCAGGATTGCCCCGGACTTGCCGCCGGACAAAAAAGAATACGAGCGGGCTCTCATCCTGACGAAACTGGCCCGATGGTATGACCGGATTGACAAAATGAAGTCGAAGTGCTTCCACATCGTCCTTGATACATTCAAGGAGAACTATATTACGATAATGAACTACTTTGACAACCGTTCCACCAACGCATCTGCCGAATCATTCAATGCAAAGGTCAAGGCCTTCAGGAATCAGTTCCGTGGGGTGAGGGACATATCTTTCTTCATTTTCCGGCTGGCCAGAATTTTCGCATAATGTGGCGCCTTATGCTTCATCTTCATTGAAAATGCAATTGGGGGGGGAAAAAAGTATGTGCTTCGTTGAACCGTATATTGGCGAGAAATCTCTGAAAGGATACCTTTCCTGTTTCTCGCCTTACACCTAAATCAACATGGATTTTCCGTTGACACCATTATACCCTTTTAGTGTACCTTAATAAAAATAAAAAGACTCCTAATCAGCTAATTAGGAGTCTTTCTTTGTACTCGGCCGGAGAATCGAACTCCGATTGCAAGATTGAGAATCTTGAGTACTAACCGTTATACGAGCCGAGCGTTTTATTTTTTGGGACTGCAAAGATATGGCAAATCTTTTTTACTTCCAAATTTTTCTGATGCCAATTTTGCCAATTTCGCTCCAATTTCATGGCTATTTCAGGAAAACGAAGAAGACTGCCAGAATCAGGCAGAAGAATGCAGCAAAATGATTCCACTGCAGGGCCTCGTTCTTGAACATGAGTGTGACGATGACTGTGAATACCGTCAGGGAAATGACCTCCTGGATTACCTTGAGCTGCATGAGGTTGAAGGGGCCTCCGTTGTCAACGAAGCCTATTCTGTTGGCCGGCACCTGGGCGCAGTATTCGAAGAAGGCCACACCCCAGGAGAAAAGTATTACAAGGATGAGGGGCCAGCCGGAAGAAATCTTCATTTCCTGAAGCTTGAGGTGGCCGTACCATGCGAATGTCATGAAAATATTGGATGTAATAAGGAGCAGTATTGTGCTCAATGCTTTCATCATCATGTCTGTCCGATTTTATTTGGGGCTGCAAAAATAGTATTTTTGAGATTAAATCCTATTGACAAATTACAAAACACTTCATATTTTTGCTTGATTTAAGAGACGCAATTTAATTTGTTGAAATATGACACTCATCAAATCCATTTCCGGCATACGCGGCACAATCGGCGGAGCTCCGGGAGATGCCCTGACGCCGGTAGACATCGTTAAATTCACTTATGCATATTGTGTAAAACTCAGGGAAAGGCTACAGAAGCCTCAAGGCGAACGATATAAGGTAGTAGTCGGAAAGGATGCCCGCATTTCCGGGGAAATGGTGGAGCAGATAGTCTGCGGAACGCTTCTGGCATGCGGCGTGGATGTCATAAAGGCCGGTTTTGCCTCCACTCCGACTACTGAGATGGCGGTGATTTTTGAAAAGGCCGACGGCGGAATCATTCTGACTGCCTCACATAATCCGAAGCAATGGAATGCCCTCAAGCTTCTCAATGAGAAAGGGGAATTCCTCAATGCGGAGGAAGGCGCCGGAATACTCGCATGTGCCGAAGAAGATAATTTCGACTTTTCGGATGTGGATTCCATAGGTAGCATTGAAGAGAAGGACTTCACGGACATGCACATTGATGCGGTGCTCGCACTTGATGCCGTGGACGCAGATGCAATCCGCAAGGCTGGATTCAAGGTGGCCCTTGATGCCGTCAATTCAGTGGGCGGAATCATCATGCCCCGGCTTTTCAAGAGGCTCGGAGTCAAATGCGTTGAGGTGAACTGTAATCCGGACGGACAATTCGCCCACAATCCGGAGCCTCTGCCGGCCAATCTCACAGACTTGTGCCGTGCTGTCGTTGACAATAAGGCTGATCTCGGCGTGTCGGTGGACCCTGATGTGGACAGGCTTGCCATGATCTGCGAAGACGGAAAGCCTTTCGGAGAAGAATATACCCTTGTCAGCGTGGCTGACTATCTCATGGCAAGGGCGGAATCCGAGGCTGAGGCATCCGGGAAGTCGGTTGAGGAAGTGATTGCCCCTTACAGGCTTACGACAGCGTCCAACCTGTCCTCTTCGAGGGCTCTGAGGGATGTCACTGAGGCTCACGGCGGAAAATATTACGCGGCAGCAGTCGGCGAGGTGAATGTCACCACAAAAATGAAGGAATGCGGAGCACTCATCGGCGGCGAAGGCAACGGCGGGGTCATCTATCCGGCCCTTCACTATGGCCGGGACGCCATTGTCGGCACGGCGCTTTTCCTGACCAATCTTGCCCGCAGGAAATGCACTGTGTCCGGGCTGCTCGCAACTTATCCCAAGTACCACATTACCAAGAACAGGATTGATCTCTCGGACAAGGCTTTGATAGACAAGATTCTTGATGAGATGAAGAAAATCTATGCATCCGAAGACATCAATGACATCGACGGGGTGAAGATCTCGTTTGAGTCCCGCAAGGAGTGGGTGCACCTCAGGAAATCCAATACCGAGCCTATAATAAGGATTTATGCAGAGGCCGCCACTGAGGATGCGGCAGAAAAACTGGCTGCCGAAATCAAGGATATTGCTGAAAAAATAATCTCATAATGTTCTCATTCAGGACAACTCCACTTGAAGATCAGTTGGACAAGGCCCTTGTGGAGGGCCGTGTCGGCTGTTTCTGTACCCAAAGCAGTTGGGTCCCGGACAAAGGCCGGTATGTGCATGAGATTTTCAGCGAACGGGGAAATCTTGCTGCTCTGTTCGTGCCTGATGATTCCGGGAAGATACCGGGGACAGGACATATTGGATTTCAACTTGAAGCCGTAAGGGATTTGGATGCGGTCGTCGTTGAATTTCAGGATGCCGGCTCAAGGTATTTCAATTATTCCCGGGACCTCTTCCGACTGATGGACGGGATGAAGGCTCTTGGAGATGACGCCCCTTCAATATATGTGGTTGATCATCTGAATCCGGCGGGGCGGGCTGTTGAGGGCACTGTCCCTGCCTCGGCGTCAGATCCTCATGTCCCGAGGGTGGCTCACCGGCATGGACTCACGCTCGGGGAACTAGCCAACCTGTACCACTCGGAAATAGGGGCGAAATATCCTCTGCATGTCATTTCTGCCCGTGTGACTGCGGCCGGCAAGCAGATTATGCCGTGGACCATACCTCCGGCTCCCGATATTCCGGGGCTTTTTACCTGTGACATGTACAGCGGGGGTGCCCTGTGGAACTGTACCAACATAACTCCCGGCATCGGGACTGCCCGGCCATACGAGTTCATAGGTGCCCCGTTCGTGAAGACCGGCTCATATGAACCGCTTCCGATTCCTGCAGGAGTGCTTATGCGTCCATGTACATTTACCCCGATCTGCGGACTTTATGCAGGGGAGGAGTGTTCAGGCTATCAGATAATTCTTGAGCCGGGAGCAGAATATCATTCCCTGATGCATACTCTGCAGCTGATGCGGTATTTCAGGGAAAGGTATTCCAGATTTGAGATTCTCGGGGACTTTGAAGCCAGGCTGGCGGATCCGGTACTGCTATCATATATTGACGGCAAGTGCACCGCAGAGGAAATGCGGGAGCATGTCAAGGTAGAGGAGCAGAAGTGGATAAGGAAGGCCAAGAAATATCTTCTGTACGATGACCAGCCGTACAGGATCAAATGATTGCGCCCCTGAATCCGCCGTAGCATGGACTTTATGCGATTTTCAGGAGTTTTTCCTGTATAAATGTAGTTTTTTTCTGTATAAATTTGGAAATCTGCAGATATTGGAATACATTTGCAACCCCAAAATGGACACAAACAGTTTAATATAATTTAATAGAGTCATGAAAAAAGGAATTCATCCCGAAAACTACCGTCTTGTAGCTTTCAAGGATATGTCAAACGATGAGGTGTTCATCACACGCTCATGCGCCAACACAAGGGAGACTCTCGAAGTAAACGGAGTGGAGTATCCTGTGGTAAAGGTTGAAATTTCAAACACTTCTCACCCGTTCTATACAGGCAAGATGAAGCTTGTTGACACAGCAGGACGCGTGGACAAGTTCTACCAGAGATACAGCAACAAGAAGAAATAGTCTTTTGTTCTGCAAATTCAGAAAATGTTCTGAAACGACAGAAAACGAAGAAACGGACAGCAGCGCTGCTGTCCGTTTCTTTTTTCCTATCTTCGTCATTTGAGAAACAGACAAAGTTTTTGGTAATCTTTTGCTGTTTTTGCAACTCTTCCAAAATGAGAATTTAGCGCTTCAAATCCATATTTTTGACAACCCATTTTCCGTTCCTTTTTCCGTTTTCCCGTTCCAGCAAGCCACGTTCTATCAAAGAGGGGGTCATTCGTTTGACGGTTCGGGGAGATTTACCGATATGCGTCGCAATCTCAGTTTGTGTGGCGTCAGGATTGTCTTCGAGAAATTTCAGTAGGGCAATTTCGTCCAAAGTGCAATTCAAAGTGTCATTTTGGCTCTTTGAATCATCAATGTTGGCACTTTGGAGAACTCCAATATGCAGAGCCCGGTTATGCAACTCGTTTTTTTCTTCAAACAACAAGTTCCTGAAAAATAGTTCCAAGAATGATGTCGTAGCTGATATTCCTTTTGAATAATTGTTGTAATTGGCTCTGACCAATGCGTTTCTGAAATACCAGGAGTGTTCTTGAAATACACTGTTGTCGAATGTAAATCCGAAAGTGTGCAGGTATTTCATGGTGAACACGGCTGTAGTTCGTGTGTTCCCTTCCCCAAAAGGATGTATTTGCCAAATGTCTGAAACAAACTTACAGATATGTCTCAATGCTTGGTTGGCATTCAGTGACGGATAATCGACATTCTTTTCTTGTCCAAAATCATAGTCGAGCGTTTGTCGGATTAACTCATGGCTCGAATACAAGACGGTATCCCCGTCAAGCACCCATTCTTTCTTGGTCATGTCATAATCACGCAATTTTCCTGCAAATTTGTACAAACCCTCAAACAGTCGCCTATGGATGAGTATCAGATAATCCGGCGTGAACGAGAAGGATTTTTCGGCCAATATTTCAGTGATTCTTGCGGATACCTTATCAGCTTCTTCTGTCCGTTCATTTTCTGCATCCTTTCTGATAGCCTTAGATTGATAATAGCTGTCAATCAAATGCTTTACCTCTCCGATTGTAATATCACCTTCGATGTGCCTGCCTGCAGTTTGCAACAAATACTCCGATGGTTTAAGGCCGTCAACGTCTTGCAGCCCGATTGCAGTCTGCCATGCCTGGGCCTTTTCTTTGCTCTCAGGCTCACCTTGTCTTATATATTTGTCAAAATCACTCATTCTGGTTCATTCAGTTACAGTGTTAACTTTCAGTTCACCGGACATTGGTCTTTTCTGTCTTTTATGTCAGTATTCATAAGTATTGTGCTTTTGATGCAGTATTATTCATTTTTATATAATTAGAATTCCCCCAATAAACAAAGTTAGTCATATTTTCATTATCTTCGTAAAATTTGGAGATTATGTCGGACCTGACTGGTGTGATTAAATTTAATGCTGAATATGTTGACAATGAAATGTTTTTTCCCGTTTGTATCCGGTGTGTTCTGTCTGCTGCCGGTCATGTCATCGGGGGCATCTGGTGCAGAATTGTCAAATGCTCCTGTCCCTGTGGAAGTTACAGTCAAGAACCTCAATGTCCCTACCGTAGTCGGCAGGGATTTCAATGTCGTGGCTGAAATACACATTGACAATGATTCCCATGGGCCGGGTGCCGTAAATGCGGCTTCCGCCGGGTCTGCCGTGCTTGATGAAGTCCGCGTCACTCTGTCCGGCCTTCCACGCAAGGCAGTCAGAAATGTGAAGCTCATGTATACGGGCACTATGTCCTCCATACACTCCAGGACGACTTCTTTTGCAATGAGGACTCTTGTTTCACAGACCGGGTCGCAGCAGATGCTGTTTGCGGATCCGCATTATGCCCTGGAGCTGTGTTCGGTCCGTCCTTCGGCCAGGAATGCTGAATATGCCTCCGGCAGACCGGAGACAGTGGCCAGGTCGGAATCCGGCGATGCCTTCAGTATGAGTCTTCCCGCACGGCAATCTCTTGTCAAGGGGGACAACTGGTTCTATGTCAGTGTTTCCGTAGATCCGCGGCATATAGAGGACATGTCGTCGGTATACTCTCTGTCAGTAGATGAAGTGACTGTCTCAGGAAAGACTTACGCCGGAGCGTCTGCCGGCAGATGTCCTGCATCCTTGGAGCAGGAGGGGTGTGCTGGACACCGCCTTGCCGTGGCTCTCAGAGACCACGGTGATGACGGAGTGTTTGCCTATAGGATTCCAGGACTGGTGACTACTCCTTCGGGTACTCTCATAGCCGTATATGATGTCCGTCACCATACTTCCCTTGACCTTCAGGAAGACATTGATGTCGGGATGAGCCGCAGCACCGACGGCGGGAGGACTTGGGAGAAGATGAAAATCATCATGGACATGGGCCGTTGGGGAGGCTTGCCGGATGCCCAGAACGGAATCGGTGACCCTTCTGTGCTTGTGGATGAGAATACGGGCGAAATCTTCGTCGTGGCTGTCTGGACCCATGGGCTCGGCAATGACAGGGCGTGGAATCAGGTCGGTGACGGATTCGGGCCGGAAACTACTGCGCAGCTGATGATGGTAAGCAGCAAAGACGACGGAAAGACATGGTCGGAGCCCCGGAATGTCACCAGGCAAGTCAAGGCGGAAGAATGGCGCTTTACTCTCCAGGGGCCGGGCCGCGGCATCTGCATGTCCGACGGCACGCTCGTCTTTCCGATACAGTATGTTGGGCCGGACAGGGTGCCGAATGCCGGCATCATGTACAGTCGCGACCATGGACAGACATGGCATTGCCACGGACATGCCTGGACCAACACGACAGAATCCCAGGCTGCGGAAGTGGCTCCGGGTGTGGTGATGCTCAACATGAGGAACAACCGCGGGACAGGCAGAATCGTATGCACGACCAACGACCTCGGCAGGACCTGGACTCTTCACCCTTCTTCCGAAAAGCTCAGGGAGCCCGTATGCATGGCAGGGCTGCTGCAGGTGGATGCGCAGGACAATGTCCTCGGCCGTGACATCCTGCTCTTCTCCAACCCTGACACTGTCAAGGGACGCAACCATATCACAATCAAGGCCAGTCTGGACGGAGGGCTTACATGGCTTCCGGAGAATTCCCTGCTCCTTGACGAGGAGGAAGGCTGGGGATATTCCTGCCTCACGATGATTGATTCCGGGACAGTGGGCATCCTGTATGAAGGAAGTGTCTCCCAGCTTGTGTTCCAGACAGTCAGGATTGCAGACATTGTTTCTTCAGGGGAGTAGCATAAAAATAAGCGCCGGCTCTATGAAATCTGAAATCTTTCATTAACTTTGTTTCCGCTCTAATCACATAACACTAATGAAAGTACTGACAATTGAGGATCTGAAAGCTGTCAGGACTGCTGCCGCGAAGAAACTTTTCCTGCGGGAGGAGAGCGACAAGTCCACGGACGGCCACAGCAGCGGTCTTGATGCCGGCACAAGTCACATGCAGGTTCTGATCTGCGGAGGCACTGGTTGCAAAGCCTCCTCGAGCCATCTCATCTGCGATAAAATCAAGGAACTTCTTGAAGACAGGGGACTCTCCGACAAGGTTGATGTCATCACTACGGGATGCTTCGGCTTCTGCGAAAAGGGGCCCGTGGTCAAGATTATTCCGGACAACACATTCTATACACAGGTGACTCCTGATGATGCCCATGACATTGTCAATGAGCATATCATCGGAGGCAGACGGGTTGAGCGCCTGCTCTATGTCGACCCTAAGACAGGACAGAGCGTCAGCGACTCCAAGCACATAGATTTTTACCGGAAGCAGAAGAGGGTCGCCCTGAGGAACTGCGGATTCATAGATCCGGAAAATATAGAGGAATACATTGCCAGGGACGGGTATTTCGCCTTGGCTACAAGCATATTGCAGAAAACCCCGGATGATGTCATAGAAGAAGTCAAGCGTTCCGGGCTCAGGGGCCGGGGAGGCGGAGGCTTCCCGACAGGAGTGAAATGGGGATTTGCCCGCAAAAGTGTATCGGACATCAAATATGTTGTCTGCAATGCTGACGAAGGGGATCCCGGTGCCTTCATGGACCGTTCGATCATGGAGGGCGACCCGCATTCTATTGTCGAGGCAATGGCAATATGCGGATATTCCATCGGCTCGTCAAAAGGCCTTGTATACATCCGCGCCGAATATCCTCTGGCCATACATCGTCTCAAGACTGCTATAGGCCAGGCCAGGGAATGGGGCCTTCTCGGAGACAATATCCTCGGAAGCGGATTCAATTTCGACATTGAGATAAGGTATGGAGCCGGGGCCTTTGTCTGCGGCGAGGAAACCGCCCTCATACATTCGATGGAAGGCAAGAGGGGAGAACCTACCATGAAGCCACCTTTCCCGGCAGAATCCGGATACCTCGGCAAGCCGACTAATGTCAACAATGTCGAGACATTTGCAAATATCCCTGTGATACTTACAAGAGGGGCAGACTGGTTCGCTTCAATCGGCACGGAAAAATCCAAGGGAACAAAGGTGTTCGCCCTTGCCGGCAAGATCAACAATGTTGGACTCATTGAGGTGCCGATGGGAACGACACTCCGTGAGGTCATCTATGAGATAGGCGGCGGCATCAAGGGAGGAAAGAAATTCAAGGCCGTCCAGACCGGGGGACCGTCGGGCGGATGCCTCACGGAAAAGCATCTTGACATACCTATTGACTTCGACAGCCTTCTTGCAGAAGGTTCCATGATGGGGTCCGGCGGAATGATAGTGATGGACGAGGACGACTGCATGGTGTCGGTGGCACGGTTCTATCTGGACTTCACTGTCGAAGAGTCCTGCGGGAAATGCACTCCATGCAGAATCGGCAACAAGCGTCTGCTGGAGACCCTGGACAAGATTACCGGAGGCCGCGGCACAGAGGAAGACCTGAAGACACTGTCTGTCCTCGGAAAAGTAATCAAGGACACCGCCCTCTGCGGACTGGGGCAGACATCTCCGAATCCGGTGCTTTCCACACTCAACAATTTCTATGACGAGTATCTTGAGCATGTGCGGGACCACAAGTGCCGGGCGAAGCAGTGCAAGGCGCTTCTGACATACAGCATCAATCCTTCGCTCTGCATCGGCTGTCACCTGTGCGCGAAGAACTGCCCTGCGGATGCCATCATAGGGGATGTCCGCAAGCCGCATATAATCAATCCGAACAACTGCATCCGCTGCGGAATGTGCATGGCGCGGTGCAAGTTCAAGGCGATATCAGTGAATTAGCTAACTACATACGGAAGCCATTATGGACGACAAACAGATAACCCTGCAGATTGACCATCATTTCGTGACGGTCCCTGAAGGAACCACTATACTTGAGGCGGCGCAGAAAATCGGCATAGACATTCCTACGCTCTGCCACATCGACCTCAAGGGAACCTGTATCAAGAACAATCCTGCATCATGCAGAATCTGCGTGGTGGAAGTGGAGGGCCGGAGGAACCTTGCCCCCGCCTGCGCGACGAGATGCACGGACGGTATGGTCGTGAGGACGAGTACTCTGCGCGTGATGAACGCCAGAAAAATTGTTGCTGAGCTGATACTGTCCGACCACCCGAACGAGTGCCTCACCTGCCCGAAGGCGGGCAACTGCGAGCTCCAGAATCTGGCGCTGCGCTTCAATATCCGCGAGATGCCGTTCAACGGAGGTGAACTGTCCCCGCGCAAGAGGGAGGTGACGGCATCCATAGTCAGGAATATGGACAAGTGCATCTTCTGCCGCAGGTGCGAGAGCGTCTGCAACGAAGTGCAGACTGTAGGTGCCCTCGGAGCCATAAGGAGGGGCTTCAACACCACGATAGCCCCTGCGTTCGACAAGATGATGTCGGAGAGCGAATGCACATACTGCGGCCAGTGCGTTGCCGTATGTCCGGTGGGTGCGCTTACTGAAAGGGACCATACCAACAGGCTGGTGGAAGACCTGGCGGACCCGGACAAGACTGTAATCGTGCAGACCGCTCCTGCCGTCAGGGCGGCGATAGGGGAGGAGTTCGGCCTCCAGCCTGGAACCCTCGTGACCGGCAAGATGGTGGCTGCGTTGCGGGAGCTCGGCTTCGACTATGTGTTTGACACGGATTTTGCCGCTGACCTGACAATAATGGAAGAAGGGACCGAGATGCTTGACAGGCTCACGAGATATCTTGACGGAGACAAGTCCGTAAGGCTGCCGATTCTGACATCGTGCTGCCCGGCCTGGGTGAATTTCTTCGAGCATCAGTTCCCGGACCTTCTGGACATACCGTCCACGGCCAGGTCCCCGCAGCAGATGTTCGGCTCCATAGCGAAGACATGGTGGGCGGAGCAGCTGGGAATCCCTCGCGAGAAGCTCGTTGTCGTGTCCATAATGCCTTGCCTTGCGAAGAAATACGAGTGTGACAGGGACGAATTCAAGACAAACGGCAATCCTGATGTGGACTATTCCATTTCAACAAGGGAACTCGCCCGTCTCATCAAGAGGGCCAACATCAGCTTCTCCCTTCTTCCGGACATGGACTTCGACCAGCCTCTGGGCACTTCGACAGGTGCCGGAGTCATATTCGGAGCTACTGGAGGCGTGATGGAGGCGGCACTCAGGACTGTATATGAACTGTATACCGGCAAGACATTGAAGTCAGTCAATTTCCAGGCTGTCAGAGGTATGGAAGGCGTCCGTCGGGCTACGGTGGACCTGGACGGATTCCAGCTGAAGGTCGGCATAGCCCACGGCCTGGGAAATGCCCGGCATCTTCTCGAGGACATCCGGCACGGGCGCAATGAATACCATGCCATTGAAATCATGGCCTGTCCGGGAGGATGCATCGGTGGCGGAGGACAGCCTCTGCACCACGGCAATTCCGCCGTGCTTTATGCAAGGGCCAATGCCCTGTACAAAGAAGATGCGGGCAAGACCATACGCAAGTCCCATGAGAATCCTTTCATAAAGACGCTTTACCGTGAATTCCTCGGCAAGCCGCTGAGTGAAAAGGCGGAACATCTTCTTCACACACATTATTTCAACCGGTCAATATAAAAGATATGCCAGATACAAAACTTCCTTGTGATGTCGCCGAGAAGGTAAATGCCATCTGTCAGGCGTATGGAGACAATCCGGGTGAACTCATCAACATACTGCATGAGGCCCAGCATGTCATGGGCTATCTCCCCGAAGAGATGCAGCGCATGATTGCCCGCCGGCTGGGCATACCTGTGTCCAAAGTATACGGGGTGGTGACTTTCTATGCATTCTTCACCATGACCGCGAAGGGAAAATACCCGATTTCAGTGTGCATGGGGACGGCATGCTATGTAAGGGGCTCGGAAAAGCTTCTTGAAGAGTTCAAGAGAGTCCTTGGCATCGATGTCGGGGAGACAACGCCAGACGGCAAATTCTCGCTTGACTGCCTGAGGTGCGTCGGAGCCTGCGGACTTGCTCCTGTGGTGATGATAGGTGACAAGGTATACGGCCGCCTGCAGCCCGTGGATGTAAAACGCATTCTGGAAGAACTGGACTGACTTCCGGTCAGTCCTCCTTTCCGGGAGCCGGTCTCCCGGCTTCATCCGGCAGGGCGACTTTCCCGAGAATCCCTCCTGCCCATGCCATCGTCATCCCGTAGTTCGTAATCGGGACATTCTGTGCTGCTGCGGCCCTGATTCTGCTGAGTACAAGTCTCCTGTTGAACATGCAGGCGCCGCAGTGGATTATCAGGTCGTAGCCTGTCAGGTCTTCAGGAAAATCCTTTCCGGAGACGATGTCAATGCCGATGCCTTTCCCGAATCTTCTTCTGAGCATTTCCGGGATTTTCACTCTTCCTATGTCTTCGGATGCCGGGGCATGGGTGCAGGCTTCTGCAATGAGTATCCTGGATTTTTCCGTAAGTCCATCCAGGGCCTCCGCTCCTTTGAGGAAAGTCCGCATGTCTCCCTTGAGAGCTGCGAAAAGTATTGAAAATGATGTGATGAGACTGCCCTCAGGCTTCAGCCTCCAGGCAGTGTCAAAGGCCTGTGAGTCTGTTATTATCAGATGCGGGGCGGCGGCAGTGCGCCTCAGCGCATCTTCCATTCCCTCAGCTGTGCAGCATACTACAGTGCATTTTTTCTCAAGAAGTTCCCTTATTGTCCTTGACTGCGGAAGTATCAGCCTGCCTTCCGGGGCCCCGCTGTCCTGAGGCATCACCAGCATCACCAGGTCTCCTTCTCTTGCCAGGTCTCCGGTGACAGAACGGCGGCTTTCCTTGCTGCGGATATCCCGGATGGCCCCGAATAGCCTTTCCCTGCCTTCTCCTGTGGCCGCGTTCACAATCACCGGGGGCTGGCCCGTGATTTCCTCGGCGGGCGTCGGTTTCCCGGAGGCATGGTTGCCGCAACCCTTGAGCATGACATTCACTGTCGGAATCACCGGAATGTCCCTTAGTGAAATTTTCCTGAACCATTCTCTTTCGCAGGAGTCTCCGTCGGTGAATATGAAGATGACAATGTCGGCGCTGTCAAGGGCGGCTTCAGTGGCTTTTATGCGTTTCCCGCCGAGACCGGAGGCGTCGTCGTCAAATCCGGCCGTATCAATGAGAAGGCATGGCCCCGCCTCAGGAATTTCGATTGCTTTCCTCACAGGGTCCGTGGTCGTGCCCGGCACATCCGATACGAGTGATGCGGCCTGGCCGGTGAGAGCATTCACCAGGCTTGACTTGCCGCTGTTCCTTTTGCCGACTACAACTATGTGCGGCCTTTCCGGGGATGGTGTCGTGTTTTCAGCCATGATGTCAGTCGTAATTTTCAGAATCGGAAGTCCCTCTGCCCTCCGGCGATTTCCCTGAGGTGTCTTTCCGTAAGTTCCCTGACTTTCGGGCTTCCGATGTTTTCCAGTTCCCGGCTTATTGCTTCCATCCCCCTGGCCTTTGTCCGGGGCGAGGCATAGTCCTGAAGATATTCCATCAGGGTCATAAGGGCATTCGGCTGACAGCAGTCGGCTATCTTGCCTCGCTTTACCAGAGACATGAAGCGGTCTCCGGTGCGCCCTTCCCGATAGCATGCGGTGCAGAAACTCGGGATGTATCCCAGGTCAAGCAGCCATCCCACCACTTCGTCCAGGGACCTCCTGTCACTGATGTCGAATTGGGCGGTGTCCTCAGCCTGTCCTTCAGAGGTGTATCCGCCGACGCTCGTCCTTGAGCCGCCGCTGATCTGGGAGATGCCCAATCCGAGGACTTTCGCCCTCACTTTCTCTGACTCCCGCGTGGATATTATCATCCCTGTATATGGGACGGCAAGCCGTATGACGGCGACTATCCTGCAGAAGATCTCGTCAGGGACTGCATTCGGGAAATCCCCGGTGTCAATGTCGTCGGCAGGGCAGATGCGCGGGACACTGATGGTGTGCGGCCCGACACCGAACTTCGCCTCAAGGTGTTCAGCATGCATGAGCAGGCCCGTCAGGTCATATCTCCATGTGTCAAGGCCGAAAAGCACGCCGATTCCCACATCGTCGATTCCTCCCTCCATGGCCCTGTCCATGGCTTCGGTATGCCATTCATAGTCGCTCTTGGGGCCTGTCGGATGCAGGGCTTCGTAATTCTTCCTGTTGTATGTCTCCTGAAAGAGGATGTATGTGCCGATTCCGGCCTCTTTCAGCTTCCTGTAGTTTTCCACGGTGGTGGCGGCAATGTTGACATTCACCCTGCGGATGGCCCCGTTGCGGTGATGCGTGCCGTAGATTGTGGCGATGGACTCGAGGATATATTCAATGGGGTTGTGCACGGGGTCTTCCCCTGCCTCTATGGCGAGGCGTTTGTGCCCCATGTCCTGAAGCGCAGTCACTTCTTTCCTGATCTCTTCCTGGGAAAGCTTTTTCCTCGGG
This sequence comes from uncultured Bacteroidales bacterium, assembly GCA_949286415.1. Taxonomy (GTDB): domain Bacteria; phylum Bacteroidota; class Bacteroidia; order Bacteroidales; family UBA932; genus Cryptobacteroides. Next base: position 73,160 of record CASEBV010000015.1, read on the forward strand.
ATATGGGTGTTCCTGGCATGATATGGACAGTAAGTACAGCCGTTGACACACCAGTCGGAGAGATACAGAGGGGCAAACATCACGATTCTGTTGCCGTATAGCCTCTGTTTCAGCTCCTTTGCCAGGCTGAACATCCTTTCCAGCAGGTCCGGCTCGTCACATTCCATCAGCACCGCAGCCTCCCTGTGGTCCAGTCCCCGGCATTCTTCCGCCTTGTCGAGAATGCTTTCGACGAGTTTCCTGTCGTTCTTGTGCATCCTGGCGTATTCAATCGTGTCGAGTATTTCCCTGTCGCAGATGAATTCCCCAGCCTTGCCGGATGCCGGGTTATAGTTCTTCAGCAGTGCGGTCATTTCCCTGGCCACCGCCGAGGATGCCCCCTTGCCTCCGAGAGCCTCGCGGATTTCACGGTACCCCTCAAGCATTTCCTGCCTGCGTGTCCCGTCTTCAATGAGGGACCGGATTTCCCTGACGAGATTGTCCGCATTGCAGTCATCCTGGATGAATTCCTTGAAAACGAGCCTGTCAGCAATCAGGTTTCCGAGGCTTATGTATTTGACTTTGACTATTTTCTTGGCGATGGCGTATGTGATTCTGCTTCCCATGATGAATCCTACTGCCTGCGGGGTGCCGAGAAGAGCTGTCTCCAGAGAGGCCGTGCCGGAATTGACCACTGCCGCCTCCGCATTCCTGACTATTTCCTGCGTCTGCCCGAAAATTACCTTGATGTCAGGAATGCCCGGGGCTGGGCATTCGTCATGACCTGTGCCGGCGCATGTACCCTCTGCCTTCAGTTTCTGCAGCCACGGCTCATAGTCCTCCATCGACCTTGCCGGAGCCCCGGCTATTATGAACTGCCAGTCCCGGTAGCGGGGGAGAGAGGCCATCCTGCAGGCGAATTCTGTCAGGACAGGCATCATTGTGCTGATTTCCCCTTTCCTTGAGCCGGCGAGCATGGCGATTATCGGCTTGTCCGGCAAATTGTTGCGCTGCAGGAAGTCCTGCCGGCTCTCATTGGCGGCCTTCGAGTCGTCAATGGCGTCGACAAGAGGATTGCCCCTGTAGATGAAGTCCACCCCCTTGTCTCTGAAATACGGTATTTCGAACGGAAATACTATGAACAGCTTGTCGACATATTCCTTGAGTTTCCTGATTCTGCCCTCCCGCGATGCCCATACTTTCGGGGCGATATAGTAGAATACCTTAAGCCCGTGCCTGTGGGCAAATTCCGCTATCTTGAAATTGAATCCGGGATAGTCTATGAGAATCACGGCATCGGGCCTGAAGCCCAGGATGTCCTTCTTGCAGAACTTTATGTTGCCGAGGAGCCTGGATGCATGGGTGAACACTTCCCAGAAGCCCATGATAGCGCCTTCCCTGTAATGGCGGACAAGGCCTTCCCCATGCTTTTCTGATTCGGGGCTGTCTCCGGCCCCGGGCTTGCCGGGCGTCGGCCTGTTGTCATGCATCGGCCTGTTGCCCTGTGCCGGATGGTTCTCTTTGAATACCTTGTCCATCAGGTCGCCTCCCCAGAACCTTATCACTGCGTGCGGGTCTTCGGAGTACAGGCCTTTCATAAGATTGGAGCCGTGCAGGTCTCCTGATGCTTCCCCTGCGATTATATAGTATCTCATGAATCCCGTCATTAATGGAAGTCCGAGTCAAAGCCTGAAGATTCAAGCCTTGAGACCTCCTCCCGGTCTGTGGTGTCGATATTGTGTGCAACTATCGAGATATATCCTCCCTTCATCAGCCAGTGGTCGGACCTGGAGTCATTGTCCTGTCCGTCAACATATTCACCGGCCATCACATAGAGCGTCTCCCCGTCTTCACATTCAGGCTCGCTCTTCTGTCCGAGCATTTCCGGAGTTATGCCGTAACGGGCATAAATGGCCGGGTCCCACGGATAGAATTCCTTTATCCATCTCCCGCTGCCCTGGTGACCTGCACGGATGCCCTTTATCTCATCGGCCGGGATGTCGGGGAAATTGACATTATAGTATATGCCCTTTCTCTCCGGAAGATTTTCCATTATCATTCTGAAGATGTCCGGGAAATATTTCTCCACTGCGGAAAAGTCAGCCTCCGGGTCCAGTGTGGACAGGGATACGCCAATGGCGGGAATGCCGTTGAGGGCAGCTTCCTGTGCCGCACCGAGGGTCCCCGAATAGCATGATGCCGTGGAGGCGTTCGACCCGTGGTTGATGCCGGACACCACGACATCCGGGAATCTGTCAAGGAAACATGTGTTGAGCCCGAATTTGACACAGCTTGCCGGGGTGGCGTCAAGGTAGGTCCATGATACATGCCCGTTCCCGTCCGCATCCGGCCCTTCCTCTGTCAGCTTTCTGTATGCTATCTGCTTGAGCCCGAGCGACACGGCCATTGACATGCCCGACTGATGCTTTTTCGGGGCTATGACAGTTACATTGCCGAATTTTTTCATTATTTCTGCCAGGACCCTGATTCCCTTGGCCTGGTATCCGTCGTCATTCGTAATTAAAATCTCCATCTGGCGTCCTCTCGTTTTCCGGAGACAAATATAGTGGAATATTCATTATCTTTTTATTTCTATTATCTTTATCTTTGCTTCAAGAAAACAGGTTCGGCTTATGGAAAGAATATCGGAAGAAGTTCTCAAGGAGGATTCCCGTTATCTGGAGCTGCTGTCACTGCGCTTTCCAAGCATCGCGGCGGCCAGTACCGAAATCATCAATCTTGAGGCAATACTTAATCTGCCCAAGGGTACGGAACATTTTCTGGCTGATCTTCACGGGGAGCATGAAGCTTTCCAACATGTGCTCAGGAACGCTTCCGGAGCAATCAGGAGAAAGGTGGACGAAATCTTCGGCAGTTCTCTTGCCCAATCCGAGAAAAAAGAGCTCTGCACCCTCATATATTATCCCGAACAGAAGCTCCAGCTGGTAAGGGAGAATGTCCAGGATATGGCGTCATGGTACAGGGTCACTCTGAACAGGCTTGTCAAGGTGTGCCAGAATGTCTCTTCGAAATATACCAGGTCAAAGGTCCGCAAGGCTCTTCCGGAAGAATTTTCATACATAATACAGGAACTTCTGCACGAAAGCAGCGCCGATCCCAACAAGCAGGCATATATCAATGTCATAGTCAGCACCATAATCGACACATTGAGGGCCGACGACTTCATCATCACGATGTGCAATCTGATCCAGAGGCTTACGATTGATTCTCTGCACATTCTCGGGGACATATTCGACAGGGGGCCGGGACCGCACATCATCATGGACATCCTGTGCGACTATCATAATTTCGACATCCAGTGGGGCAACCATGACATTCTCTGGATGGGCGCAGCCTCCGGGAACGATGCCTGCATCGCCAATGTCCTCAGGCTTGCAATGCGCTATGCCAACCATTCTGTTCTCGAGGACGGATACGGAATAAATCTTCTGCCTCTGGCGACATTTGCCATGGAAACATATGCGGATGACCCGTGCACTTCATTCGGACCGAGGGTGGAAGATGAAAATGTCCATATTGACGAAAAGACTTTGCGTCTTCTGGCTCAGATGCATAAGGCAGTGAGTGTCATCCAGTTCAAGCTTGAGGCTGAGATTATCCGGCGCCGCCCTGAGTTCGGGATGGAGGATCGTCTTCTGCTGGAGCATATTGACAGGCAGCGGAAAGTCTTCGTGATGGACGGGAGGGAATATGAGATGATTTCGTGTTTCTTTCCGACGGTCTGCCCCGATGACCCGTACAGGCTTACCCCGGAAGAAAAGGCCGTGGTGGCCAAGCTGCATGAGTCATTCACCAGAAGCGAGAAGCTCCGCCGGCATATCAAATGTATTTTCAGGTACGGATGCATGTATAATGTATGCAATTCCAATCTGCTGTTCCATGCCTCCATGCCGCTCAACGAAGACGGCACCCTCAGGGAAGTCGTGATTCTCGGGAAAAAATACAAGGGGAAAGAGCTTCTGAACAGGGTGGGGCAGCTCGTGCGGACTGCCTACTTTGCCGAGAAGACCTCTCCGGAAAAGAGCTTTGCCGTTGATTACATGTGGTATCTGTGGTGCGGCCGTAATTCTCCGGCGTTTGACAAGAGCAAGATGGCCACGTTTGAGCGGTATTTTCTTGTGGACAAGGAAATGCACAAGGAGGAGAAGGGAGCCTACTATAATCTCCGCAATAAAGAAGAAGTCTGCGACAGGATTCTTGACGAATTCGGCGTCAAGGGCACGCACAGGCACATCATCAACGGGCATGTCCCGGTGAAGGCTGCAAAGGGAGAGAAGCCGGTGAGGGCCAACGGCAAACTCATGGTCATCGACGGCGGATTCTCGCGGGCATACTATTCCGAGACGGGAATTGCCGGATATACTCTCGTATACCATTCGCGGGGATTCCAGCTTGTGCAGCATGAACCGTTCTCATCTGCCCAGAAGGCGGTCGAGGAGGGACAGGACATCAAGTCTACCACACAGCTTGTGGAACTGAGCAGCCAGCGCATGCTGGTCAAGGACACTGACAAGGGCAGGGAACTTATGGTCCAGATCGAAGACCTGAAAAAACTTCTTCAGGCCTATCGCGCCGGAATCATCAAGGAAAGGATATGAGGATGTTATTGTCTCTTTGACAGAGGATGATACCTGATGGCAGACAATGGGACTGCCAAATTGTCGCATTATTTTTATTTTGTGACAAATATGGTGGAATATTCATTATTTTATTTATTTTTGCACCGTTTTTGCAGGCATAAGGCGCCGGAAACAAAAATTATTTATTTTGGGCAATTGGAAATTTGTTTACTTTTAAAATATTAAAGCAATGATTAAACTTGGTATTAACGGATTTGGCCGTATCGGCCGTATGGTTTTCCGTGCAGCAGTCGAGAATTTCGCAAACGACATTCAGGTCGTAGGTATCAATGACCTTCTCGATCCGGAGTATCTGGCATACATGCTCAAGTACGATTCAGTACACGGCAGATTCAACCACGAAGTAAAAGTTGAGGACGGCTACCTTGTTGTCAACAACAACAAGATCCGCCTTACAGCTGAGATGGATCCTGCAAACCTCAAATGGAACGAGGTCGGTGCTGATGTAGTCGTTGAGTCAACAGGTCTCTTCCTTACTGACGAGAAAGCCCGCAAGCACATCGAGGCCGGCGCCAAGAAAGTCATCATGTCAGCTCCTTCAAAGGACAGCACACCTATGTTCGTATACGGTGTGAACGACAAGACATATGCAGGCCAGGACATCATCTCCAATGCATCCTGCACAACCAACTGTCTTGCCCCTATCTCCAAGGTTCTTCACGAGACATTCGGAATCAAGAGAGGTCTCATGACTACAGTTCACGCTGCAACTGCCACTCAGAAGACAGTTGACGGACCTTCCAAGAAAGACTGGAGAGGCGGCCGCGGTATCCTTGAGAACATCATCCCTTCATCAACAGGTGCAGCTAAGGCTGTGGGCAAAGTCCTTCCTGAGCTCAACGGCAAGCTGACAGGTATGTCAATGCGTGTCCCTACTTCTGACGTTTCAGTTGTTGACCTCACTGTAGAGCTCGAGAAACCGGCTACTTACGAGGAAATCTGCGCTGCAATGAAGAAGGCTTCAGAGGGCGAACTCAAGGGTATCCTCGGATATACCAACGAGTCTGTCGTTTCAACTGACTTCCGCGGTGACTCCCACACTTCCATCTTCGATGAGAAGGCAGGTATCCAGCTCGACCCTACATTCGTGAAGGTCGTTTCATGGTACGACAACGAGTGGGGTTATTCAAACAAAGTCTGCGAAATGGCCCGCGTCATCGCAAAATAATTCCGGATACCTCAGTATTCCATATGCAGGGCTGCCTGAAGGCAGTCCTGCTTTTTTTGTCCTGACCGCTCCCGGAATGTTTTATTTTGTATCTTTGCGCCCTCTTCGGCAGTATTGATGATGGCAGATAGACTTTGGAACAGCAATTATCTCAAGATCTGGACAGGAAACTTCCTGCTCAACTTTTCGTTTACGCTGATTGTGCCGCTGCTTCCCCTGTATCTGAGCGAAAGATTCGGGGCGGCAAATGACACGATAGGGATGGCTCTTGCGGGGTATACGCTCGTGGCTCTGATGATAAGGCCCTTCAGCGGCTATGTCGTTGACAATTGTCCCCGCAAGGTCGTGCTCATGGTGTGCAATTTCTTTTTCTTTCTGCTGTTTTTCGGATACATTGTGGCAGGCTCGCTGGCAATGTTCACTATATTCAGGACTTTGCATGGCGCTCCATTCGGAGCCACTACCGTAGCGGCAAGCACGGTGGCGATAGATGTGCTCCCGTCATCCAGACGGACGGAGGGAATCGGATACTATGGCCTCAGCAACAATCTTGCAACCGCCCTCGGTCCTGTTCTTGCGATATATCTGCTGCATGCTTTCAGCGGCAATTTCCAGGCTCTTTTCTGGATTTCCACGGCATTTTCCTTCGCTGGCCTGCTCATAGACGCTTCCGTCAAGCTTTCCCCGAGGGAATTCAGGCCGGAAAAACAGGTGATTTCCCTTGACCGGTTCTTTTTGCTGAAAGGTTGGAGTGAGGCGCTTGCCATGATCTGCTATTCTTTCAGTTATGGTGTTGTTTCCACTTATGTGGCCATCTACGGAAAGGAGGAACTCGGCATGACAGGCGGGACCGGCATATTCTTCACTCTTTTCGCGGTGGGGCTGATTGTCTCCAGATTGACCGGAGCCAGGGCGCTGCGGGAGAACCGGGTCAGCTACAATGCTGCCATAGGATGCGTAGCCTCGCTTTGCGGATACCTGATTTTTGCAGCCGTGCATAATCCTGCCGGATATTATGCCTCGGCTTTTATCATAGGACTCGGCAACGGGCACATGTATCCTGCTTTCCAGAACATGTTCATCAACCTGGCCGAGAACAGCCAGAGGGGCACCGCCAATTCGTCCATACTCACTTCATGGGACGCAGGCGTGGGGCTCGGGGTCCTCTTCGGGGGCATGCTGTCCGAACATTTCGGGTATCACAGTGCTTTCTGGGCTGCACTTGCCGTCAATGCGGCAGGGGTGATATGGTTCTTCTCTTATGTCAGGTCCCATTTTGAGTGCAACAAGCTCAGGTAGAGACATGTCAATCATGGATATACTGACAGGAAAACAATAAAAGGTTACAAGAAGGCAATATGGCAGAATTTTCGTTCAGAAAGAGAAAAGTGGAGGATGCGGGAGTGTCCGAGGCACGGGACCGCATATCGAATGTAATCCAGGGACAGCAGGATGACATCCTGTCAAACAAAGCCGTCCGACGGCCGTCATGGGTCGTGTCGACGGTCCCGTTCATTGTGCTGATTGCAGTCCTTGTGGCTGTCATAAGGGTCTTCGGGGCGGATTCTCTTGCCGGGGGCAGCCAGGTTGCTCTCATAGTGGCTTCAGCGGTCATCGTCGCCATTTCCATGGCAGTGTACGGTACTTCATGGCAGACACTTGAGGATTCTGTGCTTGACAATATCCGCTCGGTCGGATCTGCCATGCTGATACTTTTCCTGATAGGAGCCATTGCCGGCACATGGATGGTCAGCGGCATAGTCCCGACTCTCATTTATTATGGCATGAAGGTGATAACGCCGGGCATCTTCCTTGCTGCCGCATGCGTGATCTGCGGCCTTGTCTCCGTGATGACGGGCAGTTCCTGGACGACCATAGCTACAATCGGGGTGGCGCTCGTGGGCATAGGCTCGGCACAGGGATTCAGTCCGGGGTGGACTGCCGGCGCAATCATCTCGGGCGCTTATTTCGGAGACAAGATTTCCCCTCTGTCCGACACTACCGTGCTTGCTTCATCATCTTCCGGTACACCGCTTTTCACCCATATACGCTATATGCTCCTGACTACGGTGCCGTCCATGACGGTCGCAGTGATTGTTTTCCTCGTCGCCAGCCTCATGCACCATTCTCCCGAGATATCACAGGTGGAGACATTCTCGGATGTGCTCACAGGGACATTCAACATTTCCCCGTGGCTGCTTCTGGTCCCTGTGTTCACGGGGTTCCTGATAGTGAAAAAAGTTCCTGCCCTGCTCACTCTTTTTTCGGCGGCATTTCTTGCCGGAATAGTCGCGCTGTACGCGCAGCCCCATGTCATCCATGAGATTGCCACGGGCGTATCCGGCTCATTTTCCGGCAGCCTTTCTTTCCATGACGGCTTCAAGGGACTGATGATGGCTGTGTACGGCCCGACTGCCGTCAGCACGGGCAATCCGGACATAGATTCTCTGATAGCGACACGCGGCATGACCGGCATGCTCAGTACGGTCTTCCTGATTGTCTGCTCTGTGACATTCGGCGGCCTTCTGACCGGAAGCGGGATGCTGCAGAGCCTGACGGAGGTGCTGGTAAAGCATATTTCGGGCAGGACTGCCGTAGTTTCATCCACTGTGGGCACCGGGCTGTTCTGCAACATGACGACGGGCGACCAGTATCTGTCCATCATCCTGACAAGCAGCCTGTACCGCCGTCTGTACGAACATCGCGGCTTTGAGAAAAGGCTGCTCAGCCGTTCCGTGGAAGACTCAGCTACGGTCACATCTGTGCTCATCCCGTGGAATTCATGCGGCATGACGCAGTCCACGGTACTGAAGGTCCCGACTTTGGACTATCTCCCTTATTGCCTCTTCAACATAATTTCACCTCTGATGTCTGTCGCCGTGGCGGCCATAGGCTACAGAATCTACAGGTCCGGCCCGGTACATGCGGAAGAAGCCGTCCGGCCTCAGTCTCCTGCCTCCTGATTTTGATATGAAGGCAATTTATGCTACTTTTGTCAAATTTATTTTTGACATGACGGGAAAGATTGATATTGCAGGATATGCTGTTGTCACCGGTGCCAGCACTGGACTCGGAAAGGCATTTGCCCTTGAACTGGCTTCGCGCCGCATCAATACCATACTGATTTCTCTTCCGGGGGAAGGTATAGGAAATGTCTGCGGTATGTGTCGGGAAAAGGGAACGGACAGTGTCTTCTATGAGGCGGATCTCACTGACATGGAGCAGCTGATGAAGCTGACGGAAGAAATCAATGCCAATTACAGGGTCAGCATTCTCATAAATAATGCCGGACTCGGCGGTACAAGCATATTCGAGAAGGCATCTGCAAAATATATTACAAATATCATAAGTCTGAATGCATCTGCGACAACGATGATGACGCACGAACTGCTTCCGAACCTGATGGACGGCTCCGAGTCTTTTGTCCTTAACATTTCTTCTCTTGCATCTCTCACTCCTACGGGATTCAAGACGGTTTATCCTGCCTCAAAGAATTTTGTCCGGTATTTTTCCATCGGGCTCAGGAATGAACTGAAGAATACTCCGGTGTCGGTAAGCGTGGCTTTGCTCGGCCCTATGGCAACCCGTCCTGACATTGCGGAACGAATCAGAAGCCAGGGCTGGATCGGCAGATTTCTCACGGTCCCGGTCGAAGCCGTGGCAAGGGAATGCATTGACAAGATGCTCAGAAAGAAAGGCACAATCGTCTGCGGCATGTCCAACAAGTTCAGCAGATGTTTGCTCAAATTCATTCCTGAGGGCATAAGGGCTTCGGTCATGACACGGAAAATGTCAAACGAACTCAAATGTCAGGGGCTTATATAAAAATAGACTGATGGAAAGAATAATTGTCACAGGCGCCAATGGAATGCTGGCGTCAAATATAATCGGAGAACTCCTGAAGAACGGATATGAAGTCATCGGTACAGTCAGGAGCCTGAATCGCTACCACGGACCCAAGGGAGAAAATCTTGAGCTGGCGGAGTGCGACTTCAAGGACGCGTCGGCCATGGAAAAGCTCATGGACGGATGTTCAGGCATTGTCCATGTGGCGGCCATGACATCTCAGGGTGAGAATGACTATGAGAAATTCAGAAAAGTTAATGTGACAGCTACCGAGAATCTCGTGAAGGCTGCCATAAACCACGGATTGAAGCGGTTCCTTTATGTCAGCACTGCCAATGCCATAGGCTATGGGGAAGCCGAAGGCAAGCCCATGATGTATCCTTTCACGGCCTCTCATTATGCTGTCAGCAAGGCTGAGGCGGAAAAGGCTATATTGCCGTACCGGGACAAGATAGATATAGTGATTGTCAATCCTACTTTCATGGCCGGGCGCTACGGGTCATCCAAGGGATCCAACAGACTTTTCAATATGGTGAGGAAGTCTCCTGTGGTATTTTGTCCGAAAGGAGGAAAGAATGTGCTTGATGTTCAGGAGGCGGCACGGGGAATGGTGCTCGCATACCGGAGGGGCCGCAACGGGGAGAACTATCTGATAACAGGCCGGAACTACAGCTACAGGGAACTGTTTTCAGATGCTGCCAAGGCCCTCGGCAGGCATCCGCTTCTCGTTACTGTCCCGAATTTTCTTCTGAGGGCCGCAGGCGCACTGGGCGACATGCTCCACAAGATGGGGGTGTCTACGGACCTTTCCAAAAGCAATGTCACAATGCTGATGATTAACAATCATTACAATGCCACCAAGGCAGAAAAGGAACTCGGGTTCAAAGCTGCCCCTATAGATTTCAAGGAAATGCTTTCCTGCGACTCTGGCGAATGACAACAATAGAAAACAATAATAAATTAACTGCAATCAAAATGAAAAGAACATTTATTGCCGTGGCGTTATGTCTTTTCTCCGTGTCCCTGGCTTATGCTCAGGACAAGGAAAAGGATGCCGCTCCTGAGTATGAATTCACAGTTGTGAAAGAGAATCCGATTTCATCAATCAAAGACCAGCACCGTTCAGGTACATGCTGGTGCTTCTCGGCCCTTTCATTCCTTGAGTCGGAAATCATGAGGACAAAAGGATATGATGACATTGACCTGTCTGAAATGTTTGTGGTCTCCAAGTCGTATCACGACAGGGCAGTAAAATATGTGCGCCTTGACGGTCATCTCAATTTTGCTGCAGGAAGTTCATTCGGGGATGTGCTCCATGTCATCCGTGACTACGGAATTGTGCCGCAGGAAGTGATGCCCGGACTGAACTATGGTACGGAAAAACCTGAGCATTTCGAGATGGACGCTGCCCTCAAGGGATATGTGGATGCAATTGTACAGAATCCCAACAAAACTCTTACCACAGCATGGCTCGACGGCCTCGACGGTATCCTGAAGGCATATCTCGGCGAAGCCCCGGAAGAATTTACTGTTGACGGAGTGACATATACAGCCGAGTCGTACAGGGATTGGCTTGGCATCAATCCGGATGACTATGTGTCAATCACATCCTTTACCCACCATCCTTTCTGGTCCAGTTTCCCGATTGAGGTATGCGACAACTGGAGATGGGACTATTCCTGGAATGTGCCTCTTGATGACATGATGAGGATAATGTACAATGCCATTGAAAACGGCTATACCATAGCCTGGGGCTCTGATGTCAGCGAAAAAGGCTTCACCAGGAACGGGCTCGGCACTGTGCCGGACGTGGACCCTGCCCCTGCCGGCGGCTCTGACCAGGAGAAATGGATAGGCAAGGACACTTCCGGGCAGGAGACTGAAGCATCAGCGGCTGAAGAAAAGGTCATCACCCAGGATATGAGACAGGACGGGTATGACAGGAAGACCACAACCGATGACCACGGCATGCAGATATACGGCATCGCGAAAGATCAGAACGGCACAATGTACTTCATGGTAAAGAACTCATGGGGCGATGCCGGCAAATATAAGGGGATATGGTATGTCTCAGATGCATTTGTGAGGTACAAGACCATCAACTTTGTTGTCCACAAGGATGCGCTTCCGAAGGACATCAGGAAGAAGCTCGGCATAAAATAGCATCCCGTTGCCCTCTGTATCGGAAATATCTTTGAATGTCAAAGGAGTTCACTGATGAACATTATAAGACATATTCCAAATACAATCACATCCATGAACCTCCTGTGCGGAGTTCTGGGTGTGATTTGTGTTTTCAGCGGTGAGTCTGACACAGCGTTCCTGCTGATGCTTCTTGCTGCAATATGCGATTTTTTTGACGGTTTCTCGGCAAGGGCTCTCAATGCCTATTCCTCTGTCGGCAAAGAGCTCGATTCGCTTGCGGATCTTGTCAGTTTCGGACTTCTCCCGTCCCTTATGCTGTACCGCGTGATGATGGTCATGAGTCCTGATGCGGGTCTCTTGTGCTATATTCCGCTGCTGATAGTCATGGCCTCTGCACTGAGGCTTGCAAAATTCAATACGGATGACCGTCAGAGCGAGAATTTCCTCGGTCTGGCCACACCTGCGAGCGCAATGATATGCGGTTCCCTGACATATTACATTTTGAAGGACCAGAACAGTTTTCTGACAGTGTGGGCAACCGGAAAAGTTTTTGTGCCGCTTGTTTCTGCGATACTTTCCGTGCTCATGGTCACGGAACTGCCGATGTTTTCAATGAAAATAAAGAAGGGTACACAGAAGAATACGCCATTGTACAGGATGAGAATCTCCTTCGTCGGGGCAACTGCTGTCTCTGCTGTGCTTGTGCTTCTGCTCGGCCTCAACTGGTCTATGATTGTGCTGCTTGTCTTTGTGCTCTATATCATCATCAATGTCATCGGAGTACTGACAACGAAAAAATAGCAGCGTCCTCAAGTCGGAAAACCGCGCCGGATGGATGATATGGCTCCATCTGGCGCGGTCTGTCTTTATCTTGTCCCTGCATGTCTTCCGGTGCCGGAATTTAAGCGGGGGAGACTAATCAGAAATTAGTCGCGTGAATCTTGAAGTAGCTCTTTGGGTGCTTGCAGACAGGACAGATTTCAGGGGCTTTCTTGCCGATGACGATATGTCCGCAGTTGCTGCATTCCCAAATCATGTCTTCATCCCTTGAGAAGACGAGGCCTTCCTTGACATTTGCAAGGAGCTTGCGGTAGCGCTCCTCGTGCATCTTCTCTATGGCTGCCACTTTCTCGAAGAGAACAGCGATTTCCGTGAAGCCTTCCTCGCGTGCTTCCCTGGCAAATCCGGCATACATGTCTGTCCATTCATAGTTTTCTCCCTCCGCTGCGTCAAGCAGATTGGCCTCTGTCTCCGGCACTTCACCGCCATGGAGAAGCTTGAACCAGATTTTTGCGTGTTCTTTCTCGTTGTTGGCAGTCTCCTCAAAAAGTTCGGCTATCTGAACATAACCGTCTTTCTTCGCCTTTGAGGCATAGTAAGTGTATTTGTTGCGTGCCTGGGATTCACCGGCAAATGCTGCCTGAAGATTGGCTTCGGTCTTTGTGCCTTTCAGATCTTTCATGTCTTGGTAATTTAGAATGATTAAAAATTAAATCCTATTATGCAAAGTTAGCCAATTAAATTATATAAGCAATATTTTCAGAAGAAATATTAATTTTGTTCCCCGAAATTAATTTGTGGCATCAGGAATGGACAGGGCAGGATTTCTATATTCCCAATTCGTCGGCTCGCTCGGATATGAGCCGACCTCATGTCAGGATGCCCTGTTGCGGAACATCGCAGGCTTCATTGCCGGAGATGACAATGACATAATGGTGGTCAACGGCTATGCCGGTACGGGAAAGACTACGGCAATGGCGGCTGTCATCAGGACAATGCGCGGCTTCGGCTGTCCGTGTGTCCTTCTTGCCCCGACAGGACGGGCAGCGAAGGTCCTGTCAGGATATGCGGGCCAGCCTGCCAGTACCATACATAAGCATATATACAGGCAGAAGTCGGTGGGAGGAGACGGTTTCGGCCAGTTCTCCCTTTCTCCCAACAAGAACAATGATACGGTATATATTGTAGACGAGGTGTCTCTTATCGGCATAGATTCACAGCAGACACAGTCCACAGGATTTTTCGGATCCGGCAATCTTCTTGAGGATCTTGTGGCTTATGTGCGCAGCGGGCAGGACAACAGGCTTGTGCTTGTCGGGGATTCCGCCCAGCTTCCGCCTGTCGGCCTTGACTGCAGTCCCGCCCTTTCGCCGGATTACATGGACATGCTTGGCGGAACTGAGTATTCGGAACTTGTCACTGTAGTCAGACAAAAGGAGCAGTCAGGCATTCTCGCAGATGTCACGAGACTCCGGAGCCTCATTTCAGAAGAGGCTTTTCTCTCTCCGGACGAACTTGGCCTGGAGGTGTTCCCGGATGTGGAGAGAATAGGAGGAGATGAACTCATTGAAAAAATCTCCGATGCATATGACCGGTGGGGGGACGATGAGACTGTGATTCTGTGCCGGTCCAACAGACGGGCAATAAAGTACAATGCGGGTGTAAGGGCGATGGTCCAGTTCAAGGAAGACAGACTTGTGAGGGGAGACAGGCTCATGATAGTGAAGAACTGCTATCAGTTTCTTGAAGAAGTGAAGGGCCTTGACTATATAGCCAACGGAGATATGGCAAAGCTGGAGAAAATAACAGGCTACGAAGACCGATACGGGCTGCATTTTGCCCAGGCAAGGCTGTCTTTCCCGGACTATGACGGGCTTGAGGTCAATGCCAAGGTGATACTTGACACACTTGAGTCTGAGAGCGCAGCCTTGACATATGAGCAGCAGAACATGCTCTACAATGGAGTCAACGAAGATTATGCCCACATTGGCAACAAGAAAAAGAGGTATGAGGCTGTCAGGGAGGACAGGTATTACAATGCCCTTCAGCTCAAATATGCCAATGCCGTCACATGCCACAAGGCGCAGGGAGGCCAGTGGAAATGTGTTTTCATAGACAATCCTTTCTGGCAGGATGAGCTCGGCACCGATGACCTGAAATGGCTCTATACCGCTATGACCAGGGCTGTCGAGAAAATCTATCTCGTCAATTTCCGGGATGAATTTTTCGCATGAGATCATGATGTTTAAGCTATCGGATTATGAAACTTGTAAATAGTATATTTGCGACAGTGTCGCTGTGTGCCGCTGGTGCGGTTTCTTTAATTCAGCCGCTGCATGCGGCCGGCTCTCCTTCGGATGATGCCGGACAGGGACACATGGCCTTCCGGGAAATCCCGTCAGCATGGAAATGGATATCGGACAGGAAAGTCGTCTTCACATATGACGGCACCTACACTGACTCCAGTGCATTTTCCTTTGATGCCCGGAGCGGGGAAAAACTTGCCGGAGTGACTGTTCCGGAAAAATATCGCACACTCCCGATACATCCTGAAGGCGCGGTGAACATGACATGGTCTCCGGATTCTTCGAAGATTGCATTCACAAGAGACAATGACCTGTATGTGGCAGATGTCTCTGACGGCCGCGAAGTGAGGCTGACATTTGACGGCAGTGACCTTATACTCAACGGCTATGCCTCATGGGTCTACTATGAGGAGATTTTCGGGCGGCAGACGGACTACAGGGCATTCTGGTGGTCGCCTGACGGCAGCAGGATAGGCTTTTACAGATTTGACAATTCACAAGTCCCGCTTTTCCCGATTTATTCCGCCTCAGGACAGGACGGGACACTCAGAAATACTCGTTATCCGAAGGCTGGAGAGTCTAATCCGGAGGTCAGAATCGGCATAGCAGATGTCCGCGGAGTATTTGACGGCTCGTGCGGTACCTGTTCCGGAAATGAGGCGCCCGCTGCAGGAGGGCAGATTGTCTGGGCGGATTTCGGGCCATCTGAAGACCAGTATTTCGGCACCCCGTTCTGGAGCAGTGACGCAAGCGCGCTGTTCGTGTCCAGGATGCCGCGGCTCCAGAATACTCTGGACCTGTATCGGGTGGACGCGTCCGACGGTTCAAAAAAGCACATTTACCATGAGGAATATCCGACATGGCTTGACTGGATCACGGGCATGATTTTCGGGAAGGACGGCCTGTACATGGCCAGGAGTTTCGAGACGGGCTGGGAGCAGATTTATTTTCTGTCTTATGACGGCGGTGAACTAAGGCGCCTCACAGAAGGGGAAAACTGGAACATTGTGCTGCTGCGTGCCGATGAAAAGAAGGGAGATGTGTATTTTACAGCCGACAGGGGAGCCTCGTTGCGTCAGACTCTGTACAAAGTGGACCGGCATGGGAAGATTTCAGCCCT
The DNA here is from genome assembly GCA_949286415.1 of uncultured Bacteroidales bacterium. GTDB lineage: Bacteria > Bacteroidota > Bacteroidia > Bacteroidales > UBA932 > Cryptobacteroides. The sequence goes on from CASEBV010000015.1 coordinate 89,165, forward strand.
GACGGATCCGGGACTTGATGTGAAGAATGTTCAGTTTTCCCCTGACGGGAAATATTTTGCTGCGGCACTGTCCAATTCCGTGACTCCGACAAAGGTGGCAGTATGCGACATGAAAGGCCGTGAGGCCATTGTGGCGGACATGGCATATCCGGGGTATTCTCCGGAAGATTTTTTCTTGCCGGAAATAATCTGGCTGGAAATGGAGGATGGTTTGTCTGTTCCCGGGGCAATAGTATATCCTGAAGACTTCAACCCGTCTGAAAGGTATCCGGTGCATGTCGACATCTACGGAGGCCCGGATACTCCGATGGTGCGTGACCGCTGGGTGACTCCTTCCGGAACGACCCGGTGGTGGGCTCAGAATGGAATTATCCAGCTCACGGCCGACTGCAGGGCTTCAGGTCACAACGGCAGGGCCGGGCTTGACAAGATATACCGGCAGCTGACAGTCTGTGAAGTGAAGGATTTTGTCAGATGGGCGGAATGGCTTCAGTCCCTGCCATATGTCCGGCCGGATAAAATCGGAGTCGAGGGATTTTCTTTCGGCGGGACCATGACGGCCATGCTCCTGATGCAGGCCCCGGAGTATTTCCATTATGGCGTTGCCGGGGGCGGAGTCTATGACTGGTCCCTGTATGATTCACACTATACGGAAAGGTATATGGACACTCCTCAGAACAACCCTGAGGGCTACCGTGCTGCCTGCGTACTCAATTATGCAGAGGAATATCCGGTGGAGTACCATCCGGGAGACGGCGATTCGGCATGTCCGGACAGTACGGCATCCTTGCTGCATCGTCCGGAGCCTGTCATGCTCAAGCTGACTCACGGTACAGGAGATGACAATGTCCATTTTCAGAATACTCTCCAGCTGGTGGATACGCTTCAGAAAGCAGGGAAGAAATTCGATCTGATGATATATCCTGACGGTATGCACGGCTATCGTGGTGCCCAGAAAGAGCATTTTGATGCGGCTAACCGCGAGTTCTGGCTCAAATATCTGAAAGGCGAGTGATTCTTTCCGTGACAATCAGCAAATTGTCTGCTTTCCCTGCGGAAAATTCGCATCTTGTCCCGAAAATATGGATGATGCCTGCGCCGCTCCCGGATATTGGCATTCCGGATTGAGCCCCGCTGTCGCGGAGAGCCTTCTTCCCGGCCTTGCCCCCTGACTCTTTCCTGAGTCTTGTCCTGAGCATGTCGCTTGTCATCGGGATGTTTCTTGCCGTGACATCTGCCCCAGGCCATGTTTCTCCTGCTTCCTTTATGCCGGCCTTGCCCAGGGGCAGCGTCCTGATTATCCTGAAGACTTTCCCGAATCCCAGGAGCTTTTCTATGGTGCCTGTGCCATTATTGCCGGGGAGAAGATACAGGTGTGTCGACTTTGCCAGCTTGGCAAGTCCGAAGCGCTCTCCCAGGAGATTGAATGCCCCGGCCTTGAGCAATGCCTTGCCTGGCTCGAACAGAAAGCCGGACAGGCGGTCTGGCCCTGCGGTCAGCCTCATTGCGGCCAGCCTTTTTTCCTGCGCCGTGAAAACGAACGGATTGCAGGTGGATTCCCATGCAATGAATTCGGGTTCTCCTTTCCAGTTTCTGTCAAGCACGGCAAGCAGTTCCCTGCATTCTCCCTTTGCGGCGATGACATGCATTTCCCTGCATCCTGCCCCAAGACGTGAAAGCACCATGTCAATGTCTGCCATCGGGGAGAGCTTCACCATCACATACTGCGCGCATCCGAGAAGTTCATCCTTAAGTGCAAGAATGTCCGGACGGCAGTCTTCCATCAGAAACACCTTTTTCCCGGCCCCGTCCCGTCTTGCGGGGTCAAGGTAGATGATGTCAGGGGCAAAGTCCCCGAGGATTCCCGAGATGTCACCGGGCTTCACTTCCTTTCCGCTGATGATTATGTCACCGTGTCCGAGTGCCCGGAAATTGTGTCTTGCGGCATTGCATAGGGCTTCGTCCATCTCATTGTACAGAACTTTGAATCCGGCCTCCCTGAAGGCGCAGGAATCGGCCCCGAGCCCTCCCGTGAGGTCGGCAATGCACCCCCGGAAGACAGGCTTTTCCTGTGCGGCGATCGCACCGGATGCGGAGATTCTGTCCTTCGCGGCTATTTCGTCGTGTGCGACAAGTCTGGCAGCGACAGAAGTCTTGAGTGCCGCGGTTTCCGCCGAGCTGCACTGCTCGGCAGATATGGTGTTTGGGTATATGAGGTCGGGGCAGCCGTACCATGCCGGCAATTTGGCCTTGAGCTTTCTTCTTGATTCTATGGTGTTGACAGCAAGCGACATGTCTATCTCCGGCCATTTGCCCCTGGCAAGAAGCAGTGCCGCCGTGTCATCTTCGGCATGTTCAAGTATGAAATCCCGGAATGCAGTCATATATTAAAAAAATCAGGGGCAAAGATACATATTTTAAATTTTAAATCGTGAAGGGACAATTTCAAGATATATTTGTTATATTTGTACGATTTGACAATGAAATCATAAACCACCTGATTTGAAATAATCGATAACACTATAGAATTATGGAAAGGAATTTCAGAGAAGTCGCCCAGAGCTGGCTTGAAGGAAACTATGACCAGGAAACCAAGGATGAGGTCAGAAGACTGATGGAAACTGACCCTGCGGGTCTTGAGGATGCGTTCTACCGCAATCTTGAATTCGGTACAGGCGGTCTCCGAGGCATCATGGGTGTCGGGACCAACCGCATGAACAAGTATGTCGTGGCTATGGCTACCCAGGGACTCGCCAATTACATTCTCAAGAATGTACCTGGAGGCAAATGCAGCGTGTGTGTGTCTTTTGACAGCCGGAACAACAGTGCCGCATTTGCAAAGATAACCGCAGAGGTCCTGTCCGCCAACGGCATCCATGTGTACATCTATGACTGCCTGCATCCGGTGCCGCTCCTTAGCTATGCCGTGCGCAAGAAGCACGCTACTGCCGGCGTCATGGTGACGGCTTCGCACAACCCTAAGGAATACAACGGATATAAAGTATATTGGAGTGACGGCGCTCAGATCATTTCTCCTGTCGACAAGGAGATTGTCGCCGAGGTAAATGCCATTACAGACCCGTCCATGGTGAAATACACTGCAGACGGCAAGGAGGGCGGCATCGAGACCATGGGCGATGAGATGAACAACGCATACATGGATGATGTCCTGACTCTCATGCTCTCACCTGAGTCGAGGGAAAGGCACAAGGATCTGAAGATAGTCTACACACCGCTTCACGGCTCAGGCGTGCACATCGTCCCTGCCATCCTGAAGAGGCTCGGATTCGAGAATATATACCATGTTCCGGAGCAGGATGTGAGTGACGGGAATTTCCCTACCGTGATGTCCCCGAACCCTGAGGAGCATTCTGCCCTTGAGATGGCTGTGGCTGTGGCTGACAGGGAAGGCGCCGACCTCGTGCTGGCAACAGACCCGGATGCGGACCGTCTCGGCATCGCAGTCCGCGACAATGAGGGCAAGATGGTGCTCTTCAACGGAAACCAGACCGCATCAATGCTTACTTATTATATCCTCCGCCGTTGGTCGGAGCTCGGCAAACTGGATGATACCAAGTATGTTGTGAAGACAATCGTTACCACAGAACTTATACGGGCCATCGCCGAGAAATACGGAGTGAAGGTATATAATGTCCTCACCGGATTCAAATTCATAGCAGACATCGTGCGCCGCAATGAAGGCAAGGGCGAGTTCATCTGCGGGGGAGAGGAAAGCTATGGTTTCAACATCGGACAGTTCGTCCGCGACAAGGATGCCCCTATCTCATGTGCCATGGTTGCTGAATGCGCCGCATGGGCTGCAGACCAGGGCAAGACTCTCTATCAGCTTCTCCAGGATATCTATGCCGAGTTCGGCTACTATAAGGAAGGTCTCGTGTCACTCGTCCGCAAGGGCAAGTCGGGAGTCGAGGAGATTGCAGCCATCATGTCTGGCCTCAGGGCCAATCCTCCTGCCGAACTTGCAGGCGTGCCTGTCACAAAGGTCGTGGACTACAACAAGCCTGAGGAGACAGGACTGCCAAAGTCCAATGTCCTTCAGTTCTTCACGGCAGAGGGTGATGTGGTTTCCGTCCGCCCGTCAGGCACTGAGCCTAAGATTAAATTCTATTTCGGCGCAAGAGGCGCATCGGCTGATGCCAAGATAGAACAGCTCAGGGAGCAGTTTGTAAAATAATTTGAAAGTCAGGCAAACTCCCTTTCCAAAGAAATTCTTCAGGAAAGGGATTTGCCGTATATAAACCTGATAAAACACCGGTTATGGAAAGAACACTTGTCATACTGAAGCCAGGCGCTCTGCAGCGCGGACTGGTCGGAGAAATCATCTCCAGATTCGAAAAACGCGGACTGAAGCTTGTCGCAATGAAAATGAAGCAGCTTGACCAGGAAATTCTTGACAAACATTATGCGCATCTCAAGGACAAGCCTTTCTTCCCGTGGCTGTGCAGCGGCATGACGGCTGCTCCTGTCATCCTGTGCTGCTGGGAAGGCTTCGAGGCCGTGAAGGTGGTGAGGGCAATGGCCGGAACGACCAATGCCAGAAATGCCGCGCCGGGAACTATCCGGGGAGACTATGCCCTCAGTTCGCAGGAAAATGTCGTCCACACCTCGGACTCGGTTGAGAATGCAAAGGAGGAACTCGACAGATTCTTCTCGCCTGAAGATTATTGCGAGTATCCTTCGCCTCTGAACCAGTTCCTCTATGCTCCTGACGAGAAATAAATATGAGTAAGGTGGGAACAGCCCTGACAGTCATTGCAGTCGGGCTGGCGCTTGTCATGTGTGTGCCGAAATGCGGTCTCAGGAAATCAAAGACATACTCAGCGGAAAGGGAAAAAATTCAGCTTCCGGAGGGTGAATATCTGGTCAACAGGTTCACCCCGGAAGATTCATATTGTTATACGGCGTACCCTTATGAATATGAAGACTCCGGGCAGATGAAAATGAGCGGAGGACTTGACTGGCACGGCGGCTTCAGACTCACCTACAGCCATGGACCGTATACACCGGGATATGCTGTGTTCAGACTTGGCCGTGAGTATGAGAAACTCATGTTCGTGCTCGGATACGAGAATTTCGAGTCCGGGGCAGGCGGCAACGGTTCGTATACGGAGCCGAGCATTTTCACTGTCACAGCCGACGGACGGAAAATTCTTGACGAGGTCGTATATCCTTACGGCATACCGCATCGTTTCACACTTGACATAAAAGGTGTCGATGAACTGAAATTCCAGATTGTCTCAGGCTCGGGACGCATCTGTGTGGCCGAGGCGACTTTGTGGAAAAAGGGGGAGACACCGGTGGAGACAGGTAATCTGATTGTCGGGGAACCAGAAGCGAAGATGCTCGTAAAAGATATCCGGCCATATTTCCAGAGCCGTCAGTTTGAAAATGTTTCTCCTGACGACAGGATTACATCAATTAAAGTCAACGGAAGGCCATACGGCTATGGGTTTGCTGTGGACATGAAACAGGCTCTTGTCGGTGCAAATGAAGGCTGGGCATATTTCAATCTGAGGAAACAGTACTCCACCCTGAGTTTTGTCCTCGGTCCTCTTGACGAGGACGGCAGCAGCACCGGAAGCGGTTGGATTTCGGTAAAGGCAGACGGCCGTATTATCTATGAGAACGAATTGGGCTATGATGATATCGCAAAGGCGGTTGTGTTGGATATAACCGGATGCGAGATGCTTTCGTTCCATTCCGAACAGGCTTCAGGCTCTCTCCGGGGAGGAATTGCGGAAATGACGGTCTATCCGGAAGGAGAAGGTCCGGAGCCTGGTGCCGGATATTCCGTCGAGGACGGTGTTCCGGCCGATGATGACCTTTCATCCGTGGAATTTGCTTCAACCGTTGATCCGAGACTGAAGGAATTGCCCGATGTCTGCAAGCTCATATCAAATATTCCGCCATATACGGCCGATGCACAGGCGACCAGGCAGATTTATGACGGGACATCGGACCATATCACATTCTCCATGGGCGGACAACGCTTCAGCGAGGGAATAGTCCTATATAAGAAGGCAAGTCTTCTGGACAACAGGACATCTGCATTCGCTGTCTTTGACCTCGGGAATGAATTCGATTATATGACATTCACTGCAGGATATATCGGCAAGAGCTGGACCATGAACAACGATCTGCTCAGGGTCTATGCGGATGACAGGCTCGTGCTCGAGACTCCGCTGATAGCCACTGCCCCGAATCAGAAATATACAGTTCCTCTCGGAAAATGCCGCAAGCTCAGATTTGAGAACCGTGGTTCCGGCAATCTGGATGTGGCTGCGTACGGTATCGGTGATATAGTGGTCTACCGGGGAGACCCTGTGCCGAACGACCTCTTTCCCAGACCAGTGCCGGAATGCCCTTATACTGTGGATCTGATAGATTTGGGTGCTCCATATATCCATTATGTGTCTCCGATGGGTGACCACAAGGATGAAATCTTTTATGACGGGAGTACGCGGCGGAGGTATTTCGAGATTGACGGCAAACGCATCTATAAAGGATTTCTGCTCCAGACCAGCGTTCATTTCTCCCTTGACTATGGAGCCCTGTCCGGTACTGACGGAGCCGGGGCAAGTGTCCTCGGAGGTGCCGCCGTGGGGGCCGCCTTCGTCCCGGCCGGGATTGCTGTCGGCGGTGCCGTGGTCGGCAGTACATTGATTGGGGCTGCGGCATTTCTTATGCTTGCTGCAGGAGGCGAGGCCATGGAAAACTCCTGTGCGGCTTTCAATACTTACGGACAATACAACAGCGTGACATTTACCGTAGCCTGCTACAAGCCGTACATTAGCGCGGATGACTACAGGGAGACGCTTCTGATAGGCGCCGACCATGAGGTTGTGGCTGAATTGTCTCTCTATGAAACCATGGAGCCTCAGACAGTGACTGTGCCGATTGACGGCTGCGGACAGCTGATGTTCTGGCTTTCCAATACGGACAACTGGTCCGGACAGTTCCTCTTTTATGACATCAGGCTGACAAAGGACAGGCTTCCGCTCAATATTCCGGAGGCAGTCCGGCCGCAGGACCGTGAGACTGGACATAACGATGATGACACGCAGGCCGGTCGTCAGGAACAATAATATCTACAAAACATCAAGCAGTATTGAGCGGATTGAAAATCATTGGATTATTGAATAATATCATACTTTTCCCCTGTATCCTGGCCCTGTGCTTCTTTGGGGCAGATGCCGCCGAGGCTGCTCCCGTAGGAAGGGAGAAGGCTGCGGCAGCCGCAGAAGCTTTCTGGAATTCTGTCCCGAAGACAAAGAGTTCCGGTGCCGTACTGAAGTTTGTCGACGACGGCCGGACGGCGGCTGCAGGAGTCCCGGCATATTATATTTTTGAAAATGCTGCCGGCAACGGGTTCGTGATAATTTCCGGGGACGACAATCTCCCGCCTGTGCTCGGATATTCTTTTGAGTCTTCCCTGTCGGAGGGGGACTTCCCTCCGAATTTCCGTGAATGGCTTGACTATATGTCGATAGCCGCAAACAGTCCGTCTGCATTGCCTGTCTCCGGATGGACCGCTCCGCGTGCCGGAAGTCCGGTGGTGGATCTCCAGACTGCCAGATGGAACCAGACGGCTCCATATAACAGCTTGTGTCCGAAAAGCAATGGTGTGGCAACATATACAGGGTGTACGGCTACTGCCCTTGCCATAGTGATGAGACACCACAGGTGGCCTGTGCGTGGCACCGGGACGATTCCGGGCTACAATGCGTCCAGCGGGGTGACTGTCCCTTCCATAACTCTCGGCCATGAATACGACTGGGACAATATGCTGATGGAATACGGGTGGAGCTATTCAGATGAGGAGGAAGAGGCTGTGGCCGAACTGATGCGTGACTGTGCCGTCATGATAGTCTCGAATTTCATGCCGATAAACAGCGCCGGCACAGGTGCATCGTCGTACAAGATTCCTGAAGCCGTCGTGAAGTATATGGGATATGACAAGTCTGCATATTGTACCTCTCGCTCAGCGTATTCGCAGCCGCAATGGCTGGACATGCTGAAAAATGAACTTTCTTCAGGCAGGCCGATAGTATATTCCGGCTATGGCCCTGACGGCTCCGGGCATGCCTTTGTCCTTGACGGATATACAGATGACGGCTATTTTGGCGTCAACTGGGGCTGGGGAGGACAGGCTGACGGATATTTCCTCATAGACGCGATGGAGCCCACAATAGTAGGTGCCGGCGGGGGAGCCGGCTCATTCAGCCTTAACCAGATTGCTGTCCTGGGGCTGAAGCCGGATGAAGGAGGCAATTATGTGGAGAGTCTCGGCTTCATGAAGTATTCCGATGCGGCGGGTGATTTCAACGGCCTGTCAATCCGCTATGGCACCATTGCGCAGGAACAGTATTTCAGCATGGGCTATGGCCTTATCTACAACAGGGGGGCGGTTGATTTCAACGGAGAAATCTGCTTTGCCCTTGCGGACAGTAAGGGGAACATCAAGGAAGTGCTCGAGTCATGGACCGCAACAATTGCCGGCACCGGGCTGAGAGGGGACAAATCCCTGTATGTGTCCTCTCCTGTAGTCCCCGGCGACCGCGTGAGGGCATATTTCCGAACTCAGAATACGCCTGAATGGACAGTCATAACTGGAAATGAAGACAATGGCTGTGTCTGGGAGCTTGTAGTCCCTGGAGACGAACCTCCGGTATATGAAGGGACGGTGGAGGAGGAGACATCGGTCCGCTACAGCAAGACCGACGGGATACTCCGTGTCGGCCTGCCTGAGGATGCCTCATATGTCCTGAAGGATGCCGATGGTACTGACGTTACATCTTCATGTGTTGTGACCGGCGATGTCCTTGAGATTGACACTGCCGGACTTGAAGCGGGTACATACAGCCTTGTCCTTAGCCGGCAGGATGATGTAAAGGAAATCTCCCTGATATTCTGAAAATATTTCCGCAGAGTCTTTCATGAAAAATTTCAGTCTCTTCTGAAACATTTTAAGGAAATGTCTGTATAATATAAATACAAGACAAATCGTCAATGGGGATGTTCTGGTTTTGACAGCGCATGACATCGGACGGTAAGCACGCCGGGCGTAGGGGACTTGCCCGTTAATCTCAGTCTCCGAACAATTAGTTGGCAACAACAACTACGCACTCGCTGCCTAATCTGCCAAGCAGTTTAGCTTAATCGTTGCCGCCAAGGCTGCGGCTACGACGAGTATCCCTCCGGGCTTCAGGCCGGTCATGTCCGGAATACGGGGTATCATCCAGACCGGATGCACTGGAGGACTCCTTTAAATCCAGCCAAGATACAAAGGATAAGAGTACGGTAGCCTGCCTCCCGGCAGCCGTGCTCCGACAACTGAAGAGAGGATAAGCGTGTAGAAAGCTGCCTGGTGCGGCGTTTGGACGGCGGTTCGAGTCCGCCCATCTCCACCAATGTGTGATGGCAGGGAAATTTTCAGATACTATTACATTGTCAGATGCCGTGAGGATTTCAGGTCCTCTGGCCTTCAATATCATGCTCAAGCCGGCAGGCTCCCTGTGCAATCTTGACTGCCATTACTGCTATTATCTTGACAAGGCGGAAATCTACGGCGGACATGAGCCGCGCATGAGCCTTGACATCCTTGAAGTCTGCATCAGAAAGTATATTGAAGCGAATGATGTGCCGGAAGTTACATTCAACTGGCACGGGGGAGAACCCCTTGTCATGGGGCTTGATTTTTACCGCAAGGCTGTCGCCCTTGAACAGAAATATGCCTCAGGCAAGACTATCCGCAACACCCTTCAGACAAACGGCACTCTCATCACTCAGGAATGGGCTTCTTTTTTCCGTGACAATGATTTTCTCATAGGCATTTCAATCGACGGGCCGCAGGATATCCACGACAAATACCGAAAAGACAAGGGCGGGGCCCCGACATTTGACAAAGTCATGCGCGGACTGAACATTCTGTACCGGACAGGCGTCAGATATAATACGATGACCACTGTCAACAAGTCCGGCGAAGGCAGGGGTCTGGAAGTTTACAATTTTCTGAAGGGCATCGGCAGCCATTACATGCAGTTCATGCCTGTGGTCGAACATGTCAAGTATCCTGCAGGGAAAAATGGGAAGCCTGTGAAAGGAGCGAGGCCATATATTGTTTCCCCCTCTGCGGAAGGGGCCGTCATTGCCCGCTGGTCCGTGGACGCGTTGGCTTTCGGCCGCTTTCTCACTGATATCTTTGACAGTTGGGTGCTGAATGATGTCGGCCGGTATTTCGTGAATATCTTTGATGCCGCCCTTGCACGCTGGTGCGGAGAGATGCCGGGGACATGCGCATATGCTGAGACCTGCGGAGGAAACTCAATCATAGAGCACAACGGTGATGTCTATTCATGCGACCATTTCGTCTATCCTGAGTACAGGCTCGGAAATGTACTTGACGGTGACCTGCGAGAGATGATGACTTCGGCAGCCCAGACAAAGTTCGGCATAGGGAAGCGCAATGCCCTTCCTGTGAAATGCATCAGATGCGACTGGCGCTTTGCCTGCAGCGGAGAATGTCCCAAGCACCGGTTCAACAGGACAGAATCCGGTGAGACCGGGCTGAATGCATTGTGCGAAGGGTACCGCATGTTTTATTCCCATGTGGCTCCGTATATGGAGAAGATGAAGGAATTGCTTATGCGGAAGCAGGCGCCTGCGGGAGTGATGCTTTGGGCCAGAATGAAGAAATCCCTCTGATAGCCTTTTTGAAAAATCACCTGTTCGGGTGATGCCTGTATGAAGCATTTGTATTTTCTTTGTAGCCGGATATTTTGACTGGAAGATTTCAATTATATTTGTATCTGATATATAACTATATTTGCATCTGATATATAACCTGAATAATAGAGCATATGACAAGAAAGATTTTCGCAGTATCTCTGCTCCTTTTCATTGCTGCCGGCTTCAGCCAGATTGCATCGGCAAGCGATGATGATCCGAAGTATGTCCGGAAGAGCTTTTTCAATTTCTCCTATCTTTCTGACAAGGTAAGGCTGTCGGACGAGAATTTCAATTTCGAGAACCTTGAAGGCGTCTGGGATGAAGCAGGAGATGTGCTTCGGGACAATGTCAAGGGCATCAGAAACAATTACGGATTTTCCCTTACCCGGGGACATACCTACGCATTCCACAAGAAGCCTATTGCCCGTCTTGTGACCATAGGCCTTGACGCCATTTTCTTTGATGTGACATATTCCAATTATTCGGTAGAGTCTCCGTCAGAGACATTGGGCATGTCTTATCTTGAAGACGGGAAAAGAGTCTACATAGATTCCGAGATGTCCCTCCACAAGATGGAATACAGCCTTCAGGTCGGACCGTCAGTGACAATTACTCCCGGAAAGCAGCTCACAATCGAAGCATACGCGCGATATGCGCCTACCTTTTCCGCTATACTTGTGGACAAGACCTTTACCGGCAACTATGCTTCTGTTTTCGTCGGAGGTGCTTCCCTGACTTTCGGGAAAATAGGTGTCGGAATGGAGGCCCGTATAGGAACATGTGACTATAAGCGTCTTGGCGGCAAAGGAAATGTTTCCTTTGAAGGGGGCCGTATCAATACATCCGGCTTCAGGGCATTTGTCCAGATACGCTGGTAATTCTGATCTGCCGGGAATCCGGATACATACTGTTGCAGCCGCCGGTTCAGCATGAAAGTTCGAGCCAGCGGTTTTCTTTTTCATCAATAAGGGCAAGCACTTCGCTGATTCTTTCCGAAGCCTTGCGGAGTTCCTCAAATTCAAGAGACCCTCCGGCAAGCTGCTCTTCAAGCGATGACTTCTCGGCATTGAGCGACTGGAGTTCTTTTTCCAGTTGTTCAAGCTCGCGCTGTTCCTTGTAGCTCAGCCTCTTCTTTCCGGAGTTTCCGCCTGTTCCGGCCGAGTCGCTTTCCCCGGTATTCCTGTCTTTTCTCAGTCCCGTGCCGCCGGATGTCCGGGCAGCCTTTTCTTCGGCTCTTGCCCTTGATTTCTGCTCTGCCTCATAGTCCCGGATAAATTCCCTGTATTCACTGTAGCTGCCGGTGAAGTCCTTGACAATGCCGTTCCCGCAGAATACGAACAGATGGTCAGCGAGCCTGTCCAGAAAGTGCCTGTCATGGGAGATGATTATGAGTGTCCCCTGAAATTCCTTGAGATATTCTTCCAGGATGTTCAGAGTGACGATGTCCAGGTCGTTGGTGGGCTCGTCAAGAATCAGAAGGTTGGGCTGCTGCATCAGTATTGTGAGCAGATACAGTCTGCGTTTCTCTCCGCCGCTCAGCTTTTCTATCCTGTTGTTGAGCATGTCGTGCGGGAAGAGGAAACGGCTGAGAAGCCTGGTGTCGTTGACTGTGTCAAGGACGGTGTCCTGAGGATTGAAAGTGATGCCGCTCTGACGGTAGTATCCTATTCTTAGGGATTCACCGCGTTCTATGACTCCGGCGAGCAGTCCCTGCCCCTCCTTGCGGGCTGCCTGATGGTCGGTTGACACCATTTCGGGAGAATAGTTTCCTGTCAGCAGGTTGATGAATGTGCTTTTCCCGGCACCGTTTCTCCCGACTATCCCGACCTTTTCATATCTCTGGAAATTGTATGTGAAATGATCAAGATAGCAGGTGTCCCCGTAATAGAATGAGACATCCTTGCAGTCGATGATTTTTGTCCCCAGTCTCGTGGCCCCATGCAGGTCCGACAGCGAGACATGCTGCTCGCTGAAAGTCATGTCTGCCCTGGCCTTGAGTTCATGGAATGCATTTATCCTGTATCTCGCTTTCCCGGTACGGGCCTGTGGAGTGCTTCGCATCCACTCGAGTTCGCGCCTGAGTATGTTGCGGACCTTGTCTGTCTCGGCATTCCTGTTGGCAATGCGTTCGGACCTTTTCTCCAGATAGTTCTGATAATTGCCCCTGTATACATAGAGAGAGCCGTGGTCAAGCTCCATTATCGTGTTGCATACCTTGTCAAGGAAATATCTGTCATGTGTGACCATAAGCAGGGTACAGCGGGAGCGGGACAGAAAATTTTCCAGAAATTCTATGGCATCTATGTCCAGATGGTTGGTCGGCTCGTCCATTATGAAGAAGTCGGCCTCGCTTGCAAGCATTTCAGCAAGGGCCACTCTTTTTATTTCCCCTCCGGAGAGTTCCTTCATTTTCTGCCCGTAGTCCGTCAGACGGAAACCGGTCAGGTACTGTTTTACCCGTCTTTCGTATTCCCAGAGATGTTCCGTGTCAAGATGCTCTGTAAAGGCTGTGCTGTGGTCCATTATCTGGTCAAATATGCCTTTCTCCGGGTCAAATCCGTATTCCTGCTCAAGGAAGGCTATCCTTATGTCCTTGAGAAAGACAATCTTGCCGCCTGAGTCTGACTTGTCTTTGCCTGCAAGTATCCGCAGCAGGGAAGTTTTTCCCGTGCCGTTCGGGGCGATGAGCGCCATTTTGTCCCCTTCGTTGATGTTGAATCCGATGTTCTCAAACAGGACTTTCGGCCCGTAGGACTTGGAGATGTTTTCTATCTGGAGGTAACTTGCCATTTTTTAGAATTTTATGCGGATGCCAAAGACTGCCTTAGGTATCATCCATCCGTTGTACATACCGGTGACTGCGGGTGCTTTGCCTTCTTCCTGAATCCGTCTGATGTAGCCCGAGACAGCCTCGGGCCCCTGGCGTTTCCGGAGTATGCGGAAATCTTTGTGCGCCTTCACGACGGCCTTGAAATATCTGAACCTGAAAGTAAGGAGATATACTCCTGCGGCGCCTCCGTCCATAAGCATCCTCACGAAAATTGTCCTTCGGGCTTTTCTGACGGCCTTTTCAGCTGACATGTCAAGGGCGTAGGTCTTGGCGAGGTTATTGTCCAGCATCAGCAGGTTGTTGCGGAAATTGAGATACAGTTTCCATGGCGAATTCTGCGGAAGGGTGCCTCCTCCGATGTGGTAAACAGTGGAGGAGGGGACTATCCTGACTTTCCATCCTGCAAGCTGAGCCCGCCAGCACATGTCTATCTCTTCCATGTGCGCGAAAAATCTTTCGTCAAGCCCACCGAGTTTCTTCCATACTGATGACCGTATCATAAGGCATGCTCCAGTCGCCCAGAATACATTTGCCGGGCTGTCGTATTGGCCGGCATCCTTTTCCAGTTTCTTCATCACCCGGCCTCTGCAGAACGGATAGCCGAATCTGTCGATGTAGCCTCCTGCCGCCCCTGCATATTCAAACATTTCCTTGTCCTGCCATGAGTGAAGCTTCGGGGCGCATATCCCGCAGCTCGGGTCGGCCTCCATACATTCGGCAAGCGGTCCAAGCCATTGCTCGGGGACCTCGATGTCAGAATTTATGAGAAGGAAATATTTGCAGTCAATCCTTTCGTATGCGCGGTTATATCCCCCTGTAAAGCCATAGTTCCTGTCAAAGACTATTGTCTTTGTGTGCGGGAATTTTTCCGCCATCATTTCAATGGAGCCGTCTGTCGAGGCATTGTCGGCGACAATGACCTCCGAATGGCCGTAGTGCTCTCCTCCCGTAGCATTCATCCATTCTACAGACCTGAGGAGCTTTGGCAGGAACATCTCAAGATAGTGCTTCCCGTTCCAGTTGAGTATGACAACTGCCGTGCCCGCGACTTTGATTTTATCTTCCATTCAGCATGTAATTTCTGTTCCGGATGATCAGAACTGATGTCTCCGTCATTTTGAACCCATGTATATGAATATCATTCCGACAAGTATCAGGATGAGGTCCAGAGCTTTTGCCCTGAGATTCCGTTCCCTGAACAGCATCACTCCGCAGGCAAACGACACTATGACCGAACCTCTCCGTATCAGGGAGACGACTGAAATCATCGAGTCGGGCTGGTTGAGTGCCGAAAAGTACGCGAAGTCCGCCGCAGATAAGAAGACAGAGATGAGCGGTATGGCCCAGCACCAGTGAAAAGGAGTTATGTGTTTCCTGTTCGGATACCACAGGATGGCGCAGACCACAGTCATGATGACGAGCTGATACAGATTGTACCAGCTCTGCACGAACATCGGACTGAGTTCCCTCATAATGTATTTGTCATACAGGCCGCTGACCGCTCCTATTACAGCCGCTGCAGCGACCGCCCATATCCATTTGTTGCGTGTGAAATCAACTTCTTCCTTTTTGCTTGACCTGCTCAGGAGATACAGGGATATGAGCGACAGTATCACGCCTGTCCACTGATAGCCGTTCAGCCTTTCTCCGAAAATCAGCATGGCGCCAATCAGAACAAGGACCGGCCTTGTCGCATTGATCGGTCCGACGATTGTTATCGGGAGATGCTTCATCCCGAAGTAACCGAAAATCCACGATGTCAGGACAATGAAGGCTTTGATGATTATCAGCATATGGGCGTGCAGCAGACTCCCTGTCTCTGCTCCGGAGGTCTTCGGATGCCCGGCATATGGCGAACTGTCAAGCACTGTCCCGGAAAACCATCCTGTCCCCGCAGCGCTGTCAATGATGAAAGGGGAGAAAATGACTGTAGCAAAGAGTGTATTGAAAAACAGCACCGGAAGAACAGCATTGTCTTTCAGTGCCGATTTCTTGGAAGTGTCATAAAGCCCGAGCAGGGCGGCGGACACGAATGCCAGAGCAAGCCACATCCCCTGACCTGATTATTCCTTGTGGTGACCGCAGTGTCCTTCGCCGTGTCCTCCGCAGCAGCCGCCTTCACCCTGTCCGTGACACTCATGTCCTTCCTCATGTCCGTGGCAGCCGCCTTCACCGTGCCCTCCGCAGCAGCATGTGTGCACATATTCACCGTGAAGTCCTTCTTTCAGCTCTTTTTCGGTGGCGTCCCTGACAGTCAGGATCTCTCCCGAGAAATTGAGGGTCTTGCCCGCCATCGGTGAATTCAAGTCCATTGTCACCGTATTTTCCTTGACTTCAAGTACTTTTCCCGGCACTACTCCTCCGTGCCCGTTCAGCATCGGGATGGTGTTTCCCGGCACGAGAAGACTTTCCTGAATTACCCCGTTGACTTCAAAGGCCTGTTTGGGAAGATCTATGATTCTGTTCGGGTCGATTTCTCCATATCCTTCTTCCGGGGTGAGGGTAAAGGCAAATTTGCCTCCCGGCTCAAGTCCGGCAATGTTGTCCTCGAACTTTTCCAGCAGGGAACCTGTCCCGTGTATATAGTCAAGAGGTTTTTCTCTGGTGGTCCTGTCGACGATTTCTCCGTCAACCTCAAGCTCATAGCAGAGCTCGACTACTTTGTTAATGTCGATTTTCATCGTATTCTGTTTTTATGTCTGTCCTTCTGTCTCCCCTCATCTGGCTTTTATGCGCTGAAATCCACATCGCAGAATGCCAGTGACGGTATCTGCCACCTTGTGCATTCCCTTGCATCGCTTCCTGCGGCGATGAGACTGTTCCACAGCCGGATCATGTTGCCCGTGATGAGCATTTCCCTCACAGGGGCGGCTATTTCTCCATGGCGGAAAACAAATCCCTCTATGCCGTATGAGAAGTCTCCTGTGGTCGGATTACAGTTGCCTCCGTTGAATCCGCACACATAGATGCCGTCTTCACAGCATTTGAGCATATCCTGCAAAGATATTTCTTTTTCCGCTGATTGCAAACCGTTGTTTGACATGTATGACCTCAGCACGGGACGGGATATGCCTTCTGTCGTCGGTTGCATGCCTGTTTTCCCGGACATATATGTGTTTATGAAATATTCCATGACTGTACCCCTGCTTATGACGGGGCTGTCTTCCGTGGCGACTCCCTCTGAGTCATAGAACCTGCTGCCGGGCCGTCCGGGGGTCCTTGCCTTGTCTTCCAGAGTGAGGCCTTCGGGAAAAATCTTTTTTCCGAGGCTGTCTGCGAGGAAAGAATTGTGCTGCTGGATGGCCATTGCATTAAGGGCAGACACGATGGGGGAGACGAGTCTTGAACTGACACTGCTGTCCACAACCATATTGTATTTGCCGCTGATGCATCGTTCAGGGCAGATTTGCCTTATGGCTCTTTTCAGGGCCGTTTCCGAACACCCTTCAATGCGGAGTCTGTTCTTGAACGGGGAGGAGTCCCACCAGTATCCGCTGAACCTGTTGCCGTCCGGGGTGCCGACTGTGATTTCCGTGGTGTAACCGAATGATGTCTCAATATGTCTTCCGCAGAATCCCTGCGAGTCCATTGTGAGGTTGTCGTCTATGGAGTCGGAATATTCGCATTCTTCTGATATGATGCTGTATTCCGGCAGTTTTCCATCCGCTGGCTTCATGGTGTTTTGCAGGCATTCTGAATAGATTGTCCCGGACATTGCGGACTTGAGCCTCTGTCCGGGAGTCACCTGATGCCGGCTCCTGTCATATAGTCCGGCCTCATCTCCTTTCAATGCATCTTTCGCTGTCCTTCCGGTGTCCGGCAGCCTTCTGAATCTGTCTTCGGCAAGCAGGCCTGTTGTCAGTACGGCTTTCTTTACAAACTCCTGCAGACGGCCTTCCTCAAATACATTTGTAGAGAAAGTTCCGTAGCGTCCGTTTGCGAAGATATAGAGGCAGACAGACCTGTCTGCCGCATGGGTCACTTTGTCAAGTTCTCCGTTGAACAATGCAAATGAATCAATTATGCTTTTGTCAAGCGACACCCTGATCTGTGAGGCTCCTGCATTGAGCGCCGTGCGGATACATCCTGCGGCTGCTTCAGCCTCCATCTCTGTTATTATTCCTGCGGACTGCCAGGAGTCCTGTCCGATCCCGTTTTTCATGTCATTCTTCTCTTTCATGATCATGTCATTCTCCTCCGACTGTCAGATTTTTTACAAGCACGGTCGGTATGCCGCAGCTCACCGGTACATTCTGGTCTTTCCCGCAGGTCCAGGTGCCGTTGTCAATCTTCAGGTCATTGCCTACCGCGGTTATATCCGCAAGTGCCCTCGGGCCATTGCCTATGATGTTGATGTCCTTTACAGGAGCCCCAAGCCTTCCGTTCTCGATAAGTCTTCCGCTTTTGACGAAGAATGTGAAGTCGCCTTCTCCTATCTTGACCTGTCCGTTGGAGAACTCATCCACATATATGCCCTTTTTGACGGATGATATGATATCTTCAGGAGAGGCTGTGCCATTTTCCATATAAGTCGTCCTCATGCGTGGAATAGGATGAAACCGGAATGACTCCCTGCGTCCGTTGCCGGTAGGAGGTACTTTGAACCATGATGCGCTTATCCTGTCGTGAAGATATGAATTGAGTATGCCGTCCTTTACCATCCATGTCTTTTGTCCGGCGACACCCTCGTCGTCAAAATTGCAGGCGCCGCGGTTTCCTCTCACGGTGCCGTCGTCCACAATGCTTATGCCCGTACTGCATATCTTTTCTCCTATTCTCCCGGAAAATATTGACTGTCCTTTTCTGTTGAAGTCGGCCTCGAAGGCATGCCCCATGGCTTCGTGAAGCAATATTCCGGAAGCTCCTGCGCCCATCACGACAGGCATCTGCCCACCTTTGGGCCTTCTGGCATCAAATCTTTCGTCAATTCCGGCCACGGCATCGGCAGCCATCTCGTCGGCGAGGGCTTCCGTCACCATTTCAGTGCCCATGCGGAAGCTGCGTGAGACAGATTTGCTTTCTGTCTTTCCTCCTTGGGAGAAAATGACGGAAACCACTATGCTTCCGCAGGGCCGGGTGTCACAGGCAAGCTCACCGGATGAATTGAACATCATTATGTCGCTCTGGGATGCCGCAAGTCTTGCAATGACTTTAAGGACACGGCTGTCCCGGCTACGGATTTTCTTCTCGAGCGACTTGAGGAACGGAATGAATCCGGCAAGGTCTGCCTGTCTCCATGGGCATGACATCGGGTACAGTCCGGCGTTTTCAAGCGGACGGACACTTTGCGGAGTGAACGGGCGCTGCGAAGCCGCAATCATTGATGCAGCTTTTGCTGCCTCTGTCAGTTCCTCTGTCCCGGTGCTTTCTGAGTAGGCATATCCTGTCTTTTCTCCGTTGAGTGCACGGATTCCGGCTCCATAATCAGTATGGAATCCACCTGAAGTCACATCTCCGTCACGGAGCGTAAGTTCGCTGTATGTAGAATATTCGAAATACAGGTCTGCCCATGACCCTCCGTTTCTGAGGGCAGTGCCGGCAAGCATCTCAAGTTGGGGTATCGTGATTCTGAATGTGTCAAGGAAATATCTGTTGTCCATTCCTGTCTGTTCTATTTGTCCTGGCTTTCTTCAAGCGCCGTCTTTCTGATGAGTTCGTATGTCTCAATGTCCTTGATGTTCATGACTTCATCTCTGCTGCCTTCGGCGATGACCCTGAACGGAGTAATCGAATTGTCTGCAAGAATCCATCTGTCGCATACCGGAGCATAGTCTTCAAAGAAATATCTGAGTCCCATGCTGTATCTGCGTCTGACGGTTTCTTCCGGAATATTGTGTCCGCCGGCTTCGACTCTTGCCTTTACCCTTGCAACTGCCAGATCGGGGGAATTGAGCCAGAAATACAGCAGGGTTACAGTATAGCCTTCTTCTCTCGCCTGTCTCACTGTGTTGAGCAGAGTCCTCGTCGCAAGAGTGGTCTCGATGGCAAAGTCTTCCTTTTTCCGGAAGAGATAGCGTATTTTCATTACCATGAATCGGCTTGCCTTGATTGATGCCCTTTCCGGAGAAAATGGAGCAAGTCCCTTGGCGAATTCATCGGAATTCACGAACTGGCTGCATTCAAGCATTTCCGGCAGCAGCGTATATGAGGCCGTCGTCTTTCCGGCTCCGTTGCATCCGGAGATAATGTAGAGTCTTGGCATATTTTATTTGTGATATGTGATTCCGTATCCGAACAGGGCAAAGTCTCCCTTGCACGGGTCTCCCGGGAAAATTTCCGCGAATGCTCCGGTAATTTCTTTTACTGTGGTGATGTCCTTCTGCCTGCGTTGAGTGAGCCCGAGGGCGACGGCTTCATCGTGGACATGTACATCAAGCGGTATCAGCAGGGCTGACTTGTCTGAATTTTTCCACAGCCCGAGATCCACTTTCCCGTCGTCCCGGACCATCCATCTGCGCATCATGTTGATTTTCTTGTCAGGGGCTTTCGGGTCAGCCTTGCGCCCGAATATCCGGCATCTGATTTCCCCGTTGTCCATTCCCTCGATGCTTTCCCTTTCGGAAAATATTTCCCGGAGTCTTGAACAGATGTCGGCAAATTCACTCCATTTTACGGTTCTGTGTAGACTTGCCCCGTCATTCCTGTATGCACCTTTCATTACATAGTCGTAAGGCCTCCAGTCCATCTCCTCCATCGCCCGAGTGCTGTCCCTGACTATCATTGCTCTGCGCCCCCAGGCAAGATGAGCCGCTATGAGAGCCGTGATTTCCACATCGGCAAGGCTGCGTTCTCCCCTGCGGTACAGTTCCGCCATCCTGGTCGGGAAGGCTATCGGGTCCTCCCGGAAATATTGCCTGTCATTGTATTTGTCCGCCCATGAGATGAGCATTTCTCTTGTTTCCGTATCCATTTCCGGTATCTGCATTTCTGCAAATTTAACAAAACTTTCTTCATCAGATTTAAGAATTTTTCAGAACGGCTTCAGTCTGCTCTCCAGATGCATCGTTTCTCCGGAGACAGGATGCGCGAAGCTGATTGAAGCCGCATGCAGATGAAGCCTGCCGGAAGCGGCTGCACTGCCATAAAGCCTGTCTCCGATGACGGGAGCTCCGAGCCCGTCCTTGTGGGCGGCATGTACACGAAGCTGGTGAGTCCGTCCGGTGAGCGGATGCAGCTCTGCGGACGCTCTCTTTCCTCTTATAGAAAGAATCCTGTATTCCGATATCGCTTCCTTGCCTTTCTCCGTGTCTGCCTTTTGTCTCGGCCTGTCAAGAATGTCCGGGGCCAGCGGGAGGCTTATGGTGCCTGTCTCGCCCTCACGGTGCGGCCATTTTTCAGGGATGTCAAGGTCCGCCAGATATGTCTTTTGTATCTTCCTGGCCTCGAATTGCTGCCTGAGATTTCTCTGGGCCTCTTCAGTCTTGGCATAGATGATGATGCCCGAAGTATCCATGTCAAGTCTGTGGACAGGCAGAATCCTGCTCCTTCCGAGTCTTTTCCCCTCTGCCGATGACTCTTCCAGCAGTTCCATTAATGACGGCTGACCGGTATTGCCGGGGACTGACAGCATTCCGGCCGGCTTGTCGGCAACGATTATGCTCCCGTCCTCATATATTATGCTCTCTTCGTCAATTCCGGGACAGGCGTGGGCTTCCGCACTGTCGCCATCAAGTTCTGCCGCGTGTCCAAGCCCTTTCATCATGAATCCGAGCAGAGGACCGCATTTTGAGCCGCACGACGGGTAGAAGCGGCCTTCTTCCCGGACTTCGTTGTCCGGACTCCTTCCATACCAGAACTCTCCCATAGCCAGAGGCTTGAGACCGTGCGAGAAAGCATATTGGAGCAATTTGGGTGCAGCGCATTCTCCTGTCCCGGCAGGAGGGACAAGCCCGCGGCCTGAGAATATTTCCGAGATGCTTTTCCGCTCGCCGCAGGCATTCAGGACAATGGTATTGTCAAAAATCCATTTCTGCAGACTGTCTGACATGTCCTTTCTCCGTTTTCTGAGCCGATGTATTTCGCCTGTGGCATTTTCCATGAGCCTCCTTGCTTCAGGGAGACGGGAGTTGTATTCTGCAGCCATTCTCTTCAGGCAGGCTTTCTCATACTGGCTTTCCCGGATAAGTGCATCCTGAAGCTTGTCAATATCATGGACTGGCTCTTGCGAGTAATGTACTGTATCTGCGGAGTCCGGCATCACTCCTGCTTTAAGACATTCCCGTATGCGCCTGCGCCGCCGCTTTGATTCTGCCATTTTCTCTTTCCATGAAGCCATGGACAAGGCTTTTTCCCCGTTGATTTCCGAAAGACTTTCCGCTGCCTCAAGATATTCCCTGCTTTCAAGGATTGACCTGATGCGGGCATTGATTTCCGATATGACGGATTCTTCTTTTTTGAAATGCCCCTCAGGCTCCAGAAGATCAAGCACGGGAGGCACAAAGCCCGGCAGAAGGTTCTTGCCTGCAGCGATTCCGGAAAATCCGGCAAGGTAGGCATGCCTTTCGCGGAACGGCCCGGGGCCGTCCTGCAGTTTGTCGTCCGGAATTTCTACAATCAGCACACCAAGCATCTTGCCTTCGGACAATATTCCGTCAAGTGTCTTGTCTGAATGTATGTGGGAGATGATTTCTGCGGCTGCCCGTGCAACTGCCGGGCAGGGGGAGTATCTGAACGGGTCGTTGAATCCGGCAGGAATGTCCCCGGGGGCGCATCGTATCGGGTGCAATGCCGACAGTATGTCCTCTTTGCGGATTGCCATTATGCAGGAGTGTCGTTGTCATATATTACGAGGAGCTTGTCCCCGTCCTTCAGTACGCGGCTCCCGTTCGGGACAATGAATTTTCCGTCTCTCTTTATCATCATCACAAGCATGCCTTCCGGCATCTTCAGGTCTTTCAGCGTATTCCCTTTCGACAGAGTCTCTCTTGTAATGGTCACTTCAACGAGTTTCCCTGCTTCTTCAGGTACTTCAAACCCGATTTCAGTGCTGCCTTCCTCCTGGGGCAGGTCAAGCTTGAGAAGCCTTGACACAAATGAAATGGAACTTCCCTGGATTACAAGAGACAATATTGTGATGAAAAACACCACATTGAAGATGATGTCTGATCCAGGTGTGCCTTCCACGACCGGGTATGTGGCGAAGATGATAGGTACTGCCCCCCTCAGCCCCACCCAGGAAATGAATGACTTGGACGCAAAAGAAATCTTCCGGAAAGGAATCAGGGACAGGAACACGCTCAGGGGTCTCGCGACAATAATCATGAAAATTCCTATGAGAAGGGCCGCCGGGGCCACTTTCATCATCTCGTGCGGATTGACCAGCAGGCCGAGCGTGATGAACATCACCACCTGCATCAGCCATGTCAGGCCGTCGAAGAATGCAAATATGTCCTTCCTGTTTACGAGCCGGTGGTTGCCGATGACGATACCTGCGAGGTATACGGCCAGATATCCGTTGCCCTGGAGTTTTGTCGTCACGGTAAAAGAAAAGAATACGATGCTCATGAGCAGGATGGCATACAGGGGGGCATTCTTGAGGTTGATTCTGTTCAGCAGCCATACCGAGCCGCAGCCCATAAGGAATCCGGAGGCGGCTCCGATTGAAAACTGGAGAGCAAGGGTCTTCAGGGCCTGAAGCACTATAGCCGTTGTCCCTGCTGCCCCTGTGCCGGCCTCCCCGAAGGCCGCCGCCATCTGAATGAGGATGATGGTCAGAATGTATGCCATCGGGTCGTTGCTTCCGCTCTCAAGTTCAAGCAGCGGCTTCAGATTGTTTTTCAGGTTCTGCTTTTTCTGGCCGAGCAGGTTGAAGACTGATGCCGAATCCGTGGAGGACATTGTGGCTGCGAGAAGAAAGCATGTCACCAGAGGAAGTGAGAACGGGAAAGACTTCCATTCCGACAGCATGAATATGAAGAGCCCCGTGAAGACGGTCGTCAGGATTACGCCGAGAGTGGAGAGAACCAGCCCCGGCCCGAGTACGGGTTTTATTTCCTTGAATCGGGTCTCCATTCCGCCTGTGAACAGGATGATGCACAAGGCGACCATGCCCAGGAACTGGGCCTGGCCGACATTGTTGAACTGAAGCCCGAGGCCGTCGGTGCCGAATATCATGCCTGCTACAAGGAACAGCAGGAGCGACGGAAGTCCGAAGCGGTAGCCTACCTTGCTTATGAGTATACTGCAGAATATCAGAATTGACATCAGGAGCAGTATGTTTTCAGAAGTGAATGTCATCTCTTTTCTGTTTTTGGAATGCGGTGTTCGTATTCTCTGCACCAGCTGCTGATTCCGCATCTTCCGCAGTCAGGTTTCCTGGCGGTGCATACATATCTCCCGTGCAGGATGAGCCAATGATGTGCCGCCGGACGAATCTCCGGAGGAAAGTTGTCCGTAAGGTCTTTTTCAACGGCTTCGACAGTCTTTCCTTCTGAAAGGCCGATTCTTCGTGATACCCTGAATACATGGGTGTCGACTGCAATCACAGGCTTCCCGTAGATTACGGAGGCTATCACATTCGCCGTCTTTCTTCCGACGCCGGGCAATTTGACGAGTTCTTCGGGCTCGTCCGGCACTCTGCCTCCGAAGTCACTGACAAGAGTCCGTGCCATCCCTATCAGGTGCCTCGCCTTGTTGTTGGGGAATGAGATTGACTTTATGAGCCCGTATACTTCATCAAAAGAAGCGGCGGCAAGGTCTTCCGGATCCGGAAATCTCCTGAACAGTTTCGGAGTATGCATGTTTACCCTCTTGTCCGTGCACTGGGCCGAAAGTATCACGGCTATCAGAAGATGGAAAGGGGAGTCGTACTGAAGTTCGCTCTTTGCGGATGGCATGTTTTCGGAAAACCATCCGCTTATGCCTCTGTATCTTTCCTCTCTGTCCATTCTTCTCCCTTTGTTTCTTGTCTGATGCCCATTTCTGTGCAGGTCTCATTGCCGCAGACCATTATTCTTCCTGGATATTTGTCCACAAGGGAATGGTTATGCGTCACCATGACTATTGCCGTACCGTTGTTCCTGTTGATTTTGCACAGGAGCCCCATTATGCTGTCTGCCGTCTCCGGGTCAAGGTTCCCTGTCGGCTCATCGGCTATTATGACCTCTGGGCGGTTGAGCAGGGCCCGGGCAATTGCAACCCTCTGCTGCTCTCCTCCTGAAAGCTGGTGCGGCATCCTGTGTGACTTGTTCTTGAGTCCTACCGCATCCAGGACTTCGGCTATCCGCCTGTCCATTTCCCTTTCATCTCTCCACCCTGTGGCTTTCAGGACGAACCGTAGATTTTCCTCGACATTCCTGTCCATCAGAAGCTGAAAATCCTGGAACACGACTCCGAGCCTGCGCCTGAGGAAAGGTATCTCCTTTTCCCTGATGGTCCGCAGGTCATATCCGCAGACCTGCCCGTTTCCTCCGGCAAGCCTGTTCTCTGCTATGATTGTCCTTATGACGGATGTCTTGCCTGTCCCGACTTTGCCCACAATATATATGAAGTCCCCTTTGTATACCTTCATATTGAGCCCGTAGATGACAATGCTGTCGCCGCCGGCAATGTCGGCGCTGTCGAATGATATGATTGTTTCTCTGTTTTCCATGTCATGAATACATATATTTTACAAAAATAAGGAAAATAGTTACTTTTGTAAAAATATTTGTTGATATGATGAAACTGTTTTGTGCAGTCGCCTCATGTTTGTCCGCCCTTTTTCTTGCAGGCTCCGCTGTCGCGGCATGCCCGGAAAATGTGCCGCCGTCCTGCGAACAGGACAGGACAGGCCTCAGGGGGGCATTCCGGCAGGCACTATTCATATATGAGAAAGGAATGTATGAGGAGGCAATGTCCTGTTTCAGCAGGATAGCCGAAGAATATGATGAGCCCGAGGCCCGGGGCTATGCGGTGCTCTGCGCCGTGAAGATGAGGCTTCCTTCATATCGGGATTTGTCAGGGCCGTATCTTGAGAAATACCCCTTTTCTGCCGTCTCGTCCAGGATAAGATATGCGGATGCCCTCAATCTGTTCGATTCAGGGAATTACGGAGCCGCGTCCGAAATCCTTGAGTCCATATCCCTGAAGTCTCTGGAAAGGGGCCAGAGGAACGAATACCGGTTCAAGAGGGCGTATTGCGATTATGAAAACGGCGAAATGGCCCGTGCTCTTGACCGTTTTTCAGAACTTTCAGCGGCTGGAAAATCGGACTATACTGCCGCTTCGTGCTATATGGCCGGGTATATCTGCTATTGTCAGAAAAATTTTCAGGAAGCAGCCGGATGGTTTGAAAAGTCCTCGGTCGACAGCCGTTTTTCTGCGATGAGTCTCTACTATCTGGCGGAATGCCGCTTCATGCTCAAGGACTACGGGTATGTAATAGAAAAAGGACCGGAATTGCTCGGCTCAGTCCCGGAGGAATGCCTGCCTAAGCTGAACAGGCTCATATCCGAGTCTTTCCTTGTGCAGGGAAATGCCAGTGAGGCAAGAAAATATTATGGCGGAAACTCCGGCGGGTCCCAGCCGGCATCCCGCTCAGACTTTTTTTATGCCGGGTCGCTGCTCTATGCCGTCGGTGACTTTTCCGGAGCGATAGACAATTTCTCGATGATGACTGACAGAAGCGATTCCGTCGGTCAGGTCGCCAATTACAAGTTGGGCTACAGCTATATCAGGACAAAGAACAAGGTTTCCGCCCTTGATGCCTTCAGGGCTGCTGCGGAAGCCGGATATGACCCTGACATATCGGAAGATGCATATTTCAATTATGCCAAGCTTTCATTTGACCTGAACAATGACAGGTCTGTCTTCCGCAGTTACCTTGAAAAATATCCGGATGCGGGCAAGTCGGAAAAAATCTACAGCTATATGGCGGTTGCGGCATTGCAGGAACATGATTATGCCGGGGCTGTAGAAGCGTACGACAACATAGACGAACTGGATCCTGTGATGAAGAGCAATTATATGAAAGCCAATTATCTGCGCGCATCCGAACTCGCTTCTGCAGGGGCATGGCGGGATGCAGTGCCGTATCTGAAGGCTGCGGTGTACTATTCTGACAGGAGGGATACTTTCAATCAGATGTCAAGCTATTGGCTGGCAGAGGCTTATTACAGGGATGACAGATTTGACGATGCCCTTGGCCTCTATACCAGGCTCTACAATATTTCTGCACTTTATGGAATGGATGAGTCGTGGATGATTCCATATGGAATAGCATATTGCCATTTTAAGAAAGAAGACTATTCTTCTGCCGCCCGCTGGTTCTCTGAATATCTCAAGGGTGAGCGGCTGACATGGCGGAAGGATGCGATGCTCCGTTATGCGGACTGCCTTTTCATGCAGAAAGAATATGCTGATGCTGCGGCATCATACGATGAGGTGAGAAAAGAATATTTTGATGTCAATGACATCTATCCGTATTATCAGGCGGCGGTGGCATATGGTCTTGCCGGAGATGAGGAAAGGAAGGTGACTCTTCTTCGCAATGCTGCGGAGGCCGATTCTTCTTCTCCGTTTTATCCGGAGGCCATGTTTGAACTCGGCCGTTCATATCTTGTCTCGGGAAAGGAGGAACTTGCGGCCGATACTTACCGGAAGCTTGCAGCCTCGTCAAGGGACAGCATTTTCATCGCAAGGGCTCTCATAGAGTTGGGCATGATATCACGTAACCGGTCCGACAATGAGGCCGCACTCCGCTATTACAGGAAAGTCGTTGAAGAGCTTCCTCTGTCCGGCTATGCGGATGATGCCCTGCTGGCAATAGAGTCTGTCTATCAGTCTGAGAACAACCCTCAGGCTTACCTTGACTATATTGCCCGAATAGGCAGGTCGTCACTCAAGACTGAGGATGAGAAGGAAATGATGATTTTCAATGCTGCGGAGCAGATTTATCTCTCCGAGAATTATCCGAAGGCCATTGTCTCAATCCAGTCATACATAGAGGCTTATCCTGACGGAGCCAAAATTCCGCAGGCATATTATTATATGGCCGAATGCTACCGGAATACAGGAAAACCTGACCGTGCGTGCGACTATTATGCCAAGGTCATGGATGCAGGAGCCGGTTCTTATGCGGAACTTGCGTGTCTGAACTTTGCGGGACTTTCATATGGCATGCAGCGGTATGAAAGGGCATACGAGGCTTATCGGTCCTTGTCGGAAATAGCCGTGATTGACAATAATATCCATCTGGCCAGCATGGGAATGATGCGGTCTGCATATGGGGCTAAGATGTTCGCGGAGGCGGTTTCCTGCGCTGATGCAGTGCTTTCGGACAGCCGGTCGGATGCCGATGAAAGGAGAGAGGCTGAATTCATCAAGGCCAAGTCGTGCCTCGCCCTAAGCAGGAGGGATGAAGCCTATGCCATCTTTGCCGGCCTTGCATCGGACCCGGTTACTCCCGAGGGCGCGGAATCGGCCTATCTTATGATTCTTGACAGCTATGACCGCGGGGATTTCGCCCAGTTGGAGACCAGGGTATATTCTTTCTCCGACTCCTCGCGAGGGCAGGCCTACTGGCTGGCGAAGTCGTTCCTGGTCCTCGGGGATTCGTTTGTGGACAGAGGCGAATATGACCAGGCAATGGCAACCTTCGAAAGCATCCGGGACGGATATCAGCCTTCCCCGGAAGACGATGACATTGCCGACAATGTGTCATTGCGTATCAGTAAACTCAAGGAAATAACGCAGCAGGGAACTGCCGAAATGTAATGAAAATGTACGGGAAAATCATATGCCGCATATTGCCGGCCATCTTATCGGCGGCATTCAATTTGTCACTGCAGACTGCCGGGGCGCAGAATATAGACCCGACTGTGGAAGTGACCAGACAGTATGAAGGTAAGCTTGCAGAAGTGCACAAGCCTGTGCAGACAATGCCTGTTCCCGACAGCCTGCAGCATTTTGACCTTGAATTTGAATACAATGTCTATGATTCTCCGTATGGCGGAACATACTCGTTTGATCCTCTTGTCCTTGACATGACTCCCGGCGCTGCGGATTTCGGACGCAGGACATTCATGCTGAAGGCAGGGGCCGGATTGCCGCTTCAGCCTGTGCTTGATGCCGTATGGTCCCCGCAGCTGAAAGGGAATTTCAGGATGAATGTATACGCATCCCACAGGTCGTATTTCGGGAAATACAGAAGTATCGGCCTCTCTTCCGGCAAGGAAACGGTGTCGGTGTCGGATGGCAGGGCGTCGGGCAAAGGGAAAAATTACCGGGGATATGACATGGTTTCCGCTGCCGGGGTGAGCGGAAGCTGGTTCTGGAAAGGCGGGCTCATGACATTTGATGTCGGCTATTATGGGGCGGGAGCACGCGACACTTCTTTGACGAGGGGCTTTGATGCCCTTGATGTCAGGGCGGACATCAGGTCCGACGGCTCCGCCGGGAGGAAATTCCATTATGACGCCTCGCTCCGCTATCGTTTCGGTGAAGACAAGGCCGGACTTTCAGGGCTGTCTTCCGGCCGCGGCTGGCTCAGGGAGCATCTGTTCGGACTCGGCCTGTCCATGGGACCGTCCTTGACTCCATATTCCAGGGCATTGCTCGGAGTCTCGTTCAATCTGGCTGATTACGGACCCGGATTCAATTCATATGCGGGGGATATTTCCGTGACCCCGCGTTATCTTCTGGACAAAGGCCGGTGGGATCTTGACCTCGGGGTAAAACTGGCTTTCCACTTCTTCAACAGGGCCTCTTCCGAGAGGAATCTTTTTGACATGGCATCCACTCAGTTCGTATATCCGGATGTCAGCATAAGCTTTGAAGCTGTCAGAGATTATCTTGACCTGTATTTCAAGGCAGGAGGAGGGGACGAAGTCATGACCTGGTCCGACCTGCTCGGGCATAACAGGCATTTTGACATTTACAGGACTGCGTCCCTGCCTCTGGGCAATATTGTCGAACGGGTTTCGGCGGACATAGGGCTCAGGGGAAACATCGCTTCTCGGTTCGGATATGACCTCCATGCCGGATATTCCAATTATGCCAATGCCTTTCTTGACGGCGTCATGTTGTCCGGAGCAGATATGCCTGTCTATGTCCCTGTATTCGGTGCCTGCCAATTGTTCAGGCTTACCCTTGATTATGAATGTATATCGCAGGATTTTTCTCTTGACGGGTCTCTTTCGTGGAAAAATTCTGATGCGGCAAAAAAGAATCCCGGCGCATTCGCGCCTGCGGCGTTATCAGGTTATGTCAATATGGTATATAATTGGAACAGAAGGATATATGTGGGCATTGACTGCGGTTTTGCCACTGCAAGGAAAGGATTTCTGCCCATCGGCGGCAATCTTCCTTATTCCGCGGCTGCGATTCCAGGCTATGCCGACCTCGGGGTGTCTGCCGAGTTCAAATTCACAAGGCAGTTGTCTTTCTGGGCACATGGCGGAAATCTGCTTGACATGACAGTCCAGAGAGTTCCGCTCTATGCAGAGTCCGGCATCAATTTTACGGCCGGAATTTGCTTGAATTTGTAATAAAATTGCTAAATTTGTCCGTTTGATATTTAAGAGGAGAAAATGAACGAGAACGAAGTGAACAAGAATGCGGAGTCACAGTATTCTGCGGACAGTATCCAGGTGCTGGAAGGGCTTGAGGCGGTCAGGAAAAGACCATCGATGTATATCGGAGACATAGGGGAGAGGGGACTGCACCATCTTGTGTATGAGGTTGTGGACAACAGTATTGACGAGGCTCTTGCCGGTTTCTGCACCCATATCGAAGTGACAATCAACAAGGACAATTCTATAACGGTTTCGGACAACGGACGAGGAATACCTACCGGGATGCATGAGAAGGAGCACCGCTCGGCTCTTGAGGTCGTCATGACGGTCCTTCATGCCGGAGGAAAGTTCAGCAAGGACAGCTACAAGGTGTCCGGAGGTCTTCATGGTGTCGGAGTGTCCTGTGTCAATGCACTTTCCGACCATCTCGTCGCCGAGGTCCACAGGGAAGGCAAGATTTTCGTCCAGGAATATTCCAAGGGCAAGCCGATTACGGAAGTTGAAGTGAAAGGGGAGGCCTCCGATACAGGGACGACAGTCACATTTCATCCTGATGCCGAAATCTTCACGGTCACGACAGTATACAGATACAATATTCTCGCGGACCGTCTGAGGGAGCTCGCATTCCTGAACAAGGGAGTCTCACTTTCCCTTACCGACATGAGGGAAACGGTTGAAGTAACCGATGCCGAAGGAAATGTCTCGCAGGATTACAGACGTGAGGTATTCTATTCCAAGGAGGGCCTCAAGGAATTCGTCCAGTATCTCGATGCGGATTCCACCGTGGAGAAGCTCATCCCGGAGCCCATATGTCTTGAGACTGACAAGGTGATACCTATTGAGATTGCCCTCCAGTACAATACGGGCTACAGGGAGAAAATCCAGTCGTATGTCAACAACATCAATACGATAGAGGGGGGTACTCATCTGCAGGGCTTCAAGATGGGCCTTTCGAGGACTCTGAAGAACTATGCCGAGGCCAACGGCCTGTTCAACAAAATCAAGGCGGACCAGCTCGCTCCGGAAGACTACAGGGAGGGACTTACAGCCGTCATTTCCGTAAAGGTCGCAGAACCTCAGTTCGAGGGCCAGACAAAGACGAAGCTCGGCAACCAGGAAGTCGTTTCCGCTGTGTCTCAGGCTACTGCAAATGCTCTTGAGACATATCTTGAAGAAAATCCGCGTGAGGCCAAGTCCATAATAGAAAAGGTAATCCTTGCCGCGACCGCAAGACAGGCCGCACGCAAGGCCCGGGAGATGGTGCAGCGCAAGACCGTGATGTCGGGTGCAGGCATGCCCGGCAAGCTTGCCGACTGTTCCGAGAGGGATCCTGAGAAATGCGAGATTTTCCTCGTCGAGGGAGACTCCGCAGGCGGTACTGCCAAGCAGGGCCGGGACAGGATGACCCAGGCCATCCTTCCTCTGAGGGGAAAGATCCTGAATGTCGAGAAGGCGATGGACCACAGGGTGTTTGAAAGCGAAGAAATCAGGAACATATATACGGCCCTCGGCGTGACTGTCGGCACCGAAGAGGACAGCAAGGCGCTGAATCTCTCAAAGCTGCGCTATCACAAGGTCATCATCATGACCGATGCCGATGTGGACGGAAGCCACATTGCCACACTTATCCTGACATTCTTCTTCCGCTATATGTTTGATCTCATCAGCAACGGCTATGTCTATCTTGCCACTCCGCCTCTCTATCTTGTCAAGAAGGGCAGTGAGGAGATATATTGCTGGACGGACGAGCAGCGCAGGGAAGCGACCATGAAGCTCGGCAACGGAGGGGACAAAGGCGTGACAGTGCAGAGATACAAAGGTCTTGGAGAGATGAGCGACGAACAGCTGTGGGACACGACGATGGATCCTTCGAAGAGACTCCTTCGCCAGATTACCATTGAGAATGCCGCCGAAGCCGAGCGTACATTCTCGATGCTCATGGGTGACGATGTGCCGCCGAGACGGGCATTCATCGAGGAAAATGCCCACTATGCCAACATTGACGCATAGAGGTGGTCCTGAATTTTCGGACAGTTTGACAATACCATTATTAACGCATACCAAAATTCAACAGTTATGGATATTTTTGACAGAATAGCAAAAGATTCAGGCGGCCCGCTCGGCCAGTACAGACAGAAGGCTTTCGGCTATTATATGTACCCGAAGCTTGAAGGAGAACTCGGTCCGCACATGATATTCAACGGCAAGCCGGTGCTCTGCTGGAGCCTTAACAATTATCTCGGACTTGCCAATCATCCTGAGGTGAGGAAGACTGACGCCGAGGCTGCTGCCAGATGGGGCCTTGCATACCCGATGGGAAGCCGCATGATGTCCGGCCATACTTCCCTCCACGAGAAGTTTGAAAGGGAGCTTGCGGATTTTGAGAAAAAGGAAGATGCATTCCTCTTCAATTTCGGATATCAGGGAATCATTTCCACAATCGACGCACTCATGGACAGACATGATGTGATTGTATATGATTCAGAAGCACATGCATGTCTCATTGACGGTGCCCGTCTTCACATGGGAAAGAGAATGACATACCGCCACAATGACATCGAGAGCTGCGAGGCTACCCTGAAGAGAGCCACCAAGCTCTGTGAGGAGACCGGCGGAGGCATTCTCCTCATCACCGAAGGCGTATACGGCATGACCGGCGCTCTCGGCATACTTGACCAGATAGTTGCGTTGAAGAAGAAATACAATTTCAGAATCCTCATTGACGATGCCCACGGTTTCGGCGTGATGGGCGAGCACGGCCGCGGCACTTCCGAGCATTTCGGTGTCATGGATGAAGTTGACCTCTATATCGGAGCATACGCGAAGTCCATGGCCTCAATCGGAGGATTTGTTGCCGGCCCGAAGGTAATCATAGACTATCTCCGCTACAATCTCCGCTCCCAGATTTATGCCAAGTCACTTCCGATGGCATTCGTGGAAGGCGGACTCAAGAGACTTGAGATCATAAGGAGTTCCGAGGGAGATGAGCTCCGCAAGAAGCTCTTCACAGTCACCAGGGCGCTTCAGAAAGGATTCAGGGACATGGGACTTGAGATAGGCCCTGCAGAAGCCTGTGTCACTCCGGTGGCAGTCAAGGGCGGTGTGGTTGAAGCCACCAACATTGCCAAGGACCTTCGCGAGAACTATGGCATATTCTGCTCTATAGTCGTTTATCCTGTCATTCCGAAGGGCATGATCATTTTCCGTATCATCCCGACGGCGGCACATTCGATGGAAGATGTGGAATACACGCTCAAGACTTTCTCCGAGGTTGTGGCTAAGCTCAAGAGAGGAGAGTATGAAGGGGACGAGATTCCTGATATGGCAATCCACGACTGATTTCATGAAATGAACGGATCTTACTTCAAAGACAAAGTGATTATCATAACAGGAGCCAGCTCAGGAATTGGGTTGGCTTCTGCCAAATTATTTGCATCCTTTGGCGCAAAACTCTCCCTTGCGGCCCGGTCAATGGACAAACTGACGGCGCAGGCGGCAGAAATGACTGCTGACACGGACAGAATCCTGTGTGTCAAGACAGATGTGTCCCGGGAAGAAGACTGCCGAGCCCTTGTGGAGAAGACGGTTGAGAAATTCGGCCGGATAGACATCCTCGTCAACAATGCCGGTATTTCCATGC
Source organism: uncultured Bacteroidales bacterium (assembly GCA_949286415.1). Lineage (GTDB taxonomy): Bacteria > Bacteroidota > Bacteroidia > Bacteroidales > UBA932 > Cryptobacteroides. The sequence goes on from CASEBV010000015.1 coordinate 122,877, forward strand.
GGGCTATGTTCAGGGACCTTGACCTGTCTGTCATCAAGACTCTTATGGATGTGAATTTCTGGGGAACAGTGTACTGCACGAAATTTGCCCTGCCATATCTTCTTGAGTCTAAGGGGTCGGTCGTAGGAGTCATCTCCATAGCCGGTTTCGCCGGACTTCCCGGCAGGACGGGATATTCGTCATCAAAATACGCGATCAGGGGATTCCTTGATACTCTGAGAATAGAGCATCTCTATGACGGACTGCATGTTATGATATTCGCCCCCGGCTTCACTGCATCGAATGTGCGTAATGCCGCCCTCACTGCGGACGGAAGCAGCCAGGGCGAAACTCCGCGCGACGAAGGAAAGATGATGACTGCAGAAGAATGCGCGATGCATCTTGCCAAAGGACTCCGCAAGAGAAAAAGTGAGGTGATACTTACTCCTATCGGCAAGCTTACGGTATTTATGCACAATATTATGCCGCGTCTGACAGACAGGCTCGAGTTCAGTTATATGGCGAAGGAGCCGGGCAGCCCGTTCCATAAATGAGAGTCTGATGGAGAAAACGGAAACATTGTTGGACCCGCCCGTGGGCGGATGCTTCAGCCTCTATTCCGGGAAGACTTCCCGGGGGACAGTGCCGAGATTTGTCGTGACCCTTACGATGCATGTCGACAGGCAGATCCTTGAGGATGCGGCCAATGATGTCATGGTACTTTTCCCTCATCTGAGGGTGAGGCTTTCATCCTTGTCTTCCGGATATGCCTTTGTCCGGGGCGAGTCGAGGATACATGTTTATCAGGGTGTCAATGGCGGCGGCACGATAGGCGGCGGGGAGGATGACTGTCTTTTCAGAATATCCTGCGCATTCAAGACCGTCTGCTTTGATGTGCATGCTTCCCTGTTGGATGAAAAAGGGATGGCTGCATTTGCCAAGTCTGTTATTTTCAGGTATATACAGTTGTCGGGCTACGAAGTGGAAAATGACGGAAGTGTCAGGGGAATGAAAGACGGTGTCACAAGAGTTTCAGAGGATGACCCTTTCGGCGCAATTGAGGATTTCCCGGCGTCGAGGCCGGCCTGGTACATGGATGCAAAGGCATTCCATATTCCGGGGGCAGAAAATGTTTCCGGCCATTTCCGCGCAGTGCAGATCAGAATCCCTCTTAACCGTCTGCGCTCATGTGCAAAAGACTATGCGGATGTTCCCGAGACATTCATTTCTCCGATTGTCTCCCATGCAATTCATCAGGAGTATGGCGACCGGATAGGGCGAGGGGAATATGTGGTCGCGGCATTGTCAGTCAATCTCAGGCGCTTCTTTCCGACATTGTCCCTGAAGCCGTTCAGCGTAGATATTTCTCTCGCCTACAACAGAAAATTCGGAGACTATCCGTTCAATACGATACTGATGTCCCAGAAAAAGTTCATTGAGGCCCAGCTTAAGCCGGATGCCCTTGCCTACAATGCAGAAAGGCTTGTCCGTGATTCGGAGGCCCTGATGTCAGGAAAGGATATGGCCGGCAAGAAGTCTCTGGCTGCGGACCTTGCAGAAAGGAAGGCGGGGGCGGCGACATACATTCTGCATTCGGCGGGAACTGTAGGAATGCCGGCGAGCATGATGAGGTATGTGACAGAATTTTATCCTCTGTATGCCCCGTCGGTCCATCAGTTCGTGCTTTCCTCAATAATTTTCAGGAATGAACTTGTGCTGACTGCGACCTCCGGCCCCGGGATTCCGTCCGGCCTGTGCCGCAGGATTGTCTCCCTTATGAATGAACATGATATTTATGCCTTCATCTCGGATGAGTTTGATTATGCTCCGGTGAAGTATGAACCTCTTTAACAACAGATGAGTCATGGATAACGGCAAATTTATGCGTGCAGCAAGGATTTATTTTCCTCTGGTCATCCTATTTTTTGTGCTCCTGCTCTTTATGCCAAGAAGCGGAAAGTTCAATTACGACTATAAGAAAGGCTCTCCGTGGATGTATGAGACTCTTGTTTCAGAATTTGATTTCCCGGTACTCAAGACCGCTGACGAACTTCAGCGGGAAAGGGATGAGGCCGTGTCAAGTGTGACTCCTTATTACAGATATTCCGAGAATATCGCAAGCGAACGCAAGGATGCTGCGGCACGGGTGGACCTCGGGGACTATGACTATCTGAGGCAGTCCATAGTGTCTTTCATAGACAGCGTATATTCAAAGGGAGTGATTGCTGAGCGTCCTGAATTCAGTGAAGACATTCCGGAAAGCGAGCAGGTGATATATGTCCAGAAAAACAGAAGGGCTGCAGCCGTCCCTCCATCTGAAATATACACGACTTCCCAGGCCCGGAATTTCTTCTATGACGGTATCCGGAAGATGGTGCCCGGATGCAATGCCGATTCTCTGTGCACCGCGTCCGGTCTTCTTGACCTGATAGTCCCTAATCTTATCTTTGACCAGCAGACAACCGACCTTGTGCATGAGGAGTCAGTCAACTATGTGTCGCCGACGTCAGGATATGTGCCTGCCGGCCAGCTGATTGTCTCCAAGGGTGAGACTGTCACCGCAGAAATCGAGCAGCTGCTTGATTCCTATAAGGCTGAATATGAAAGCAGTGTCGGTTACAATGGCCCGATGGCCCTCCTGTGGATTGGCAATATCCTGCTTTCTCTTGCCATTGTCACTCTGGTGTTCTTTACCATATATTATTCAAATGCGAGAATTTTCTCCAGCTTCAACAAATATGCATATATAGTTGCGGTCGTCTGCCTGTCTGCCCTTGTGACATTCGCAGTAGCGAAGACTGACCCCCGTCTGCTCTATGTCGTTCCGTATACACTGTTTGCCCTGTACCTTACGGCATTTTTCAGAAACAAGGTAGTATATCCGGTATATGTCGTCTCCCTGATTCCTCTGCTTGTATTTTCACACAACGGAATCGAGCTGTTCGTCATGTATCTTGTGGCTGGGGCTGTCGCCATATACTCGTTTACATATTTCAATAAAGGGTGGCAGCAGTTCATAATGGCGTTTTTTGTCTTCCTGTCGCTGCTTGTCACATATTTTGCATTCAAACTAATTGACGGTGAGATAAGGGGCTTCCGGGATTATCAGGCAATACTCTTCCTCTTCATAGGGTCTATGCTGTCCGTGGCAGGTTATCCTCTGATATATCTTTTCGAGAAGATTTTTATGCTTGTTTCAAATTCCCGCCTCATCGAGTTGTGTGACACGAACAACAAGTTGCTCAGGGAACTGGCCACGAAGGCGCCGGGTACATTCCAGCACTGTCTTCAGGTCATGAATCTCGCCGATGCCGCTGCCCGCTCCATCGGAGCCAATGTCGCCCTTGTCAGGGCCGGCGCCCTGTACCATGACATCGGCAAGATGAGCAATCCCCAGTGCTTCATCGAGAATGAGACCCCGGGGGTAAAATATCATGACGGCCTCAGCCCTGAAGAAAGTGCAAAAGACATTACCCGTCATGTTACGGACGGAATGGCCATAGCAGAGAAATATGGTTTGCCTTCGGTAGTGAGAGATTTTATCGTAACCCATCACGGAACTACCAGTACGGGATATTTCTACAACAAGTACCTTAATTCCGGCGGGGATCCGTCAAGGGCTGATGTCTTTTTCTATAAAGGCAGGAAGCCGAGTACTAAGGAGCAGATAGTGCTCATGCTGTGCGATGCCATCGAGGCGGCATCCCGCTCGCTCAAGGATTATTCCCACCAGAGCATCTCTGATCTCGTGGAACGGATTGTCAAGGCCAAGATGGACGACGGACAGTTCGAGGAGGCCGACATATCACTCAAGGAACTTAATCTGGTCAAAAGCGTGCTTAAAGACTATCTGCAGCAGATATATCATGCCCGTGTGGCATATCCGAGAAGAAAGGAGCAGCAGGAACTGGCCTGATTTTGATTTTTGTCACATAATATATAACTTTGCAGGCTTTCCGGCGCAGGGAGGCCTGCATTTTCACAGGAAATAAAATTTTAAAATTATGAATATATCACAGAACAAGGTCGACGACCTCAACATTGAACTCACACTTGACATTACAGGCGAAGATTATGCTGACCGCAGGAAAAAGAGACTGAATGCCCACAGGAGGACTGCGGAAATCAAAGGATTCAGAAAGGGAATGGTCCCGATGGGGCTGATAGAGAAAATCTACGGTCAGTCGGCTCTCGTGGATGCCGTCAACGATCTGATTGCTGAGACTCTCAACAATTATATCAAGGAGAACAGTCTCAGGGTAGTGGGCGAGCCTCTTCCAAGCGAGGACCAGCCTTCTACGGAATGGGAAAACGGCAAGGATTTTACATTCAAGTTTGACATAGCCACGACTCCGGAAGTCAAGCTTGAACTCGGCAAGGGGGACAAGATTCCGTATTATGAAATCGAAGTGTCCGACGAGGCCAGGAAAGAGATGAAGGAAAACCTTCTCAAGCAGTACGGCTCCCTTGAGGACGGGGACGCTGCAAAGGCAGAGGATTTCATAATAGTTGACTTCGAGCAGGGAGAGACTAAGGTAGAGGGCACTTATGTGTCGCTCAGGAGCGTCTCCGATGCGGTCAGACCTTCATTCGTCGGACTGAAGAAAGATGACTCCATTGATGTTGATGTCAACGAGGCTTTCACAGACGAGACAGACAGGGCCGCCATGCTCAAGGTCAAGAAAGAGGAACTTGCCGGGCTTGACCCGATGTTCAGGATGACTGTGCGCAATGTCAAGACATTTGTTCCCGCTCCGATGACTCAGGAGACTTTCGACAAGATTTTCGGAGAAGGAGTTGTGACTGACGAAGCCGGATTTGACGCCAAGGTAGAGGAGAGGCTCAAGTCTGAATATGCGCAAGAGACTGAATTCCGTTTCAGCAAGGACATCAAGGATTATCTTGTGAAGAAAGCCGGCATAGCCCTTCCTGAGAAATTCCTCAAGAGATGGGTATTCGTTGCCAATGACGGCAAATTCACTATGGAAGAAATCGAGAAGGATTTCGCAATGTTCCTTGAGGATTACCGCTGGCATATGGTAAAGGACTTTCTCATGAACAAATATCAGGTGAAGGTAGAGCAGGCGGATCTTATGGCAAGCGCCAAGGCATTTGCAGCATATCAGTTCGCGATGTACGGAATAGGCAATGTCCCTGACGAACAGCTTGAGTCATATGCCAAGACAATACTCTCTCAGGAAAACGAGAGCAGAAGAGTCCTTGAGCAGGTGGAGGATCAGAAGACGATAGCTGCAGTAAAGGATGTTGTCACCCTCGGGAAGACCAAAGTGACAGTGGAGCAGTTCCGTGAACTGAAATAGAATTACCGTAGCGGGGATATGGACAAATTTTCCAGAAAGGATTTTGACAGATTCGCTAGTGCCGAACTGGGCATCAGTCCGATGACTGTACACCGCTACAGTTCTGCATACGATGCATATATCAATCCGACCATTATTGAGGAGCGGAAGCTCAATGTGGCCTCGATGGATGTATTCAGCCGTCTCATGATGGACAGAATCATTTTCCTCGGAGTGCCGATTGACGATGATGTCGCAAATATTGTCACAGCGCAGCTCCTGTTTCTGGAGTCGACTGACAATGCAGGGGACATAACCATCTATATGAATACTCCCGGAGGGTCAGTGTCGGCCGGGCTCGGTATCTATGATACCATGCAGCTCGTCGAGCCGGATGTATGTACAGTATGTACCGGAATGGCCGCCTCGATGGGAGCAATCCTGCTCTGTGCAGGCACGAAGGGCAAGCGTTCGGCTCTCCCTCATTCAAGGGTGATGATTCATCAGCCTCTCGGAGGTGCCCAGGGCCAGGCGTCCGACATAGAGATTGCAGCCAGGGAAATAGTTAAAATCAAAAGGGAACTGTATTCGATAATTTCTGACCATACCGGGCAGACTCTGGATAAAATCATTGCTGACGGAGACCGGGACCATTGGATGAATGCATCCGAGGCTCTTGACTATGGTATGATTGACGAGATACTTTCCAGAAAAAGGAAAAGAGACTGACCGGGATAAGATGGCCAAAAAGAAATCTGACATAAACGACGGCATGAGGTACTGTTCATTCTGCGGGAGAAGCGAAAATGAGGTGCCGGTTCTTCTGCAAGGAATGGAATCTTCCATCTGCAGCGATTGCGTGAAGCTCTGCAGCGACTATCTCCACAGCATGGACCCTGTCCGCGGGCAGAGTCATGGCAAGATAGAGAAGCTGATGAAGCCCAAGGAGATACATGACTATCTCGATCAGTATGTCATCGGACAGGAACGCGCCAAGAAAGTCCTGTCCGTGGCAGTCTATAATCACTATAAACGCATCAACCATAACCTTGCGGCGGATACGGCCGATGATCTTGACCTTGAAAAGTCGAATATTCTTCTTGTCGGTCCGACAGGAACGGGAAAGACTTTGCTGGCCAGGAGTATTGCGAAACTTCTGAATGTGCCTTTCACCATTGTCGATGCGACAGTGCTGACAGAGGCCGGATATGTCGGGGAAGACGTGGAGAGCATCCTTACCCGCCTTCTGCAGGAGGCGGACTATGATGTCGCGCTGGCAGAAAGGGGAATAGTTTTCATCGATGAGATAGACAAGATAGCACGCAAGAGCGACAACCCGTCGATTACGCGGGATGTTTCCGGCGAGGGAGTCCAGCAGGCGATGCTCAAGCTCCTTGAGGGGAATGTTGTCAATGTGCCGCCGAAAGGAGGCAGAAAGCATCCTGAGCAGGAATTCATACATGTCAATACCCAGAATATCCTTTTTATCTGCGGCGGGGCCTTTGAAGGCATTGAACGGCGCATTGCACAGCGCCTCAATACTCAGGTCATAGGATTCGGCGCCTCCGGAAAGAAACAGATTGACAAGAACAATCTCCTTAAATATGTATCCGCCCAGGACCTGCGTGCGTATGGCCTGATTCCGGAAATAATTGGCAGGCTGCCTGTCATCACATGGCTTGATACCCTTGACCGTGCGGCGCTCCTGAGAATACTCACTGAGCCGAAGAATGCGATAGTAAGGCAGTACGAGAAGATGTTCGAGCTTGACGGCCTGAAACTTGAGATTGAGCCGGAAGTGCTGGACCTCATAGTTGACACCTCAATAGAAAACAAATTAGGTGCCCGCGGATTGCGTTCAATCTGCGAGAAAATCATGACTGACGCCATGTATGAGGCGCCGTCATCGCGCAAGAAGACTTTTGTACTGACACTTGACTACGCGAAGTCAAAGCTGGCGGAGGAATGACATACAGCGCCGGCTGAAGAATGAATGCAGCCGGGCGCTTTTCAGACAAGTCCCTGGGCCATCATGGCATCGGCTACCTTTATGAAGCCGGCAATGTTGGCTCCTTTGACATAGTTGACATATCCGTCTTTTTCTGTGCCGTACTTCAGACAGGTCTCATGGATGTCGCTCATGATGCGGTGAAGGTGGGAGTCAACTTCTTCTCGCGTCCATTTCAGCCTGATTGAATTCTGTGTCATCTCAAGGCCCGAAGTCGCCACTCCTCCGGCATTCGATGCCTTTCCCGGAGAATAAAGCAGCCTTGCATTCTGGAATACTTCGATTGCCTCCGGCTCCGTAGGCATGTTGGCTCCTTCTGCGACACAGATGCAGCCGTTCCCGACAAGTGTACGGGCTTCGTCCGCATTTATTTCATTCTGGGTGGCGCATGGCATGGCAATGTCGCATTTTATGCCCCACGGACGCTGATTCTCAAAGTATTGTGCGTGCGGATACTTTTCCGCATATTCTCTGATTCTTCCCCTGTAGACATTCTTCAGTTCCATCACATACGCCAGTTTCTCCTCGCCGATGCCGTCCGGGTCATATACAAAACCGTTTGAATCGGACATCGTCACGACCTTCGCTCCGAGCTGCAGAGCCTTTTCCGCCGCGTACTGGGCCACATTCCCCGAACCGGAAATAGCCACTTTCTTGCCGGTGAATCCGTCTCCCCTGGTGGCGAGCATTGACTGGGCGAAATAGCATGTGCCGTATCCGGTGGCCTCCGGCCTGAGCGGACTTCCTCCCCAGCTGAGGCCCTTGCCTGTGAGGACTCCCGAGAACTCATTGCGTAGTCTCTTGTACTGGCCGAACATATATCCGATTTCGCGGCTGCCTACCCCGATGTCACCGGCAGGCACATCCGTATCCTGTCCTACATGTCTCTGGAGCTCGGTCATGAAGCTCTGGCAGAACTTCATGACCTCGTTGTCGGATTTTCCTTTAGGGTTGAAATCAGAGCCGCCCTTGGCCCCGCCCATCGGCAGGGTAGTGAGGCTGTTCTTGAATGTCTGCTCGAAGGCAAGGAATTTCATTATGCTCAGGTTGACGCTCGGATGGAACCTGATGCCGCCCTTGTATGGGCCGATGGCGCTGTTCATCTGGACCCTGTAGCCCCTGTTGATGTGGACTTCACCCTCGTCGTCAAGCCACGGGACACGGAACATGACCACTCTTTCCGGCTCCGCTATCCTTTCGAGAATCTTCATGTCCATCAGATAAGGATGGGCCAAAATATAAGGCGCCACACTCTCGAGCACCTCCCTTACTGCCTGGTGAAATTCTTTTTCACCCGGATTCCTGGCCATGATTTCAGCCATGAACCCATTTACATAATTCTGTTCAAACTGATTCATATATACAAAATTCACAAAAAAATCAGTTTCTTCAAAATTATTTTGTAACTTTATGCCAAAGTGTGCTGACCGCGACCTTGACCCGCATAATGATGCGTAGAATAATGATAAACTAAATATTTCAACGATGAAAAAAATTATTTTCCTTTTTTCTGCTTTGGCGCTTTCTGCCGGAGCATATGCACAGTCTCAGGATACGACGGCTGCCGCAGATCAGGATAAAAAAGTCAAAGTAATCGAGAATGAACAGATGGAAGATTACAGGCGCAGTTCCCTGTATTCGGTTCTCGTAAAACATTCCAATGCGGACTACGGGACTACCATCGATTCTGTTTTCATGATGATGCAGACGCCTGACAAGTTCAATAATCACGATCTTCAGGTCAAGTCATTCGAAAGCAGCAGCATTAAGGCCAAGAAAGTAAAGGAGAAGGTGCGCGGGACTGAAAAGGACCCGAACATAGCGGATATCGCGACATTCATCGATGCCAATGATATTGCAAAGGGAATGGTCGCCAAATGGTTTGACCGTGACCCGCAGACGGGATACTTCGATGTCGAGCTCATTAAGGAACGCGGGTATTATGATGCTTCATGGCAGAGCATAGAGGCTGCGGATGCTTCATTGAGAGGCCGTGAAATGCTGGCAGATGCCGGATTTGACCTTATCGGCAAGACATTCCTGATAGTCAATGACATCACATTCATTGACCACGGAGAAAATTCAGCCAAGGCCGGGGCCGGAATCAAAGTGGGCCTCTCAATCCTCGGAGCAATAGGAGCTGCTGTCACAGGCAACGATGCCGTGCAGGATCTCGGCAATACGGCCGGCAATTTAGTCGGGTCCATAGCGAACGAGATTGCCGGATATAAGGTTAATATCATTTCATATCTCTATCGTCTTGACTGGAATGAAGAGATTCTTGACCGTTTCCTCAGCGAATACTGGATTGATGCCTCCAATCCAGATCCCGCCAAGAAGGCAGCGTTCGAGGCTTCTGATCTCTTTACCCTGTCATATGTAGGGTATACGATGACATCTGCCGAGAATGTATCGTCCAAGACATTCTCACAGAAACCTCTTCAGGAACAGTTCCTCAAGGTCTGCACGCGTGCTCTTGACAAAGCCATTGTCGAGCTCCAGCGCGAGTACGACGAATTTAAGATCAAGGTGCCGATTTATGCAATTAACGACGACGGTACGGTTTCAGTCAAGATAGGACTCAAGGAAGGTGTAACCGAAAAGTCCGCTTATGAAGTGCTCGTAAAGGATATGTCATCCGGTGTCGCAGAGTATGTAAGGGTCGGTATGCTCAAGCCGGTTGCCGGAAAGATATGGGACAACCGTTTCGGGGCTCTTGAGGAAGCACAGATGCTTGAGGCCGACAGGAAAGCCGCCGAAGAAGAAGCTGCCGAAAGCGGAGCCGGCACGGACGAAGGAACTGAGGCTGCGGCCGAAGCCACTGTCGCCGAAGCAGAGGAAGTGACCGAACTGGAAGAAGGCAATCCGTATCTTGATGCCACAGTATTTGAAATCACGAGCGGAGCCAACAAAATATTCCCGGGAATGTTGATCAGAGAAGTTAAAATCAAATAATCGGAAAATGAAACTCTTCAGGTATATTGCAGCGGCAGCTCTTGCTGTCCTTATGCTCCTGCCTGCGGTGTCGGCAGACGGAGCACAGAAGAAAAAGAAGAAGAAGGCGAACGAAAATACCATGGAATGGTATTACGAACTTGAAGCCTATGCCGCCCCGTACAAAGGTTCATGCGACATCAAGGTGTGGTCATACGGCCGCGACATTGTCACCGCGCGGGATCAGGCGATGAAGAATGCCGTCCATGGTGTCATCTTCCGTGGAATCCCGGCAAATGCGACCAAGAGAATCAACTCTCTGCCGCCTCTTGTGGAGGACATCATGTCAGAACAGAACAACAAGGCTTTCTTTGATGCTTTTTTCAAGGACGGCGGACATTATCTGAGGTATGCCATAAAGACTCTGCCGGACGGAAATGATGAGATTCTGCGCTATGACCGCAAGAATTATAAGGTGGGAGTCGTGGTCACGGTACAGTATGAGGATTTGAGGAAAGCCCTTGAACAGCAAGGGATAATCAATTCATTGACATCGGGTTTCGCTAAATAAGAATGACTATGAGAAAGATATTGTTTGTAATATTGGTGTCACTGCTTCCGGCATTCCATGTCTTCGGGCAGACGGCTGTCCCGTCGATCATGGTGATTCCGAGCGATACCTGGTGCTATGAGAACGGATATATGGATGTCATTGAAAACAATGGCGTCAAAATGTATCAGGCAGACTACAGGGGGGCTCTTGTGGGCAGTCCGGATCTGAAGATTGTCATCGCGTTCGTAAACAATATGATGACGGAATTCGGATACAGGACGGTTGATCTGGAGGCTACCCTCAAGGCCATTGAGACGGACAATGCCCTCAATTCGGTGACATTTTCATCGACCGGGGACGGTTTCGCCGAGACTCCGAGAGAGCAGATGTCCAGAGTGGCAAAAGCGGATCTCCTGCTTGAAGTAGGCTGGACAATGAATGAGGTCGGGCCGAAGAAATCCCTTACATTCTCGATGAGGGCTCTGGATTCATATACCCAGAAAGAAGTGGCTTCGGCGAACGGGACAACAAGTCCGACCATTGCCGTTGAGCTTCCTGTGCTGCTTGAGGAAGCTGTCAGCTCCTATGCATACGATTTCAGAAGCCAGCTCAGGGCATTCTTTGATGAATTGCTCCAGTACGGTCGGGAGATGACTCTTGAAGTCCGGGTATGGGACAATGCCGGCTTTAACCTTGAATCAGATATGGAAGAGGATATGCTCGGCTATATGATTGAGGACTGGGTGTATGAAAATGCCGTGGGCGGCTCGAAGACTCCTTCGACAGCATCGGAGAATGTGCTCATATTCTCCGGTGTGCGCATGCCGAACGTTACTCCTGAAGGCAGGCAGGTTGATGCCAGGTATTGGACACGCTCCCTTGTCCGCATGCTCAGGGACAACGGAATAGACAGCAAACTGTATACAAAGGGCCTTGGCAATGTCATGATTGTTCTCGGCCAGAAATGACAATACTATGAAAGTGACCTTCATTGCAGCAGCAATGCTGTGCTTCTCGCTGGCGGTGTCGGCGCAGGAGCCCGAGAGCCGTATAGCTCTGACCCCATACGTTTATTATGACATCGAGTCAGTGCCTCAGGCTGCATCTTCAGCCCTGGAGAGGAAACTGACAAGCATGGCTACGGCAAATGGCTTTGCCGGGGTGTCCGATGTGTTCGTCATTACGGCTGTACCTGAGGTCATGGATGTTTCAATGACCCCGACAGCTCCGGCCCAATTTGTCGTTGACATGGAGGTCGAGGTATATGTCCTGAACAATCCGGAAGAAGTAATCGTCGGCCAGACAGTATATGCCCTTAAAGGCGTCGGGGCAAGCGAACAGAAGGCCGTGATAAATGCAATTAACCAGATAAATGTAAAGAGCACCGACACCAGACGCTTCATGGAGAATGCCAGGTCCGGGATAATAGCTTACTATTCTTCAAAACTGCCGGCAATCATTGCCAAGGCCCAGTCATACGCAAATATGACAAAATATGACGAGGCACTTGCTGTCCTGTCGGCTGTCCCTGACTGCCTTGATGAATATATTCAGGTGACAGAACTGATGACGGACATCTTTACCATGAAAATCGACAGGGATGCGGATGAACTGATCCGCAAGGCTGAAGCGAGCCTTGCGGCGGAGGACACGACTGCCGCTTTGGCCGTTTTGGTCAAAGTGGACCCTTATAGCAGCAGGGTAGAGGACGCGGATGCGATTGTGGCAAAAATCAAGGCAGACACAGAGGCCAGGAGAGCACAGCAGATTCAGAGGGAGCTGGATGAGTATGAGTTCCGCAAGGAAATGGAAGTTCGCAAATACGAGGATGAGGTAGAGTTTGAGCGGATGAGACTCGAAGCTGCAAAGGATGCCGGAGCATCAGTCGCCGGTGAACTTCTCGGAGGTATGCTGGGCGGAGGAAATCTCAGCGGCCTTGCCCTGGAGTGGTTCATAAAATCCGTACTTTAGGTCAAAGTAAGAGCTAATTGAAAATAAATTGTTGACAATCATGAGAGTAATCAAATATATTCTTCTGTGTGCCTTTCTGTCCCTTGTCGCATCGGGACTGGCGGCGAAAGACCGTGTCGTCGAGAAATCAGGCAAGACGCCTGACTGGCTCATGACATCGGATGAGAACGGATTCTCTGTCTTTGCAAAGTCGGATGACATCAATGTTGCAAGAGACAGATGCCTGGATGACATAAGACAGTATATTGTAAATACTATCGCATCGAATATTACCTCTGTGGAGACGAATACGATGGATCTCCAGAACCGGGACGGGCTCGAGACATTGTATACTACATATAATTCCGAACTCAAGACGGCTGCAGCAAAACTGCCGTTCCTCACAGGCATAACTCTGTCCAATGCCCTTGAAGTCTATTGGGAAAAGTGCAAGAGCAGGGAGGACGGCTCATTCTACTACAATTATCATGTCCTTTATCCGTTCACGGTTGCTCAGCGCAACAGAATGATCAAGGAATTCAAGGAATATGATGCTGAAAAGTATGGGCTTCTCATGCGGCTCAAGGAAGGCTATTCTGCATTATCGGATGTTTCAGAAATCGATGCCGGAATCAGAGAACTGGAGCCGCTTGTGGAATATTTCTTCGACGATGTGAGAAAGCAGGAAGCGGAATCGCTCATGGCTTCGTACAGGAAGGCTTATTCACTCATATCCATAGTCCCTGTAAGTCAGGAACTCGGACGCTTTGTATATTCCCTCGTCCTTGACGGACACGACATCACCTGTTCAAAATCTCCGCAGCTCAGATCGGAGACGGCATCATCAATTGTCCTGAAGCCGGTCGGCAGGGAATATGAAATTACTTATGATTATACTTACTGCTATCCGACAGATGACAACTATATCCAGATAAACTACTCTTTCCCGGGGGCATCTCTCAAATACAGGCATCAGATAGATATTTCCCAGAAAGAAAAGCTTGTCTCACCATATGGTTTCATAGATTTGGACTGTGTGAAGGCGGACAGCACTGATATGAAAGTGACAGTTTCAATGACGCTAAGGTCCAGGACAGACAAGGAATTTTCGGCAGGGGCAGTCAGTTTCAGCCTGCCCGAAGCCGGACTGGAAATAGATACGGATGAGATGACCGTCTTCAAGGGCAAGGGAACACAACTCTACAATATTACTTTCCCATTGTCGGAAATGCCGGCAGAGAATATGAGGGGAATGGTGAAGGGAACAATGCAGATTGTTTATAATGATGGACGGAAGGATACGGCTGCATTTACTTTGCCATATAATCTGAAGGTTTACGGAAATTAAACCGAATCACAGGGATCATCATAATTATTCTTTAACTTCTAATCAATTTTTGTCATGAAACAGTTATTTTCATTCGCCGCTGCAGCATTGATGGTGTCAATGCTGACCGTTTCTTGCGGGACAGCGAGGAAAACTGTTCCTGCCGTTGAGGGTGAGCAGGAAGTCGCCATTGTTTTCAATGAACCTAAGTATCACAGTGACAAGGAATTTTTCAGGGACAGCCAGTCGGGCATCAGCAAGGATCTTTCCGCTGCAAAGAAGGTTGCCATGCAGAATACCCGCCAGTCAATAGGGGCTATGGTAGAGGCACAGATAGGGCTTGTCGTTGAAAATTACACTACCAATGAACAGACGGATTCAGATTCATCTGTCGGAAATGACCTCGAGGAATTGGGAAGGACAGTCGTGAATTCTCAGCTTTCGGGACTTGAGATAGTTGCTGAAAAAGCCTTCAAGCTTCCTGACGGCTCTTACCGTTATCATGTCTGCATGCAGCTCAGCAAGGATGCCCTCGGAGATGCCCTTGAAGAGGCAATAGAGAAAGATGCCAAGCTTAAGCTGAAAGTAAAGAAGAATTCGTTCCGCGCAATCTACGAGGAAGTCATCAAGAAGTGACGCATTGATCACATTCGTGCTCATTGCAGTGCGATGAAGGCGTCTCCATTTCCAGTGTGGAATGAGGGATGCCTTTTTCGTACAGCATATGCTTGAGGCTTTCCTTGATTGCCTCCATGTCCGAAAGGCTGCCGATGACGACATGGGCAGTGAGGGCGACTTCCGTGGTGCTGATAGGCCAGATATGGAGGTGATGCACATCGGCCACGCCAGGAACGGATGACATCATCTTCTCGATTTCATTGATGTCAATCCCTTCAGGTACGGCATCAATCGACATGCGGAGGCTCTCGGCAAGCAGTTTCCAGGTGGAGACAAGGATGACTCCGACTATGGCGATGCTGACAATAGGGTCAATGACTGACCATCCTGTGAGACTGATGACCACCCCGGACACGACTACGCCGGCTGACACCAGGGTGTCTGCTGCCATGTGAAGGAATGCCCCGCGCGTGTTGATGTCATGCTTCTGCTGCTTCATGAGGAGCCAGGCGGTGAGTCCGTTGACTATGATGCCGATGCCTGCCGTCCAGGAGACCGCAGCTCCGTTGACTTCTTCAGGGGAGCTGAATTTCCGGATACTCTCGATGAATATTGCCCCTATGGCGACAAGAAGAATTATTGCGTTGAGCAGCGAAATCAGCACGGAGCTTTTCTTGTATCCGTAGGTGAATTTCCTTGTGCTGTGGGACGAGGACAGCCTGAACGCTATCATGGCGAGGAGAAGGCTGAACACATCGCTCAGGTTGTGTCCCGCATCGGAAAGCAGGCCGAGGGAATTCGACCAGAAGCCTATGCCGGCCTCTACGGCGACATACAGCAGGTTGAGAGTTATGGACAGAATGTATATTCCGTTCAGTGAAGTTATCTGACGGACATGGTGATGATGCCCATGGTCATGATTTTTTGCAGCTGAATCTTCCATAGCCTGATTTGTTTGCGAGGGTGACCTTTCGGGCAGGCCTCCTTCATAACCGTAGGCAAAATTAGAATAAGGGATTTACAACCGGGTTGCAAATCCCTTTCTCTTATTCGTACCTCAGGGCGTCAATCGGGTCAAGGGCAGCTGCCTTCTTGGCCGGATACCATCCGAAGAATACTCCCGTGAAAGTACATACGAGGAACGAGAGCACAACGCTCCACAACTGGATGGCCACTGGCCAGTGGGCCAGATATTTTACGGCGGCGCAGGCCCCGCAGCCTATGAGGATTCCGATGATGCCTCCTGTGATGCTGATGAGGATGGCCTCGATGAGGAACTGTACGAGGATGTCTATTCCCCGCGCCCCGACGGACATCCTGAGCCCGATTTCTCTCGTGCGCTCCGTCACCGACACATACATGATGTTCATGATGCCGATGCCTCCCACAAGGAGGGATATGCCGGCGATGCAGGCGAGCAGGGTGGTGAGGAGGTTGGTGGTGGTGTCAAGGATTTCGCTGAGTTCCTGCTGGGTCCTTATCATGAAGTCGTTCTCGTCCGTATCCTTCAGTTTGTGCTGGCGGCGGAGGATGTCTTCTATGTCAGCGGTGGCAAGGTCGGTGATGTCTTCGGATATTGCCGATGCGAAGATACCCTCCAGATAGTTGATGGCCCTGAACCTTTTCATCACAGTCGTGTACGGCACCAGGACGATGTCGTCCTGGTCCATTCCCATCGAGTTGTATCCCTTGGACTCCAGCACTCCTATGACTTTCAGCGGTACCTGGTTGAGCCTTATGGTCTTTCCCAGCGGCTCTGAACCGTCAGGGAAGAGATTGTCGACGATGGTGGTGCCGATGACGCAGACCTTCGCGGATTTCTTTATGTCTGCCTCGGTGAACATCTCTCCTTTCTCGACATTGAGCTGCCGTATGGCTATGTAGTCGGTGCTGACTCCGCTGACTGAGGAAGGGTAGTTGTTGTTGCCGCTGATGAGCTGTCCCGATGATGACACATTCGGGCTGATGCCGGCAAGGAACAGGCTTTCCTTCCGGAGTGCCTCATAGTCGGCTTCCTTGAGCGTCTGCATTTCCGAAGGGTCGAGCCGCACACCTCCTCTTCTTTCGCCGCCCGGGTGGATCATTATCATGTTTGAGCCCATGCCGGAGATTTCGCTCTGGATGTTCTGCTTTGCACCTTGCCCGAGGGCAATCATGGTGATGACGGCGGCCACGCCTATGATGATGCCGAGCATTGTGAGAAATGCCCTCATCTTGTTGTTGGCCAGAGCTTTCAGTGATATTTTGAATAGATTTGCCCAGTTCATTTCCTGAAATTTTGTTTCAATCTGCCTCCGGAAAATCAGTCATCCTCATTGACCGGAAGTTCCGCAAGGGTCTTTTCGGCGGACATGATGCTGCCGTTGACCTTGTCTTCTATGACATGGCCGTCCATGAGCCTGATGTTGCGGCTGCTGTAGTTTGATATTTCCGGGTTGTGGGTCACGAAGATAATGGTCCGGCCTTCTGCATGGAGCTTCTGGAAGAGTACAAGGATTTCAAAGGAAGTCCTCGTGTCAAGGTTTCCCGTGGCTTCGTCGGCAAGAATGACCGCCGGATTGTTTACAAGCGCACGGGCTATCGCCACCCTCTGCATCTGTCCTCCGGACATCTGGTTGGACTTGTGCTCGAGCCGGTCCCCGAGTCCTACGGCCTTGAGCGCATCAATGGCCCTTGCCCTTCTTTCCGCAGCCCCTATTTCCGAATTGTACATCAGGGGAAGTTCGACGTTCTCGATGGCCGTTGTCTTGGCAAGCAGGTTGTAGTTCTGGAACACGAAGCCGATTTTCCTGTTGCGGAGGATTGCCCTCTTGTTCTTGGTCATTTTCCTGACGGATATCCCGTCCAGATAATATTCTCCCTCCGTCGGTGTGTCAAGGCATCCCAGAATGTTCAGCAGGGTGGATTTCCCTGAGCCGGAAGAGCCCATGATGGTAACGAATTCACCCTCCTTTATGCTGAATGTTACTCCGCGGAGCGCATGGACGACCTCATCCCCGACGATGAATTCGCGCTTGATGCCCTGAAGGTCTATGACTGTCTTCTCCATTTCGCAAATTATATTTTACCTCGGCGGCCCCGGCATGAAACCGTTTTGCACGCCTTTGCCCGGCATTTTGTTGAGGTTTGCGCCGAGGACAACCTCAGTTCCCTCTTCGGTTCCTCCCTTGATTTCAGTATAGACTCCGTCGCTGATGCCGGTCTCCACGGGTATTGCCGTGAATGTATTGCCCGACTTTGTCCAGAGCTTGTTCTGGCCTGCGCAGTCCCTGACAATGTCCTTTTTCCCGACAAGTGGGAATTCCGGCTTGAATCTCAGTGCCTTGGACTGTACCAGGAGGACATCATGCTTCTCCTCCGTATATATTGAAATGTTTGCCGTGAGCCTCGGCTTCAGTTTCAGTTCAGGATTTTCGGCAAGGATTACGACCTCGTATGTGACTACACTTTCGGATGTCGAGGATGTGAGCGACGAGCTGGAAGAGTTGGTGCTGCCCAGGCGTATCTGTGTCACGACGCCGGAGAATATGTCGTCAGGGTATGCGTCAACTGTAAATGATGCCCGCTGTCCTTCCCTGACCCCGCCTATGTCAGCCTCATCGACATCTGCCACGACCTGCATCTGCGTCAGGTCGGCTGCAAGCGTGAAGAGCGTAGGTGTCTCGAATCCGGCTGCCACCGTCTGTCCTTCCTCCACGGCCCTGTCTATGACAATTCCGTCGATCGGGGATGCTATCGTCGCATACGAGAGATTCCTCTGGGCCCTGGCAAGCTCGGCTTCACTGCTGTGGAATGCGCTCTTGGCCATTTCATAATTGTATTCGGCCTGTTCGTATTCCGAGTCGCTGATCAGCTTCTTCTCATACAGCCCGCGGCTCCTGTTGTAGTTCTTTTCCTGGAACTTGTATTCGGCCTTGTTTCCGTCGTATGCGGCCTGCGCTGACTTGACTTCGCTCTCAAGTGTCACCTTGTCCATTTCGGCGATTATCTGGCCTTTCCGGACTTCGGAGTTGTAGTCCACGAACAGTTTGTCAATGATGCCGGAGACCTGCGTGCCGACCTGGACTTCTGTCACAGGTTCAATGGTGCCTGTCGCAGTCACATACATCGAAATGTCCCCCCTGGACACTTCTGTCATCTCGTATGTCATCACCTGCTTGTCTCCTGACTTCATTGCCAGCAGTGCCGCAGCGGCCGCCACGGCAACTGCCACGACCGTCCATACAATGATTTTCCTTGTTTTCTCTTTCATCTTTCTGCGGATATAATACTTTATGTTTCCCTGTTTCCTGTTTTTCCGGGTCTGTTTTCATTTTATTATTCCATGACTGCCGGTAAAAGTATGTTTCCGGCCTGTGCCGGTCAGAGTGTAATCTCGAGTCCCTGGTAGAACCTGAGCAGCTGGATGTTGAGCACCGCCATGTATTTGGCCTGCAGAAGCTGCTGCTCCGCGCTCAGGAGATTGTTCTTCTCGGTGAGAAGTTCGACTGTGTTCTTCATGCCGAGGTTGAACTGTTCGCTCACAAGCTCGAAGCTTGTCTTTGCGCTCATTACCTGTTCTGCGGCAGCCGTATACTGCTGCTGCGCGCTGTAGGCGTCAAGCCAGAGATTCTCAATGGTCTTGTACAGTTCCTTTCTGGTCTCCTGAAAATTCAGTCTGGTGGATTCAAGCTGCAGCTCCGCCTTCTGGACGGCGCTCTTTGTCTGCCGGTTGTTGAAAATAGGCACACTCAGGGTGAGGCCGACGGAATTGTTCCATCCGTTCTTGATCTGTTCCCCGAAGGTGAAGTCCGTGCCGCTGGTATGGCTGGTGCCTATGCCCGCACTCAGGCTCAGTGTCGGGTAATATGACGACCTTGCTATTTTCACATCGAGCTCCGAAGCCGAGATATCGAGTCTGCCTGATTCGATTTCCGGCCTGATTCCCATGGCATTCTGAAAGACTGTCTCCTTGTCCGGAAGAGGAGCGAGGATGAGGGCATCGTCTATTTCCGGAAGAAACACCGACATTTCTTCATTTCCCTCTATCTCAAGGAGCTGCTTGAGCTGGAGCCTGTAATCCTGGAGTGTGGCCCTGGACGAGACAAGCTGGTAGTTGTCATTGCTCACCTGCGCCTGAAGCTGGGCATAGTCCGCGCGTGAGATGCTCCCTGCGTCAAGGAGCTCTTTCCCTCTGGCGCACTGGGCCCTGCTGACTTCAAGCGTATTCTCGTTGACTTTGACCGATTCGTCTGCAAAGAGAATCTGGACATAGACCTGGGCGATGTTTTCAAGAATATTGTTCGCCGTTGACCTTGTTTCCAGGCCGGCAATCTGCATGTTGAGGTCTTCCTGCTTGATTGTCTTTCTGTTGCGTCCGCCGGTAAAAAGATCCCATCTGGCATTGAGTCCGTAGTTGCCGGTGTAGCTCGTGTTGCTGTCGGAATGCAGGATTTCAGTGCCGCTTACGGTGCTGCTTGATTCCTGGTACGGCCTGTTGATGAGACTGTGGCTCGTGGAGAATGACAGGTTCGGGAAAAGGGCGTTCTTTGCAGTCTTCATGTCAATTTCCGCATTCTGCTCTGACAGTCTGCTCTGTTTCAGTGACAGATTCTCCTCAAGGGCATAGCTGATGCAGTCCTGCAGTGTCCATGTCTTTGCGAAGAAAAGGCTTGTGTCGGCAGCTGATCCGCTCCGTGCCGAAGTGTCAGTTCCTGGGGCAGCCAGGCTGGCCGTGTCCTGCCTGTACTGGGCTCCGCAGGGCTGCATGCCGAGGACAAGTGCAGCCAGAAGCATTCCAGGCAGATAGGCTTTATTCATTTTCATTGTTGTCATATTGCAACGGTCCGCTGATGTCATTTTAACCGGCGCACCTTGGCATCAATCCGCGTGCCAAATCATATAAAATATCTGCAAAAATTTAGAAAAAAATGTATGTTTGCAGCGCATTTGATTATTGCATAGCATATCATTGTATTGCATAACATTTCAATTATAAGCAAAAATGTGGGTGACAGTTTCTGTGACAGCAGTATTCATTACGGCGATTCTGGTCCTAGACCTGCTTGTAGCCGGTGTTGCAGCCATTTTCGGCCGGTCTTTCAGGAAATTCTTCCTGGGTGGGCTCTGGGCGTTGTTCGTGCCTGTCATTGTCCTTTTCTACGGCATGTTCATCGGGCGCAACAATTATGTCGTGAATGAGCTTGAAATAGTGTCCCGGGATGTGCCGGAGTCATTTGACGGATACAGGATAGTCCAGATTTCGGACCTGCATCTGGAATCTTTCGGCAGCCGCTGCCGGTCTCTTGCGCGTGCCGTCTCCAAGGTCAATGCCCTCAATCCGGACCTGATTCTTTTTACCGGCGACCTCGTGACATCTCATCCGTCGGAAATGGACAGCCTGGAACATGTCCTGTCAGGCCTGGAAGCAAAAGACGGAATCTGTTCCGTCCTCGGCAACCACGACTATTGCATATACCGCAGATGGGAGTCCGATTCTCTCCGTGCCGCCGCCGTCAGAGAACTCGTCGCAAGGGAAGAATCCCTCGGATGGCATGTCCTTATGAACTCCTGCGTGAACATTGTCCGGCCGGCTGCTGATACCATCTCGGTGGCTGGAGTGGAGAACATCTCGCAGACTTCATATTTCCCTTCATACGGAGACCTTGACAAGGCCATGGCTGATGCCGCAGGCAGCTTCAGGATACTCATGACGCATGACCCGACGCACTGGCACAAGGCCATCTCCCAATACCCCGACATAGACCTGACGCTTTCCGGTCACACCCACGCGATGCAGTTCTCGATTTTCGGATGGAGCCCGAGCAGCCTGATATTCGATGAATACAGGGGCCTCTACATGAAAAATCCCGGCGAACCGGGTTCTTCCTCTCTCCGCAGCCATTCTGTCTCATCCGATTCCTGCAATCTCCTGTATGTGAACATCGGACTCGGCGAGACCGCCATCCCGTCCCGTTTCGGCGCGGCTCCGGAAATAACGCTTTTCACGCTGCGGCATTCAGAATAGCCCGTAGAGCCTTGCGTCAATCTTGTCTGTGATGCTTGCGAAGTCTTCGGGGCGGTTTTCGAAGTCAAGGTTGTCGGCGTCTACGGTGAGAACTTCTCCCTTGTATCCAGAAATCCATTTCTCGTATTTTTCGTTGAGGCCGGCAAGGTATTCCAGGCTCATGCCCTTTTCGTATTCACGGCCCCTCTTTTCAATCTGTCCGACGAGATGGGGGATGGAGGACTTCAGGTAGATGAGCAGGTCGGGAAGCTTCACAAGGGACATCATCAGCTCGAAGAGTTCCATATAGGTGGCAAAATCCCGTTCCGAGATGTTGCCGAGATCCCTGTTGTTGGCTACGAATATGTGCACCCCCTCGAGGATGGTCCTGTCCTGGACGATGGTGTCGGACGACCTGGAAATGTCAAGGACATCCTTGAACCTGCGGGTGAGGAAGAATACCTCCATGTTGAATGACCACCGGTGTATGTCTTTGTAATAGTCTTCTATATAAGGGTTTGTGGTAACTGCCTCGAATCTCGGCGTCCAGCCGTAATGGACGGCCAGCATCCGTGTGAGGGTAGTCTTGCCGCTGCCTATGTTGCCTGCTATTCCTATGTGCATATTCATATTTTTTGCGAAAATAATAAACTTCTTAATATTATTTTAACGGAATTTTTCGTAATTTGGACAAAATTATGAGCATTCGCCGGAAACGGCTGCCAAAAAGAAAAAAGTCAATATGAGCGCCAAAAAGAAAGATTGCCCGTATCTGGAAAGGGATATAAGCTGGATGTATTTCAACAGGAGAATCCTCCAGGAGGCCTGCAAGGACAGTGTTCCTCTGCTGGAGAGACTCTCATTCCTCGGCATCTATTCCAACAATCTGGATGAATTCTACCGGGTGAGGGTGGCTTCCCAGAATAGGGTTGCCGAATGGGGGGAGAAATCCGGTGACAAGGAGGCAGTCAAGGCGAAGAAGACGGTAAGGCAGATTTCCAGGCTGTACAGCCGTTATCTCAAAGACTATGAAGACACTGTCCATGAAGTCTATGAGGAACTTGCCCGGCAGAATATTTTTCTGATCAATGATGCAGAGGCGGATGCCGGCCAGCGGGAATTCCTGCGTTCATACTATCATTCCAATCTCGAAGGCCTGATTGTCCCAGTGTCTTTCTCGTCCGTGAAGCATCTTGACCACGAGAGCGACGAGAGCATCTATATGGCCGTGAGGGCGACTCGCATGTCCGTCTCCGGCAAGAAAATGTACGAATATGCATATTTTGAACTTCCCGTCCAGAGCTGCGGCAGATTCGTGCGCCTTCCGGAGAGGGACGGGCGGAACTATATAATGTATCTTGACGATGTCGTGCGGTGCTCCCTCGGCTATATCTTTGAAGGCCTGGGCTGTTCCGACATGGAGGCATACGCCTTCAAGTTCACCAGGGATGCGGAGATGGAGATTGACGACGACAGACGCAACGGGATACTCCAGAAGATATCGAAGGGACTGAAGAGCAGGAAGAAAGGAGCTCCGCTGAGGGTGCTTTACGATGAAAGCATGCCTGAAGACCTGCAGCGGAGAGTGCTCAGCAAGCTGGACCTTGACAAGAATGACACCGTGGTCAGGAGCGGACGCTACCACAACCACAAGGACCTCATGAAATTCCCTGACTGCGGAAGGAATGAATTGAAATTCAAGCCGATGCCGCCTATCCGCAGGGAGCTGTTCGACGGAGAGGGCAGTGTCATTGAAAAAATCCGCATGCAGGACCGCTTCCTTCATGTCCCGTACCACAGTTTCTCTTCATTCATAAGGGTGCTGCATGAGGCTGCAATCAGCAGGGAAGTCACAAGCATAAAGATTACGCTCTACCGCCTCGCCAAGGACTCCAAGGTGGTCAAGTCTCTGATAGGCGCCGCCCGCAACGGGAAAAAGGTCACCGTCGTGATTGAGCTCCTTGCAAGGTTCGACGAGGAGTCGAATATGGTCTGGGCGCAGAAGCTGCAGGAAGCCGGCGTCAAGGTGATATTCGGTGTGGAAGGGCTGAAAGTGCATTCGAAGGTGGTGTACATCGGAATGAAGAAAGGTCCGGACATCGCATGCATCAGCACGGGCAATTTCCATGAGGGCAATGCCAGGACATATACAGACTGCATCATCATGACTGCGTCGCGCCGTATTGTCCGCGATGTCGACATGCTCTTTGATTTCATAGAGAAGCCGTACATACCGGAACATTTCAAGGAACTCCTTGTGTCCCCGAATGACATGAAGCGCCGGTTCATATCTCTGATAAATGCTGAAATCCGCAACAAGAAGGCAGGAAAGCCGGCATACATCAAGATGAAAGTCAACCATATCACCGATCCCGTGATGGTGAAGAAGATATATGAGGCCGCCGCGAACGGGGTCAAAATAGACATGGTGGTAAGGGGCAACTGCTCTGTTGTGACCCACGGGCATCCCGCAGGCGCCAACATAAGGATCAACGGGATAATAGACAGGTATCTCGAACATTCGAGGATATTCGTCTTCGCTGCCGGGGGACAGGAAAAGGTCTTCATCGGGTCCGCCGACTGGATGCCGAGGAACCTGGACAACAGAATCGAGGTCGTCGCACCGGTGTACGACCCCGCCATCAAGCAGGAGATGATAAGGATAGTGGACTACGGCCTGAGGGATGTCAGACAGGGCCGTCTGGTGGACGGGACCGGAGACAATTCCCCGTGGACATGCGAAGACCCGCTGCCTGCAGGGTCGCAGGAAGCCCTCTACAGCCATTATCTTCAGCTTGAGGAGGAAGAGAAGCAAAACTGACGCGGCCTCCTGACGGCTGATGGCCGCGCAATTGCTTTGCAAAGGCTGTACAGTGATTTCGCAATAGAAAATAACCGCATAACAGACACATATATGGAAAAGGATTTTGCCGAAGAAAGGACGCCCGGAAGAGAGGCATATGCAGCAATCGACATCGGATCCAATGCCGTCAGGCTGCTCATCAAGGAACTGGAGTGCTATGAAGACGGACCGCGCTTCAACAAGGTGCTGCTGCTCCGTGTGCCGCTCAGGCTCGGCTTCGATGTGTTCGCCGAAGGGAAAATCTCCGAAAAGAGGGAGAAGGATATGGTCCGGCTGATGAAATGCTACCGCCAGCTGATGAAGATTTATGATGTGGTCGACTACAGGGCCTGCGCAACTTCCGCAATGAGGGACGCAGCCAACGGCCCGCAGATAATCAGCAAGGTGGAGAAGAAGACAGGCATCAGGATAGAAATCATAGACGGCCAGGAAGAGGCCAGGATGATATACAACAACCATCTTGAAAACATGAAGGGCCGCAAGGGCAATTTCATGTATGTGGATGTCGGAGGCGGCAGTACTGAAATCAATCTTCTTGCCGACGGGGAACTTGTCTGCTCCCGTTCCTACAACATCGGTACAGTCCGCATGCTCAACAATGCGGTGGAGGAAAGCGAGAAAGCCCGCATAAAAAGAGACATGAAGGACCTCGCCGTTTCATATCCGGGCATAAACATCATCGGCTCCGGCGGCAACATCAACAAGCTCTTCAAGCTTGTGAAAGGCCGCGACAGACGCTATCCGCGCATGACGGTGGCTTCGCTCAGGGAACTCTATGACGAACTCAAGGAAATGAGCGTCGAGGAGCGCATGGAAGCCTATGCCCTCAAGCCTGACCGCGCCGATGTGATAGTCCCTGCCGGCGACATCTTCATTACCGTGGCGGAGATTACCGGGGCGCAGTACATATATGTCCCTGTCATCGGCCTTGCCGACGGCATCATCGACAGCCTGTATATGAAACGGGCAGCGGAATATGAAACGGGCAGCTGAATGACAAGCCTTTGACTCCGGCGGCAGTGCATATGCCTTCGGCAAGATGCATGTCTGCGGGATGACAACTTCCGCATACTTAGAGACAATTCATAACTCCCGCAATGTCAGGGAAGAAGACAGAAATGATACATATTGTTCTTGATGACGGCAAAGAAAGGAGCCTTGTCTTCTATCTTGCAATGGAGGAATATCTTGCAAGATATACCGAAGATGAAGCCTTCTTCGTGTGGCAGGTGCCTCCGACGGTTATCATCGGAAGGAATCAGGTGATGGCGGCGGAGGTCAATCTCCCTTATTGCCGTGCCCATGGTATCCGTGTCTTCCGCAGAAAGAGCGGGGGCGGCTGCGTGTATTCTGACCGGGGCAATCTCATGGTGTCCTGTGTCATGTCCGGCAAGGATGTGCCGTTCCTGTTTGAGAATTATATCCGGCGGCTTGCACTTTGCCTTCGGCGTGCCGGACTTGAGGCAGAGGTCTCCGGCCGCAATGACATTCTTGTCTCCGGGAAAAAAGTTTCCGGCAATGCATTCTTCAGTATTCACGGCCGCAATGTCATGCACGGCACCCTTCTGTTCGACTGTAATCCTGAACAGTTGGAGAATGTCCTGACCCCATCAGGTACAAAACTCCGGAGCAAAGGCGTCAGCTCAGTCCGTCAGCGGGTCGGTTGCCTCCGCCAGTTCCTGGCAGCTTCCGGTCAAGCTTCGCGGCATGTCTCTGGTCAAGAGTCGCAGCATGTCTCCGGTCAAGAGACTCGACCTGCTTTCTCACAGGAGACACAGCGTGCTTCCAGCAGTAGAATGTCGTACGCTTCATGCAGTGGATTGCAGTATACTTCACACAGTGGATCGCAGAGTGCTTCCGGCACTGGAGAACAATATGCTGATGACATGGCAGCTTTCTCCCGGTTCGTTGTAGACTGTTTCTGCGACAGTGAGCGTACTCTCGGGGAAAATGAAATCAGGAAAATAGAAGAGATTGAGAAGACATATCTGGACCCCGTGTTCCTGTATGGCCATGAACCGGCATTTTCAGTTTCATCGGACATCCGCTTGCCTCTCTCCGGAACGGTGACCATATCCCTTGACATAAGGCGCGGCCGCATAGCCGGATGTTCCCTATCCGGAGACTATCTGCATATTGAGGACGGACTGCAGGAAGACCTTTCACGGCGTCTTGCCTCTCTTCCTCCGTTTCCGCATGGGGAGCCATCTCTACCTGAGGGATCATCTCTGTCTGAGGGGACTTCCGCGCATAAGGTCCCATCTGTGCATGAGATTCTATCTCTGCATAAAGTGCCGTTAACTCATAAAATATCTACGCTAAACCCCGAAGATATTGGAACCGTTCTCCCCGCAGAAGTCCGCTCCCCGTTTACTGCAGAAGATATCATGACGGTTCTTTCCGGTCTGCATCCTGAAAGATATATCAGGGGAATGGATTGTAAGAAACTTGCAACAAGTATTGCAGAAATGCTTTCCGGAATATTTTAAATCATGTCGGCTTTTGCATCATATTGCCTACCAGCCACGGGTTAGCAGATAAAGTGGGTCAGGTGAGTAATCTGGGGTATCATTTCCTGCCTACCTGCCATGGTTTAGTGAGATTTTGTTGTCAGGTGATGCAATGGATGTACTACCTGCCACGAAAATTGCCGAAATCGTGTCAGGTGGGCAGCCAGAATTATCGTATCTTGCCTACCAGCCACGGGTTAGCAGATAAAGTGGGTCAGGAGGGCAATCTGGGGTATCATTTCCTGCCTACCTGCCATGGTTTAGTGAGATTTTGTTGTCAGGTGATGCGATGGATGTACTACCTGCCGCGAAAATTGGCGAAAC
>CASEBV010000016.1 GCA_949286415.1 uncultured Bacteroidales bacterium
CGTTCATCTCTCTCATTGTGATATACTGCGGCGGCTATAGCCGCGGGGACCCACCTCTACCCATACCGAACAGAGAAGTTAAGCCCGCGCGCGCCGATGGTACTGCCCCACCAGGTGGGAGAGTAGGTCGCTGCCGCTTTTTATTGAGCCAGTAATGGCCGTGAGTCCCGGAGATGACGGAAGTCGTCCCCGGGACTCTTGCGTTATGGGGGGAGGAGGCGGGGCATCCTCTTCCGCGGGGATCTGGGCATCCCGTTCTTTTCGGCGGAGGCAATGGTATTCTTTTCTCGGCGGAGGTACATTTGTATTTTCCGGAAAGAGTCATTTCACATTCTTCGGAGGCGGTACATTTCCATCTCCACTGAGACGGTGCCATCAAAATGAACCGCGCCCGATGATAAGTTACCGCGCCCGATGGAATGCAAAACCCCTGTCCACCGGGCGCGATATTGCGGCCTTTTCGCGGCCGTCGGCAGTTTGAAAATGCCGACGGCCGCACTTTCCTGGGAAAATCGCGGCCGATGGAAGGCATTTAATACACATCCACCGGGCGCGGCCACACAGGATGCCCCGCCTCCGCCTCATGAAATGCACTGCCTGTGCTTATTAAATGCCTCGCCTCCGCACCAGAAAATACCCCGCCTCCGCTTCAAGTCAGAAGCGTGCCTTGATATTGTAGTTGTTGCGGCTTGGGCTGTTGCGGGAAATGAGTTCGCAGATGAAGCCGGAGAGGAAGAGCATTACACCCATCAGGACAGCGACAAGGGCCAGATAGAAGAGCGGCTGGTCTGTGACCGGGCGGAAGTCAAGCCCGTTCAGCTGATGGACTACCTTGCTTATTATGAGCCAGACTGCGATGATGCCTCCGGCAAGGAACATGAGGATGCCGGTCAATCCGAAGAAATGCATGGGGTTCTTGCCGAAAGTGCACAGGAACCAGATTGACAGCAGGTCAAGGAAGCCGTTGACGAAGCGGCTCATGCCGAATTTGCTTTTGCCGTATTTGCGCTTCTGATGGTGGACCGGCTTTTCTCCTATCCGGGTAAATCCTGCGTTCTTGGCAAGATATGGGATGAACCGGTGCATTTCTCCGTAGACTTCGATGTTTTTCACGACTTCGTTACGGTAGGCCTTCAGTCCGCAGTTCATGTCGTGCAGGCGGATGCCTGTAATCCATCTCGCGGCGGCATTGTATATCTTTGAAGGAATGTTCTTTGTGAGCTTGTTGTCTTTCCTGTGCTGTTTCCACCCGGATACCAGGTCGTATCCGTCTTCAGTAATCATTTTATAAAGGGAAGGTATTTCGTCAGGTGAATCCTGCAGGTCTGCGTCCATGGTGATGACCACACGGCCTTCCGCTGCCTTGAAACCCCAGTATAATGCAGCGGATTTGCCATAATTGCGTCTGAATGAGATGCCCCGGATGTCATTTGCTCCTGTTTCCTGTCCGTTTCCCGTGGCTGTTTCCTGTGCATTGTCCGTGGCTGTTGCAGTTTCATTGCCCGTATTTGCTTTGCCGATTCTCTCTGAGGCAAGACCTTTGATGAGCTCCCATGAACCGTCGGTGCTGCCGTCGTCAACCATTATTATTTCGTAGCTGAAGCCGTTGTCTTTCATTACTGTTCTTATCCAGCTGACGAGCTCCGGCAAGGACTCTTTTTCGTTCAGCAGAGATATGACGACAGAAATGTCCTTCTGTGTTTTTCCTGTCAATGTACGGTCGTCATGTAACGGATTTATATTCTGGATCATTTGCTGCTGTATTTGTGGATGATTCTTCTGCTTGTCTGTTCGCTACGCTTCTGAGTTGAAATCTGCGAACGGGTCTGTCTTCGGAATGTAGCGGGACAATATGGCTGACAGGGCAGTCCCGTAGAGATAACAGTATCCGAGTGTACTGATGAATGATGTCTGCGGATATATGTCCATCATCTCTTCTTTCTTGGAAAGAGTATTGTAGTCAAGGAATTGTGAATAGGACTGCATGATGATGTCAAATTCTTCTTGCATTAGGTCCGGGGAGATGAACAGGATGTTGGCCAGATTGAATGTCGCAAAAATGAGGGCCGAAAGAAACGCGGTGGCTGCGCCGAATCTCATTGTGTCGGAATTGGTTGCCTCCGGATACTTCCGGCACAGGCGGATCATGAAAAATCGCATCAGCCAGATGCAGCCTCCGAATTTTATGACCCATATAAGGATGCTGACTATTAAGCCCGTTGTCCGCAGTTCCGGAGTGGAAAAGGCTTCGTTGCAAAGTTGGTTTGCGAACATTATGGCTGTGGTGGCGAGACCCAGTATTGCCCCGCTCTGTCCTGCATTATTCCATAGATTTCTTCTGCTCAGTTTGCTTTCCATATTATATATATAATGGAGAGCAAAGATAGAAAAAAATTTATACCTTTGCAGTCTTGTAAAAGAGCAGAATACAAAATAAAGATATATAGAGTTATGATCGAGATTACATTTCCTGACGGTAGCGTGAAGACCTTTGAAAAGGGTGTCACCGGCTACGAGATTGCGCAGAGTATCAGCCCAAAGCTTGCGGCGGAAGTTCTTGCCGTGCATGTTACGGAGGCATCTGATACAACAGGAAAGGGAACGACATACGACCTTGCCCGTCCTATTGAGGAGAACTCTTCCGTAAGGCTTCTGAAGTGGGAGGATGATGAGGCAAAGCATGTTTTCTGGCATTCGTCCTCACATCTTATGGCAGAGGCGCTTGAAAGTCTTTATCCGGGAGTGAAATTCGGTATCGGGCCGGCCATAGAGAACGGATTCTATTATGATGTGGATCTTGGGGGGAGGCAGATTGCCGAGTCGGACCTCAAGGCCATCGAGGATAAGATGATTGAGCTTGCCCGTACAAAGGAAGTCTTTGAGCGAAAGGAGGTTTCAAAAGCTGAAGCCCTCAAGTCTTTCACTGAGAAGGGCGATGAGTACAAGTGTGAGCTCATCGGAGAACTTCAGGACGGGACCATCACTTTCTATACCAACGGCCATTTCACCGACCTTTGCCGCGGCCCGCATCTCCGTGATACCTCGGTTATCAAGGCTGTCAAGCTGACCTCTATTGCGGGAGCATATTGGAGGGGAGACGAGAAGCGTCAGATGCTCACCCGTATATATGGTATCACATTCCCTAAGAAGTCCATGCTGGACGAGTATGTAGCAATGCTTGAAGAAGCCAAGAAGCGCGACCACAGGAAGCTCGGCAAGGAGATGGAGCTTTTCGCATTTTCTCCGAGGGTAGGCCAGGGTCTTCCTCTGTGGCTGCCTAAGGGTGCAGAACTCCGTGAGCGCCTTGAGAATTTCCTCCGGAAGGTCCAGAAGTCATACGGATATCTTCCGGTGATCACTCCTCATATCGGCAACAAGGAGCTTTATGTGACTTCGGGACATTATGCAAAGTACGGCAAGGACTCATTCCAGCCTATTCATACACCACAGGAGGGAGAAGAATTCCTCCTCAAGCCGATGAACTGTCCTCATCACTGTGAAATCTACAGGACGAAGCCTCGTTCATATAAGGATCTCCCGCTGAGATTCGCCGAGTTCGGCACCGTGTACCGCTACGAGCAGAGCGGGGAACTCCACGGATTGACAAGGGTGCGCGGATTCACTCAGGATGACGCCCATCTTTTCTGTCGCCCGGATCAGCTGAAGGAGGAGTTCTGCAAGGTCATTGACATTATCCTTTATGTATTCAAGACATTGAATTTCAATGAATATGTTGCCCAGATTTCCCTTCGCGACCCGGACAACAAGGAGAAATACATCGGGTCCGACGAGAATTGGGCCAAGGCAGAGCAGGCCATCATAGATGCCGCTGCTGAAAAGGGACTGAATACAGTTGTGGAGTATGGTGAGGCTGCATTCTATGGGCCTAAGCTTGACTTCATGGTGAAGGATGCCATAGGAAGAAAGTGGCAGCTCGGTACCATTCAGGTGGACTACAACCTTCCTGAAAGGTTCGAACTTGAATATACCGGCAGCGACGGACAGAAGCATCGTCCGGTCATGATTCACAGGGCGCCGTTCGGTTCCCTCGAGAGATTCGTGGCAGTGCTCCTTGAGCATACGGGAGGAAAGCTTCCGCTCTGGCTGACCCCTGATCAGGCAATCATTCTCCCTGTAAGTGAAAAATTTACAGATTATGCAAAAAAAGTTTGTGATTTGCTGAATAATTCCGATATTCGCGCCTCAATGGACGACAGAAACGAGACAATCGGCAAGAGAATCCGGGAGAGTGAGCTCAAGAGGATTCCGTTCATTGTGATTGTCGGGGAGAAGGAAATGTCAGATGGGACGGTTTCTGTCAGAAGACAGGGAGGAAAAGATGAAGGTTCAATGTCTGTTGAAGACTTTGCCGCACTGATTGCTTCAGAGGTAAAGGCTCAGCTTTCATAGCCTTTTTCAGCACATAGTATTAATTAAAATTTTAGGAGGACACATTTATCGCAGCACCATTCAGACCATCTGCACCCCGTTTCAATGGTCCAAAGCCATCAGGGCCGGGAGCAGGCCGTCCTGACAGAAATGGCCAGAGGAGATCGGCCAAGGACGAGAACGGATTGAGAATCAACGAAGAGATTACGGCTCCAAGAGTTCGTCTCGTAGGCGACAATATTGAGGAGCAGGGAATCTATCCTATTGCGCAGGCCATGAAGATGGCTGACGAACTCGGACTTGATCTGGTAGAGATAAGTGCAAAGGCAGACCCTCCGGTGTGCAAGATTATTGACTATCAGAAATATCTCTATCAGCAGAAGAAGAAAGCGAAGGAGATGAAGTCCAATTCGGCCAAGATAGTCATCAAGGAAATCCGCTTCGGCCCGAATACGGATGAGCATGATTTCCAGTTCAAGCTGAAGCATGCCATGGAGTTCCTTCAGGAAGGGTCCAAGGTGAAGGCTTCGGTGTTTTTCAAAGGTCGCTCCATCCTTTATTCCGACCAGGGAGAGAAGCTCCTGCTGCGTTTTGCGGTAGAACTTGAGGAGTATGGAAGGGCGGAGCAGATGCCTAAGCTTGAGGGCAAGCGCATGATAATGATGATTGCTCCAGTGAAGAAGAAATGACATTTTATTATAAATTACTAACAGTCAAATAATTCAATTATGCCAAAGATGAAGACCAACTCCGGTTCGAAAAAGCGTTTCACGCTTACCGGAACGGGAAAAATCAAGAGAAAACACGCTTACAAGAGCCACATTCTCACCAAAAAGACCAAAAAGCAGAAAAGAAATTTGACTCATTTCGGACTGATTGATTCAGTTGACCAGAAGAGAGTCAAAGCTTTGTTGGCCATCTAATTTATTAACAAATGTTTAACTTGGAATACAGTCTGAAGTTCCGAATAATGCCGGGCACTGTATCCATAAAAAATTGAATTTATGCCAAGATCGGTAAATGCTGTTGCCTCAAGGGCACGCCGCAAGAAAATCCTTAAGAAAACCCGCGGTTATTTTCTTGCAAGAAGAAATGTTTGGACGGTAGCAAAGAACACCTACGAGAAAGGTCTTACTTATGCATACCGTGACCGTAAAGCCAAGAAGCGCTCTTTCCGCGCTCTCTGGATTCAGAGAATCAATGCTGCCGCACGCCAGTACGGCATGACATATTCTCAGTTTATGGGCAGATTGTCAAAGCAGAACATCGGGCTCAACCGTAAGGTTCTTGCAGACCTTGCCATGAACAATCCGCAGGCATTCGAAGCAATCATAAATTCTGTAAAATAGTTAAGGTTGATGAGCCTGAAGGAATTGTTTCACAGCAGGTGGGCAAGGTTCTCGTTTTGGGCCGTGCTCTATCTCCTGTGGGTCATATGGCTCGGAAACTGGTGGTGGCTTCTCGGCCTTGCAGTCATATTTGACCACCATATTACCCGCAAGGTAAAATGGATGTTCTGGAAAAAGGACTACAAGGATGATGAGAAGAGAAATGTATTTCTTGATTGGCTTGACGCCATAATCTTTGCTGTGGTCGTCGTGACATTCATCAACATCTTCTTTTTCCAGGCTTTCAAGATTCCTTCATCCTCTATGGAAAGTTCCCTCCTTACGGGGGATCACCTTTTCGTCAGCAAGCTCGCATACGGGCCTCGTGTCCCTCAGACACCGCTTACGATACCTTTTACTCATAATGTCCTGCCTAACGGCAAGGAATCCTACTCCAGCCTCATTCACACTGACTACAGGAGACTCAAAGGATTCGGACATGTCAAACGGGGTGATTATGTCGTTTTCGGATTTCCGCATGGAGATACCATATTGACCAAGGCTCCTGCCGAAGACTATTATGCAATGGTCCGGCTGAACGGAAGAGACTACACCATTTCACAGCTCGGTCCGGTAAAGGTCCGTCCGATGGACAAGAAAGACCACTATGTGAAAAGATGTGTTGCCGTTGCCGGCGACACTCTCGAGGTCAGAGACGGCAGAGTCTACATCAATTCGGAAGCACAGGAAATATATCCGGGAGTCCAGTCCACATACATGGTGGTGACGGACGGAAATCAGATTAATCCGAAGAATCTGGAAAAACTCGGAATCAATGCTTCAGAAATCAGATTCGACTCCCGTCTGCCAGGGTATTATGATCTGCCGCTGACAGCTTCAATGCTGGACGGCATCAAGCAGTACTCGAATGTCGTGTCTGTTGAAGAGAATATCGATGTCTGGCCTCCGGATTTTCCGGATTCCTATCTGATGCTTTTCCCGTTTGCGGAACAGTTCAGATGGACGAGAGACAACTACGGACCGATATGGATTCCTCAGAAAGGTGTGACGGTGGAGCTTACGACTGACAATCTGCCTCTTTACAGAAGGATTGTCGAGGTTTATGAGGGAAACGACCTGAAGGTGACTGTTGACGGGCGCATTTTCATAAACGGGGAAGAGGCCAACAGCTATACTTTCAGACAGGATTATTACTTCATGATGGGAGATAACAGGCATAACTCGCTGGATTCCAGATATTGGGGTTTTGTACCTGAAGATCATGTGGTCGGGAAGCCGTCCGTGATATGGTTCTCATCTGACAGAAACAAAGGTTTTCCGAAGAATATCAGATGGAGAAGGATTCTCAAATTCGTATAGTTTTCCTGATAAACGGAAATTTTCTTGTTAATTAGAAAAATTTATACGATATTTGCAGCCCTCCGTATCAGGCGTGAGTCTGAAAATGTCTTTGGAACAGACGGATTTACATTTGAAATATTTAAAAAGTACAAATAATGGCAAAGGTTTGTCAAGTAACAGGTAGAAAGAGAATGGTAGGAAACAATGTTTCCCATTCCAAGAGGCGCACAAAGCGCGTTTTTGCCCTGAACCTCAAGACCAAGAAGTTCTGGTCGGAGGCAGAGCAGAGGTTCATTACCCTTAAGGTGTCTTGCAAAGGCATCAGGAACATCGAGAAGAACGGCCTTGATGCGGTTGTCAAGGATGCTCAGAAGAAAGGTTATGTAGGTCTTGTTTAATTCGGAGGATTATGGCAAAGAAAGCAAAAGGCAACAGGGTTCAGGTAATTCTGGAATGCACAGAACAGAGGGAAAGCGGTGTTCCCGGGATTTCAAGGTACATCACTACCAAGAATAAAAAGAATACAACTCAGCGTCTGGAGCGTATGAAATACAATCCGTACCTGAAGAAAGTCACACTCCATCGTGAGATTAAATAAGGGAGAATTGAGATATGGCAAAGAAAGCAGTCGCAACCTTCAGTGCCAAGTCAGGCGCAAAGAGCATGGTGAAGTGCATCCGTATGGACAAGTCAGCTAAGACTGGCGCATATGTCTTTAAGGAGGAACTCGTGGAGGCTGACAAGGTGAAAGAATTTTTCGCCAAGAACTAAGTCAGCAGCTGAAGATATCAGGAAGACGGTCCGTATGGATCGTCTTCTTTTTTTGCATATTTTTATGTAACTTTGTATGTTTTTAACGCATCGGCACTCATGGGAATTTTTGACAAAGGTGTACAGAAGACAAAGAGGAGTTTTTTTGAGCGGCTTTCTCGGGCAGTTGTTGGTAAATCCAAGGTTGATGATGATACTTTGGATGCCATTGAGGAGGCTCTGGTGTCCACTGACATGGGAGTGGACACGGCTCTGAAGATTATTGACAATCTTGAGGAGCGTGTACATCGTGACAAGTTCATGTCGTTTGACGAGCTTGTCGATATCCTCAGGGATGAGATTGAGCGTCTGTTTGATGCGGCCGGAGCGTCTTCTTCTGAGGAATCTGTCCTTGGCGCAGCCGGAGAATCCGCTTCCGGACAGGAGGCCCTCCCCTTTGATTTTTCAAAGAAACCGTATGTTGTCCTTGTGGTGGGGGTCAATGGCGTCGGCAAGACGACCACAATAGGCAAGCTTGCCGCAAAGCTGAGGTCCCGGGGCAAGAAAGTTGTGCTCGGGGCGGCAGATACATTCCGCGCCGCTGCGGTTGACCAGCTTGTCATCTGGTCCCAGCGTTCCGGGGCTGACATAGTAAAGCAGGAAATGGGATCGGATCCTGCATCGGTGGCATATGATACGGTCAAGTCCGCTGTGGCCAAGGATGCTGATGTGGTGCTCGTGGATACGGCGGGGAGGCTGCATAACAGGATAGACCTGATGAATGAGCTGACCAAAATCCGCAATGTCATGCGCAAGGTTGTTCCTGATGCTCCGCATGAGGTGCTTCTTGTACTGGATGCATCGACCGGGCAGAACGCTTTCCAGCAGGCCCGTGAGTTTTCCAAGGCAACTGATGTGACTGCCCTTGCTGTCACCAAGCTTGACGGTACCGCAAAGGGCGGGGTCGTGCTCGGCATTGCAGACCAGTTCAGGATACCTGTCAAGTTCATCGGTATCGGAGAGGGTGTCGATGATCTCAAGGCATTTGACAGGAAAGAATTTGTCGATTCTTTGTTTTCCAAGGAAGATTTGAAGAAATAAAAAGTTCAGGATATGAAGATTTCTTACAATTGGCTTAAGGATTATATAAAATGTGACCTTACTGCCGAACAGGTGGCTGATGCGCTGACTTCCATCGGCCTGGAGGTGGATTCTCTCGAGCTGGTGGAGGCTGTGCCCGGAGGTCTTGCCGGAGTGATTGTGGCCGAGGTTGTTGAATGTGCGGAGCATCCGGACTCTGACCATCTGCATGTGACAAGGCTTAATACCGGGGAGACAGAACTTCTTCAGGTAGTGTGCGGAGCTCCTAATGTGGCTGCCGGTCAGAAGGTGCTGCTGGCGACTATCGGAACTGTCCTTCCGGGGGACTTCAAGATAAAGAAATCAAAGATACGCGGCATAGAATCATTCGGGATGATATGTGCCGAGGATGAGCTTGGCATAGGTGCTTCCCATGACGGAATAATGGTACTGTCCCAGGATGCTGTGCCGGGGACACCGGCCAGGGATTATCTCCGGCTCGAGACGGACTGGGTGATAGAAATCGGTCTGACTGCCAACCGGGTGGATGCGGCTTCGCATATTGGAGTGGCAAGGGACCTGTATGCATGGCTCCGGCTGAACAATATTCCATGCAGCCTTGAGATTCCTGATGTATCTGCGTTTGAGGAAGGTCCGGAAGGCGTATGTACATCTGCTGATGAAATCAACGGGGCAATTCCGGTAGAGGTGACGGCAACAGATGGTGCCCCATGGTATTCCGGAACTACGATTAAAGGTGTCCGCGTCGCTCCCTCTCCTGAATGGCTTCAGAAAAAGCTTCTGTCTGTGGGGCTCAGGCCTATAAACAATATAGTGGATATCACGAATTTCATTCTGATGGAAATCGGCCAGCCGCTTCACGCTTTTGATGCATCGAAGATTTCCGGAAACAAGGTGATTGTCCGCAGGGCAGCCGAGGGTGAGAAGTTCGTGACTCTCGACGGGGTCGAAAGGACTCTGTCGTCAGAGGACCTGATGATAGCGGATGCACAGAAACCGCTGTGTCTTGCCGGTGTATTCGGCGGTGAGGAGTCAGGTGTTACAGATGCTACGACAGATGTATTTGTGGAAAGCGCATGGTTCAATCCGGTTTCCATCAGGAAATCTTCAAAGAGACACGGACTGAAGACTGATGCGTCGTTCAGATATGAGAGAGGGGCGGACCCGCTTGCCGTGGAGTATGCAAGAAAGCGGGCGGTACTGCTGATTCTTGAATTGGCCGGCGGGCATGTTGTCGGGAAAGTTCAGGAATTCTGTCCGGAGAAATTCGTCAGAAAGACAGTTGACCTTGACTATGACAGAATCGAGAGATTTGTCGGAAAGAAAATCGGTCATGATGTCATTGAAAATATCCTCGGATGGCTTTCATACGGATTCCTTGAGAAGAGAACTGGCGAAGATGGCTCTCCTGCCGGGGCAAAGGTGGCAGTACCGTCATATATGTCAGATGTTTACCGGGAATGTGATGTCGTCGAGGAGATTCTGAGGATATATGGATACAACAACATAGAGCTTCCGTTGTCCGTGAGAGGCTCTGTGAATGCTGTGGAGCAGCCGGAGCCGGAGAAAGTGAGGAACGCCGTTTCTGATTTCCTTGCCGCCAACGGTTTTGTCGAGACGATGAACAATTCACTGACCAAGTCTGCGTATTATTCTCATCTGAAGACTTTCCCGGAGGACAGATGCGTCAAGATTCTCAATCCGCTCAGCTCAGATCTCAATGTCATGAGACAGACTCTGATTCTCAATGGTCTGGAGGTTGTGGCGTATAATATCAACAGGCAGATTTCCACGATGCGTACCTTTGAATACGGGTCAGTGTATGGGATGAAGCCAGGGACGGACGGAAGTACCCTTGCCTCATACGACGAGACTCAGGCCTACGCAATGTTCCTGACGGGACCGGGGGAAAAGTCCTGGTGCTCTGAACCTCACAAGGGCAGCTATTTCCAGCTGAAGGGCTATTTTGAACTGCTTCTCCGAAGATTCGGAGCAGACATATATTCATTGCAATATGAGGCGGCTCCGGCGGATATTTTTTCTGAAGGACTTCTGTACAGGCTCCCTGGCAGCGGCGAACAGCTTGCAGTGATGGGAACTGTGGCTCCGTCCCTGCTCAGGCAATTCTCCATTCGCCAGCCTGTCTT
Source organism: uncultured Bacteroidales bacterium (assembly GCA_949286415.1). Taxonomy (GTDB): domain Bacteria; phylum Bacteroidota; class Bacteroidia; order Bacteroidales; family UBA932; genus Cryptobacteroides. Next base: position 11,078 of record CASEBV010000016.1, read on the forward strand.
TGCCGCAGAAATAAACTGGCCGGTATTTTTTGAACTCGTGAAGAGGGACAAGATCAAATACCGGGAACTTCCGAAATACCCTGAAGTCAAGAGGGACCTGGCGCTCCTGCTTGATGAGAATGTTTCATACGCGGATCTCCGTGGAAGTGCATTCCGGGTCGGCAAGAAACTGCTGAAGAATGTTTCTCTCTTTGATGTATACCGGGGGAACAAGATTCCTCAGGACAAGAAGCAGTATGCCATGAGCTTTGTCCTTCAGGATGCCGACAAGACTCTGACAGATGCCGATGTGGAGAAATTCATGTCGAAGCTCATGTCCACATTTGCAAACGAATACGGGGCGCAGCTCAGGGACTGATATGATTATGTCTGCGGTAATCAGGAAAATATCGGCATATCTGCTGCCGCTTGCCTTGGCAGCGGTGTCCTTCGTCTCCTGCGGGGGTGATGTGAAAGTCATACCCAAGGACGAGATGGCGGAGATATATGCCGAGATGCTGCTCATGGACCAGTGGATAACAGCGCATCCGCAGGCAAGGAGAACAGCTGATACATCATTTGTCTATGAGCCGATATTTGAAAAATACGGCTATACTTCCGATGACTACCGCTCAAGTGTGGACTATTATCTGCAGGATCCGGACAGGTATGCAAGAATCCTGAAGAATACATCGCTTATTCTGGAAGCAAGGCTCAGTGAGTTGAGACGGGAGAAAGAGATTCTCAATGACATCAACACCAATGCGGAGAGGCGTCTGCTTTATTCTGTTGAATATGATTTCGGAGAGCCGCATGACTATCAATATGATATAACCGACAGCGTGGAGTTCTACACGGACACTTCCGGCTGTGTGCTGAAAGTCCGTCAGGCTGTGCCGTCTGATACGGTTCTCGCAGGACCTGCCGTGTATCTTGTGTCTGACAGTCTGGGTCTGGACAGCGGCGCCGCTGTCCTGGAGCCTGCCTCCCCGTTCTCTCCTGTTCAGGAGAAGGCCGGCCTTGAGACAGTGGCTCCAGCCAAGCAGCTTTTGGAACATAAAACACTCACAATAGAATGAAAAGGGCAGCAGCTTCGTATCTTTATACACTGAAGGATTCGGCAGAGCCGATTGTCAATGGATTTGTGGAATATGATGATGACGGCACGGTCATAAGGACCGGGGTCTGCGGGAATCCTTCGGAAGAGGAGGTGTTTTATGACGGTGGAGCCATTGTTCCCGGATTTGTGAATGCCCATTGTCATGTCGAACTCTCGCACCTTCAGGGCAAATTCCGCAAAGGGACCGGAATGGCCGGATTCATTGACCAGATAAATGAACTCAGGGACAGTTCGTCCCGCGAGGACAAGATAAAATGTCTGTCGTATTGGATGGACAGGCTTTGGCGGCAGGGAGTCTCGGCTATGGCGGATATCAGCAATTGTGATGACAGTTTTGCAGTCAAGGCTGCCTCGCCGATGTATACGAGGACTTTTCTGGAAGTGTTCGGCACTGAACCGGAAGATTGCGGGCAGGTCATTGATTCTGTGCTGAAACTTAAGGCGGAGGCCGACAGTTTCGGCCTTGACGCCGCTCCGACTCCGCATGCATGCTATACCATGAGTCCGGAACTTCTTACGGCAGCCTCGGCAGAGGCCTTGAAAGCGGGGTATCTTTCGTATCATTCGCAGGAGAGCAGGGAAGAGGAGGACATGATTATGTATGGCTCGGGAGCAATGTATGAAAACCGCCGGCGCTACGGCATGAGCACACCCCCGGTCACGGGACAGCCGTCGCTTATGTATTTCATTGACAGACTGCAGAAAGTCCATGCTTCTCCATTTGACGGGCATCTGCTTCTTGTTCACAATGTCTGTCTCTCTGATGAGGCGGCGGAAGTTGCCAAGGCTGTATTCAATAAGGTATGGTGGGCAGTATGCCCGTTGTCCAACAAATTCATTCATGATGCAGAGCCTCCGGTGCGACTTATGCGCAGGCATGGTCTTAAGCTGACGGTGGGAACAGATTCTTTGTCCAGCAATGATACCCTTGACATGGTGGCGGAGCTCCATTGCCTGCAGACATCTTTCCCTGACATACCTTTGGGCGAGATGCTCGGATGGGCGTGCCGCAACGGGGCGGAATTTCTCTCCAAAGACGATGTCCTCGGGACGATAGAGGCAGGGAAAAAGCCGGGTATCGTACTGGTGGACAACCTTGACGGAGACGGAAAGCTTACATCCGGCAGCACTTCCGTGCGGCTGATATGATTTTGGCATGGAGCCGATATTTGTGACAGGAAGTCTATATTTGTGACAGGGATTCTATTTTTGGGAATATGCTTCATTTTGACCAGATAGCTTTCGGACCCATACACAGCAGGCGCCTCGGGGCTTCGCTCGGTGTGAATATTCTGCCGGCCGAGGGTAAACTGTGCAATTTTGACTGCATATATTGCGAATGCGGATGGAACCGCGACGGGGCATCGGGAAAGAAGATATTTCCGACAGTGCATGATGTCCGGAAAGCATTGGAAGTGAAGCTGAAACAGTGTCAGCAAGAACATCTGCGCATAGATTCCATAACATTTTCCGGCAACGGGGAGCCTACTCTGAATCCTGACTTTCCGGCGATAACCGATGTTACCCTGGAACTCAGGGACAGATTTTTCCCCCACGCCAAGGTTTCAGTCCTGTCCAATGCCACCACCCTTGGCCGTAAGGGTGTGCTTGAAGCCTTGAAGCGGGTTGACAATCCGATAATGAAGATTGATGCAGGGGATGATGACGGGGTACGGCTGGTCAACAGGCCTTCCTCCGGTTATTCGCTTGAGGAGACCGTATCCCTGCTGGAGCAGTTCGGAGGGAATTTCATTCTCCAGACAATGTTTCTCGGAGGACCTGACTTCATTACTTCCTCTCCCGGCAATCTTGGCCGTTGGATGGACATTGTCAGGAGACTGCATCCAAGGGAAATTATGGTTTATACGATTGACAGGGAGACTCCGATGAAGGGTCTCAGGAAGTTCTCGGCAGAACAGATGGAGGCCTTGACCCGTCCTTTGGCGGATGAGGGATTCCATATACAGATCAGGGGATAATGAGAGTTGTGGTTCAAAGAGTGTCGGAGGCATCCGTAGGGGTGCAGGAGCAGGGCTACAGGGCATCGGTCGGTCCGGGGCTGCTGGTTCTTGCTGCTTTTGTTGATGAAGATGATGAGCCGGACTTGTCGTGGATTGTCCGTAAGATTGTATCCCTGAGGATTTTTGACGATGAGTCAGGGGTAATGAACCTTTCGGTGGCTGATGTCGGCGGGGAAGTGATGGCAATAAGCCAGTTCACTTTATATGCCATGACTGCAAGGGGCAACCGCCCTTCCTATATAAGGGCTGCAAAACCTGAGACGGCCGAGCCTCTTTATGAGAAGTTCTGCAGAATGCTGTCTGAAAGCCTTGGCCGTCCTGTCCGGACTGGTATTTTCGGGGCGGACATGAAAGTACGCCTTCTGAATGACGGGCCGGTGACAATAATAATGGATTCTAAGAATAAAGATATATGAATGAATTGCTGAACAAATACGGATATGTCCCTGATAAGGTGAAGATAGACCGTGCGCTTGAAATCATTGCGTCCAATCTTGAGACTGTAGCCTCTGATACCGTGCTCAAAGAGTGCTTTTCAATGATGGACCTTACTTCATTGAAGACAGATGACACGAAAGAATCTGTGGCAAGACTTGTGGAAAAGGTGAATGATTTCAGAACGGACTATCCGGACTGGCCATTGCCGGCATCTGTCTGTGTATATCCCAATTTTGCTTCTACGGTCCGTGAGACAAGGGCATCGGATGATGTCCATGTCACTGTGGTCGCAGGATGTTTCCCTTCGTCGCAGAGTTTTCTTGAAGTTAAGCTCAAGGAATGCGAACTGGCAGTGAAATACGGGGCGGATGAAGTGGATATTGTCTTGGCTCTCAATTCTTTCCTTGCCTCAGACGAGGATTCTGCCGCTGAAGAAATCAGACAGATAAGGCGCTGCATCGATGACACCGCTGCATCTCAGGGCCGGAAAGTGATTCTGAAGGTGATACTTGAGACCGGCCTGATTCTGAATCTTGAAAGAATTGCGGAGGCTTCATTTCTTGCCATGGAAGCCGGCGCGGATTTCATAAAGACATCCACAGGCAAGGTGAGTGTAAATGCCACTCCGGCCGCAGCATATGTGATGTGTGAATGCATTTCCAGATATTATGCTGCAACAGGAAGAAAAGTGGGCTTCAAGCCGGCAGGCGGCATATCATCGGCAATGGATGCCGTATCCTATTATTCAATAGTTTCCGCCGTACTCGGAAAGGGCTGGCTGACCAAAGATTTTTTCCGTCTCGGGGTAAGCCGTCTTGCGAACAATATTCTTTCGGAAGTCAGAAATATGACGGTGTCATATTTTTGATAATACGCAATGGGTTCATAATAAGTCCATTGTGGCCGCATTTCTGTTTTTTGACAAGGCTGCGGCCTTAAAAATCGCCCTCCGGATATGCTGGAAGGGCGATTTTTGTTTTAATCGTTTCTTTTTCATGAACACGGATAGTACGGGATATTTTTGCATCTGAATTTAATAACAGATGCCATGAAAAGATATCTTGTATTGCCGATGCTGCTCATGACTGTTCTGTCATGCAGCAAAGACGGGACTGCCGGTCCCGATGCGGGAAAGGTTCCGCATGATGACTATTTTCTTGCCCATGACATGATTGTTCTCGGGGAAAAGCTTCAGAATCCCTACAAGACGGAAAATGTCAGAAGGGCCTATGCTTCATTGTATCCGACGCGTTCCGGATCCGATATAAGTACAAACAATCTCTATGTGAGATTTTTGCCGGAGGATTCATCAGAATATGGCATTCTCGAGGATCTTGGCCTTGAACTCTTTGATCATCCGGTTGATTATGCCATCATCACGGACGGCGACTATTACCACGACCCGACCATAGATGAGGAGTCATTCACATGGCAATATGCCGTGGTCCCGGAAGACTTTGAGTTTCCGGATGTAAGATATGAGATTCTGGACGAATGCTTCATCGCGGACTCGGATATCACGACACGGTCCGGCGAAACCATTGACTGGGATGCCCTTGAAGCGGAAGCATACCGGATGACGGGAAATGCGGACAGGCTCCTGCCTGAAACAAAGGCCAGGAAGGCCAAGCCGTCAGGACGCATAACGATAACAGACCCCCATGCCAACGGCGGAAAGCCATTCGGTGTATCCGGGGTAAGGGTGCGCTGCAATACTTTTGTCAAGATTGCCACGGCCTACACGGACAGGGACGGATATTATCAGATGTCAAAAAATTTTTCGGCCAAGGTGAATTACCGCCTCGTATTTAAAAATGAAAAAGGTTTTGCCATCGGTTTCAATAAAGTTATAGTACCGGCATCCACATCTGCCCTGGGCAAGGCCGAACCGCAGGGACTTTCCGTCACCGTATCGACAGCCTCGGACAGGAAACTGTTCAACAGAAGTGTCGTGAACAACGCCGCCTATGATTATATCACCCGATGTGCGGATAATGACATGGGCATAGCTCCGCCTCCGTCTGACTTGAGGATATGGCTGTTCTCTGACCTGACAGCGAGCAGTGCCGTGATGATTCATCATGGAGCCGTAGTGGAAGGACATCTGCTGTCAGGCTTTCTCGGAGTCTTTTCAGGCATCATATCATATTTTGCCCCGGACATTACCATAGGTACGGACGGAAATCCGGAATACAGGGACCTGTATAGCACGACATGCCATGAGCTGGCTCATGCCAGTCATTTTTCAAAGGCGGGGAAAACATTCTGGAACAATTACATCCTCTTTGTCCTGTCTTCATGGATATCGTCAGGAGGCACAACATACGGGGATGGCACCGAACCTCTTGCGGGATATTGCGAAGTCGGCGAAATGTGGGCCTATTATCTTGAGAGCAAGATGTATAAGGAGCGTTATGGAGGGCAGACTCCTTCTTTCGGAACATCATTCTGGTTCCGCCCGCAGATATTCCGGTATCTTGACGACAGGGGCATTTCAAGGGCTGATATTTTCCAGGCTCTGGAAGCTGATGTCACTGACATCGCGATTCTTGAAGAAAGGCTCAGGGAAGTCTGTCCCGGAAAAGAGTCTGTGATAGAGCAGGCATTCAACAGATACGATTAATCAACTCAAAACAGCAATAATCATGAGGATACTGAAATATTGTCTTGTACTTGCCTGTATGGCAGTTATGTCCGCCACCGGGGCAGAGGCCAGAAGATTTGCAGTGTCAACCAATCTTGCAGGCTATGCCAATCTCGGGACTCTGAATGCCGAGCTTGCATATTCTTTCGCGAGAAGGTGGACGGTAAATGCCGGAGTGAAATACAATCCGTGGACATTCAGGGCTTCCGGGCGCCAGTTCCAGAACAGGCAGCAGTCGTATTCGGCGGGAGCAAGGTTCTGGCCCTGGCATGTCTATTCCGGGTGGTGGATTGCGGGCAAACTTCAGTATCAGGAATACAATACAGGAGGCATAATATCCCGCAGGACAGAAGAGGGAGACAGAGCGGGGGCAGGATTGACTGCGGGATATACTTATATGCTGCATCCGAATCTGAACATTGAATTCGGAATAGGCCTGTGGGCCGGGGTGAAATGGTATGTTGAATATGCCTGTCCCGCGTGCGGCCTGACCCTGTCGTCAGGGAGGAAGGGATTCATTCTTCCGAATGATCTGCTGATATCCATTTCGTATGTTTTCTGAACAGTTCTGGCATTATGGACAAGAAACGATATGTCAGCGGAAATTTCGCCTCGGGTATTTCCGCCTGTATGGTGGCAGCGGTTGCGTCGCTTCTTCTGCCGGCGTCGTGCGGCGTGGGAAGCAAGGTCTCCGATATTCTGGACAGGGATGTCCATGTCGGGATGTCTATTCCATGGGAAGAGGACAGGCTGGCTGCAGATGACGGATGGGAAGACGGGTGCGGCGTAGTGCGGGATACAACTGACAAAGACCGGGATGGCGGAGGCGATCCGCTGATAATGAATGCTGTGCGTGAAACTTCTACCGGAGACATGGTCGCGACTGATGTGATTTCAGCTTCGCGGGTTGTCGCAAGATTCCGGAATGTGGCGGAACGCGGCGGGGCGGTGTCTCTTGAATTTGACATTACCGTTCCTCCGGACATGATAGACTCAAGGTGGAAACTGAAATTCCTCCCGAAGATGGATGCCATGGGCCGAAAATCATCGCTGGAGCCGTTGTATATCACCGGCGAGCGGTATCGTGCGGCTCAGCTGCGCGGGTATGAGAGGTATCAGGCATTTCTTGCATCAATCATCACTGACAGTTCAGTCTTCGTGAGGACCGACCAGCTTGAGAAATTTCTGATGCGGTATTATCCGGGGATATATGCCATGAAGACAGATTCGTCATTTGTGTCTGATCCGGAGGCTGAAAACCTGTTCGGCGTAAGTCAGCGCGAGGCTCTTGAGCATTACACCAGACATGCACTCGTGCAAAGGAATGAAAATAGAAAAAAGTCAAGGGAAACTATGTTCCGGAAATATGTGAAGGATCCCATTGTTTCCGAAGGGCTGAGGCTGGATACGGTGCTGGCAGGAGCTGACGGGGCACTGTGCTACAGATATGTGCAGAATGTGCGCAGCTTTCCGGGACTGAGGAAAATTACTGTATCTCTTGACGGGGAAGTGTATGCGGACGGCAAGAGGCTGCTTGCCCTGCATCATCCCGACTCTCTTGTCTTCTATGTCAGCAGCCTGTCTTCCCTTGTGGATGATACGCCGAAATATCAGACGGTAGTCCGGTACCGCAGAATCTATGACAACACCAGTGCTTTCATCGACTTCAGCCAGGGCTCGGCCGAAATTGATACTCTCCTTGAAGGCAATGTCTCGGAATTGAGCCGTATCAGAAAGTGTATTGAAGACATATCCTCAAAGGCTGAATATGTACTGGATTCAATGACTGTGACCGCATCATGTTCTCCCGAAGGAGATTACGGATTCAATTCCCGGCTTGCCGGAGCCAGGGCCTTGTCTGTCCTTGATTTTGTCAGGTCAGAATTTCCGGACAGTCTTCATCCGAGGCTGAGGACGGCATCAGTCCCTGAAAATTGGGACAGGATGAAGCTGCTGGTCCGGAACGACAGCACCCTGTCTCCTGTCATCAGGGACAAGATTATGTCAGTCTCTCCCGCTTGCGACAAAGACTCGGCGGAAACGGCGCTTTCGTCATTGCCCGGGTATATTTATCTGAGGGAGAAAATCTATCCCAGGCTGAGGAGTGTGAAGTTTGAGTTCTGGCTTCACCGTCCTGACATGGCGAAAGATACTGTGCATACCGCTGAACTGGATACGGCATATATGTCCGGCGTTGAGGCAATACGGAATCTGGACTACAGGAAGGCTGTCTCGCTTCTTCGGCAATATTCGGATTACAACAGCGCCCTGGCTTGCCTTTCAGCCGGATATGAAGAAACTGCACTTGAGATACTTGCGGGCATACGTCAGAAATCCGCCAAGGCCAATTATCTGGCGGCACTCGTGATGGCAAGGCTTGACATGAAGGCCGAAGCCATGGAGTATTACAGCAGGAGCGTAATTCAGGATCCCTCGATGAGATTCAGGGCGAATCTTGATCCGGAACTTTCCCCTCTGTTGAGAAAATCGAATGATGAAGAAACATATATTACCGATAAATTATCAGTTACAATGAAAAAGACATTTATTACAGGTGCAGCCGCAGTCTTCTTTTTGGCGGCATGTACACAAGAGCCCCGGCCGATGTGTCAGGAGTCTCTGGAAAAAGTTGAATTGAGTGTGACGGTTCCTGTCTCCTCCATGACAAAAGTGACGGATATAGGGAATGAGAATGCCGTCAACAGGGTGCAGGTCTTTGTATTCAGGGAAGACGGGAGCATTGACGCCTGGAGCATTGCCGAGTCTGACAGTCTTGTCATTGACTGTACTGCCGGGGACAGGGAAGTCGTGGCTGTCGTGAATGCGCCGAGGATAGTGAATATATTCAATATTGATGCGCTTAAGGAAGAAGTTTCGGACCTGCAGGACAATTCTGTCGGCTCGCTTGTGATGTCAGGGAGCAAAAAAGTGACATTGTCGGCATCGGCAAGTATTACCGTGCCGGTCAGACGACTCGTGGCAAGGGTTTCCATTGAGCGGATTGTGACTGACTTTGCTCTGGAGCAGTATCGCAATTCTGAATTCATTATCAAAGGAATCTATCTGACCAATGTCGCCGGGGATGTCCATTATATCGGCGATGAGGCTCCTTCCTATTGGCACAATTCACAAGGGAAAGACCTGCTTGAACAGGAACTCATTGAAACAGGCGAAATGTCCGAACCGGTGGTCTCCGGCATCCCGTATGATACTCCGCATTATTTCTACTGCTGCCCGAATCCATATCTTGCGGATTCTTACGCGGAGGAATGGAGCCCACGCCATACCAGACTTGTCGTCGAGGCCAGTCTCTCCGGAAGAATATGCTATTATACCATGACAATGCCAGTGATAGAATCCAACCATCTGTATACAGTCACGGAACTCCGGATTACAAGGCCCGGGTCTTCGGATCCGGAACAGGAAATGCTGCCTGGAGACGCATCATTTACAATTGAGGTGGAAGACTGGGAAGAAGGCTATACCGGTCAGTTTGAAATTTAAATAAAATATGGCTGAAATGAAAAGAAAGATATCGCCCGCAGTGTTATTGTTGTGTATGGTCTTCATGATGCCCGCAGGGTGTTCGGTGAAGGAGAACAGAGGGGATTGCCCGTGCTGCATAATGTTTGACTTCAGTGGGGTGGATACGGATGTCATTGATTCAGTGTATCTGAGCGTGACATCGGCGGACGGCTTTCTTTTCTCTGATAATGTGCTGCAAGAATCTTTTGCCGACGATTATTGTGTCAGAGTGCCACGCGGGGAAGTTAATGTCAATGTCAACAACGGTACGGAAGGGCTTTATGTGGATGGGCGCGGGCTGGCGATTCCATACGGAAGCCAGTGTCCTCCTGTCTATATGTACAGCATAAGACTGGATGCAGATCGGGAGTCTTGTGAATGCATGCCTTTCCCGGCCAAGAATTATTGCGGCATTATTCTGCATCTGGTGTGTGAAGAAGATCCGGATCTGCCTTTTTCTCTGCGGATAACAGGCAATGTGTGCGGGTATGATGTCATAGGCCGGCCGCTCGACGGGGATTTTTCATATATCCCGGAACTGGCTCCGGACGGTGTCTGCTCGGCCCGCATCCCGCGCCAGAAAGACAATTCCCTGTCTTTGGAAATAGTTGAGGACGGCATGGTGCTCAGAAGGTTTGCTCTGGGTAACATAATGGCTGAAAGCGGATATGACTGGTCAGCCGAAAGCCTCGGTGACATGGAGCTGACGGTGAATTATTCCAAGACTGATGTGACATTCATTGTGGATGACTGGGAAAAGGAATTCGTGTTTGACATCACTATCTGACATTCGCAATTGACAAAAATTGAAGATATTTTAAAGATGTTTTCAAAAAATAGTATGAATTAAAAAATCTTTTGTATCTTTGCAGCCACTTTTGAGGCGCGGGTGGCGAAATTGGTAGACGCGCTACTCTCAGGAGGTAGTGCCAGAAATGGCGTGTCAGTTCGACTCTGATCCCGCGCACTCCGGTAGGCGGTCCGCTTCAAGGCGGTCCGCCTTTTCTGCATCAACGGTAAAAGTAATTGACAGCCGATATGAAGATAGTATTCCTGGATGCCGCCACTATGGGCGATGTCTCATTTGCGGCAATAGAAAAGTTCGGAGAACTCGTGCTTTACCGGACTTCGTCTCCGGAGGAGGCGCTGGAAAGGGTGGGGGACTGCGATGTCCTCATCATAAACAAAGTCAGAGTCACCCCTGAGCTCATGGATGCGGCGCCGCGTCTCAGGCTTATATGCGAGGCCGCGACCGGCGTCAACAACATAGACCTCGCCTATGCGGAGAAGAAGGGTATTCCGGTGAGGAATGTCGCCGGCTATTCCACTGACTCAGTCGTGCAGAACACTTTCATGCACATATTGACTCTTGTCGGCAGGGCCAGGCATTTTGATTCCTATGTGAAGGACGGACGGTATTCCGCAGGAGGAATTTTCACGGATGCCTCGGTGCCTTATCTTGAACTTGCAGGCAAGACCATGGGAATCATAGGGATGGGGACCATCGGCAGCCGCGTGGCCAAGGTCGCTGAGGCCTTCGGGATGAAGATCTGCTATTTCTCCACTTCCGGGACTTCCCACTGCCGCGAATATCCGAGTCTGCCGCTGGATGAACTTCTGGCAAAGTCGGATATCGTGTCAATACACGCACCGTACAATGAGAGGACAGCAGGGCTGATAGGAGCGGAGGAGCTTGCAAAGATGAAGTCCACCGCCGTCATCATCAATATGGGCCGCGGAGGCATTGTGGATGAGAAGTCTCTCGCCCGGGCTGTGGATGCCGGCATTATAGCCGGAGCGGGACTGGATGTGTTTACAACCGAGCCCCTTCCGGCAGACAGTCCTCTTCTGCGCATGAAGCATCCTGAGAGGATGAGTCTTGCCCCTCATGTCGGCTGGGCTTCCGTTGAGGCCCGGCAGAGGCTTGCGGACATGATAGCCGGCAACATCAGCGCCTTTGCCTGACCGGCTCCTTTGCCGGAAATATCCGGTGTCAGTGCCAGTCCTTGTATTCGAGATAGCCTGCGGCATTGTCGTGGGCCATCTTTGTTATTTTCTCTGACCCGTCCTTGACCTTTTTGGCAGGAACCCCGGCGTAGATACCCGGCTCCAGCACGCTGCCGGCAAGGATGACGGCCCCTGCCGCTATGACGGTCCCGTCGGGGACTACGGCGTTGTCCATGACTACCGCGCCCATTCCGACCAGGACATCATTGCCTATCCTGGCCCCGTGAACGACTGCATTGTGTCCGACTGAGACATATTCGCCGAGGACTGTCTCCGAGACCCCGAGGGTGCCGTGGAGGACTGCCCCGTCCTGCACATTGCTGTTGTCGCCGATGCGGATTGCCCCGACGTCTCCGCGCAGGACGGCACCATACCAGATGCTGCAGTTCCTGCCGACTGTAACATCTCCTGTAAGCGTCGCATTTTCTGCAACAAAAGTCCCCTCGCCGACGGAAGGGACTTTGCCGTTGTTTTCCTTGAGAATCATATTTTTTGAATAAGAGTCGGATTCTGCCTGTCATTCCCATTCGATGGTGGCAGGCGGCTTGGAACTTATGTCGTAGACAACCCTGTTGACCCCGCGCACCTTGTTGATGATGTCGTTGCTCGTCTTGGCAAGGAAGTCATACGGAAGATGCACCCAGTCTGCTGTCATGCCGTCGGTTGAGATTACCGCACGGAGGGCAATGGTGTTCTCGTATGTTCTTTCGTCACCCATCACTCCTACGCTGCGGACAGGAAGCAGTATGGCTCCTGCCTGCCAGATGGCGTCGTAGAGACTGTATGCCGTCATTGTCGGGTCTGAGGCGGAGCGGACTTCGGTCGCTCCCGGGCCTGCGAGGGCCTCTGCGGCAGCCTTGTTGCCTTCCAGCGAATATTCCTTGAGTCCTCTGATGAATATGTCGTCGGCTTCGCGCAGAATCCTGAGCTTCTCTTCAGTCACATCCCCCAGTATCCTGATTCCGAGTGACGGGCCGGGGAACGGGTGCCTGTTGATGAGTTCGTCCTTGATGCCGAGGGCCCGACCCACGCGGCGCACTTCATCCTTGAAAAGGGAGCGGAGCGGCTCCACAATCTTCAGGTTCATCTTCTCCGGCAGTCCTCCCACATTGTGGTGCGACTTGATGGTGGATGACGGCCCGTTGACCGACGCCGACTCAATCACATCCGGATATATGGTGCCCTGGGCAAGCCATCTGGCATTCTCAATGCTCCGGGCGTATTTGTCGAAAGTCTCTATGAAGAGCCTTCCGATGATTTTTCTCTTCTGCTCAGGCTCGGTGACTCCGGCAAGGGCCGCGATGAATTCCTTTGAGGCATCGGCGCCGATTACATTCAGGCCCATGTCCTGATATGAGGCGAGGACATCCTCAAATTCATTCTTTCGCAGCAGCCCGTTGTTCACGAAGATGCAGGTGAGGTTGCTGCCGATTGCCCTGTGGAGCAGGACCGAAGCCACGGTGGAGTCGACGCCCCCGCTCAGTCCCAGGATGACTTTGTCATCGCCGAGCCTGCTGCGGAGCTCCGAGACGGTGGTGTCTATGAACGATGCCGGGGTCCAGTCTCCCTTGCATCCGCAGATGTCGTATGCGAAGTTGGCAAGAATCCTGCTCCCTTCCCTGGTGTGATAGACTTCCGGATGGAACTGTACGGCGTATGTGTCTTCTCCCTTGATGTGGTATGCTGCATTGACTACATCGGATGTGGACGCGATGACTTCTCCTCCCTCTGGAAGTCTGGAGATTGTGTCCCCGTGCGACATCCATACCTGCGAATGTGCTGCCACTCCCTTCAGGAGCGGGGTGCCGGACATTGTCACCTCAAGCATTGCCCTTCCGTATTCGCGTGCAATGGAAGGATTCACGTCTCCGCCGAACTTGTAGGCGAGGTATTGGGCTCCATAGCAGATTCCCAGGAGAGGCAGTTTCCCCTTTATGGCGGAAAGGTCGGCCTGCGGGGCCTTCTCGTCCCTCACTGAGAACGGGCTTCCTGAGAGAATCACTCCCTTCACTTCTTCTCCGAGAGCCGGAATCTTGTTGTAGGGGTAGATTTCACAATAGACATTCAGTTCCCTGAGTCTGCGCCCGATGAGCTGGGTGACCTGGGAGCCGAAGTCCAGGATGATTATTTTTTCTGTCATATCCGTGATTGTAGAAGTTTCTGGTTGTCCGCGCAAAAATAATATAAAAACTTCATAAAGACGGGAGAATTGTATATTTTTGCAGCGCATTTTCAGAGAAATATAGTGTTGGTTATGCAGGAAATAAGGAATATTGCAATTATCGCGCACGTCGACCACGGGAAGACGACGCTTGTCGACAGGATGATTTATCAGGCGCGGCTCGTGAGAGACCAGGAAAAGCTCGGGGAACTGATTCTTGACAACAATGACCTTGAAAGGGAAAGAGGGATAACTATTCTTGCAAAGAATGTCTCGGTAATATATAAAGGGGTAAAAATCAATATAATCGATACTCCGGGCCATAGCGACTTCGGCGGCGAGGTCGAGCGCGTGCTCAATATGGCGGACGGGGTGCTCCTTCTTGTGGACGCGTTCGAGGGCTGTATGCCCCAGACCCGCTTTGTTTTGCAGAAAGCCATTGAGATGGGCAAGAAGCCGATAGTGGTCATCAACAAGGTGGACAAGCTGAACTGCCGTCCGGACGAAGTGCAGGAGGAGGTCTTTGACCTGATGTTCTCGCTCAATGCGACAGAAGACCAGCTGGATTTCAAGACTGTATACGGAAGCGCGAAGCAGGGCTGGATGTCACTTGACTGGAGAAAGCCTTCAAATGACATAACCGCTCTTCTTGACACGATTCTGGAAGAGATTCCTGCCCCGGCCCATAATCCGGGGACTCCGCAGATGCTGATTTCTTCCCTTGAGTATTCTCCTTATGTGGGCAGGATTGCCGTGGGAAGGGTGACCCGAGGAGAATTGAAGGCGGGCATGAACATCAGCCTCTGCAAGAGATACGACATAGTGCAGAAGCAGAAGATCAAGGAACTGATGGTTTTCGACGGCCTCGGAAAGTCAAAGGTGGATGCCGTGCAGTGCGGCGACATCTGTGCTGTCGTGGGACTGGAAGGGTTTGAAATCGGAGACACGGTCGCCGACTTTGAGAATCCTGAGCCGCTCCCGCCTATTTCCGTGGATGAGCCTACGATGAGCATGCTTTTCTGCATCAACAATTCACCATTCTTCGGAAGGGAAGGCAAATTCGTCACTTCCCGCCATCTCAAGGAGCGTCTGGAGAAGGAGCTGGAGAAGAATCTCGCCCTGAGGGTGAAGCCGGGTCCGAACGCCGATTCGTTCATAGTGTACGGAAGGGGAGTCCTCCATCTGTCCGTCCTGATAGAGACGATGCGCCGTGAGGGCTTCGAACTCCAGGTGGGCCAGCCGAAAGTGCTGGACAAGACCATAAATGGGGAGCGGTGCGAGCCTATAGAGAATCTTACCATAGAGGTTCCGGAGGAATTTGTCGGCAAGGCGATAGAAATCACCACGAGGAGAAAAGGCGCCCTGATTCACATGGAGGCAAGGGGGGACAGGACGCATCTGGACTTCGATATCCCGGCGCGCGGACTCATGGGACTGAGGAGCAATCTTCTCACGGCTACCCAGGGGGAAGCTGTCGTGGCACACAGATTCAAGGGATATGAGCCGTACAAGGGAGACATCGAGCGCAGGACCAACGGTTCTCTGGTATCTCTCGAGACAGGTGTCGCCGTGGCGTATTCAATGGACAAGCTTCAGGACAGGGGCCGTTTCTTTGTCGAACCGGGAGACGAGATTTATGCCGGACAAGTCGTAGGTGAGCACACGAGGGAGCGTGACCTTAACATAAATATCTGCAAGACAAAGAAGCTTACCAACATGCGTGCCTCCGGCAGTGATGACAAAGTGATGCTCCCGCCTCCGATAAAGTTCTCCCTTGAGGAGGCTCTGGAATACATACAGGAGGATGAGCTTGTTGAGGTTACTCCTAAATCAATGAGACTCAGGAAGATAATTCTTGATGAAATTGAGCGTAAAAGAAAAAGTGGCAATTTGGATTGATATTCAAAAACTTTTTTATACCTTTGCAGGCTCAAATCTGTTTACGGGTTACGGATTTTGCAGGTTGAGGTCATGATTATGGACAGCCAGGAATTTTTGATACCTTTAAATGGATTGACATCCGGCAGGAAATGCTTCTGCTGGAATGTCGGCAAGAAGTTCTTTGAAGATTTCGGCAATGCGGAGATACTTGATGCCTCTCTGGATGTTGAGGCCCAGGCTGAGAAGTGCGGACGTGAGATATTGGTCGACGGTGTCGTTTCCGGTTCTGTGACTGTCAGGTGTGACAGATGCATGGAGGATCTGGAACTGCCTGTCAGGACAAGAATAAGTCTTGAGGTCAGATACGGAAGCCGTCCCGCGCAGGGGCAGGCTGACGGGGACAGGGCCGATGAGGATGAGGAAGGAAGTGTCCCGGACCGCGAGATAATTTTTCTCCGGAGCGATGAGAAGGACCTTGACATGAGGCAGATAATATATGACTATGTATGTCTGTCTCTCCCGATGCAGAGATTCCATGAGGAGGACAGATGCAATCCTTCCGTAATGGAGGTGCTTTCATCCGGCATTGAGGTCAAAGGCTCACCGGTGAATGGCGGCGATGCTGCGGCGGAGAATCCTTTCAGCGCACTGCAGGATATTTTCAAAGATAAAGAAGATAATAATAATTAAAATTATAGAACAATGGCACATCCGAAACACAGAGTCTCAAAGCAGAGAAGAGACAAGAGAAGAACTCATGACAAGGCTGTGGTTCCTACATTGGCAACATGCTCAAATTGCGGTGCTACCGTAATGTATCATAGGGTATGTCCTGAATGCGGATACTACAGAGGCCGTCAGATTATCCAGAAGAGCGCCGAGTAGGCTCTGCTTCTGAACTGGCCCCGTAGTTCAACGGATAGAATGGAAGTTTCCTAAACTTTAGATAGCAGTTCGATTCTGCTCGGGGCTACAAATATGGCAAGCGGAAGAGTCTCAGGGATTGAAGTCCCGGGACTCTTTTTTGTCATTATGGCTTCCGGAATGTTTACTTTTCTTTGACATTCTTTCATTTAAGTTTTAAATGAATTAAATTTGCATGATATAAATCAAGACAGACATGAAAAAAGTGATAGCAACACCGGATGCACCCAAGGCTGTGGGTCCGTATTCTCAGGCAATAGAAGTAAACGGAACGCTTTACATTTCAGGCCAGATTCCGGTCAATCCGGCTGACGGAACTGTCCCGGAGACCATTGAGGCCCAGTCCCGCCAGGCTTTGAAGAATGTCGGGGCTATACTTGCTGCCGCAGGCCTTTCGTATTCAGATGTGGTGAAGACAACGGTCCTTCTTGATGACATTGCCGATTTCTCTGCAATGAATGCTGTATATGCCGAATTTTTTACTGGCGACAAGCCGGCTCGGGCATGCTTCCAGGTAGCTGCTCTCCCGATGGGAGTGAAAGTTGAAATCGAAGCCATAGCCGTCAGATAGCTGTTTCGGGCATGAGCAGAAAGGCTATACTTGTTTGTGCGGCGGCCGCTGCTGCTCTCTTGGCGGTAGTTGCTGTTGCGGTGGCTGTGCTGTATTCCGGAACCGGCAGCGGGGAAGAGACTCTTGACGATTCGAGGTATGAGCTTCTTGCCGCAGTTCCGACGGATGCCGTGGCGGTCATGAGATTTGAAAGTGTCGGTGACATGATATCTTTGCTCGCTGACAATTCTTCTGTGCTTAATCAGTTCACCGGCTCATACGGGCAGTCTTCTTTTGTGAAGTTCCTTTCATCCCTGCATGATATGTCCGGGCACGGAGCCCTGCCGCTCAAATCATCTCCGGCTGTCATTTCTTTCCATTATAACGGAGAACTTGTGCCTCTTCTGGTCGTTGATGCGGGCCGTGCTTCAGCTGAGGTTTCCGAAGATGCTTCGTTGCTGATGTCTGCCGCGGACTCTGCCGGAATTTATTCCGTGTATTCGGATTGTTCGGGAATTTTGTCTCCGGGAGACGGCCTGTACAGGAAAAGTATTGTTGCGGCATCTCCGTCAGAGGCTCTGGTCGCATCTTCGTCCCGTCATCTTTCACGAAGATTGTCTGTGGCAGACGCAAAAGGCTTTGTGGAGACGGCTTCTGAAGCAGACGGCAGTAATCTTCTTCTGATTTCATGTGGGGAGGCGGAAAAGCTTGCTGAAGAAATCTTTTCTCCAAGATATAGAAAATATGCAGATTTCCTGTCCGATATGACCGAGTGGCTGGCCTTTTCAATATATTCGGCGGACGAGGGGCATCTTTATCTCAGCGGGAAGCAAAGAATCAATGACAACGGTGAGGACTTCATGTCCGTACTTGCGGACATGCCTGGGGCGGCGTCTTCAGTTTCCTCCATTGCTCCGTCATATTCTGTCTTTGTGGCCTCTCTCCCTCTCGGTGACTCTATGGCATATCTTTCTTCATACGGCAGATTCCGCGACTTTCATTCCGGAAGTGCCGCTTCTGCCGCTGCGGAACTTGAAAAAATGTCAGGCATCAGTCCTGAAGACTGGTGCAGGACCCTTGATATAGAAGAGGTCGCTTCCGTGTCATTTTTTGTGGGGAAGGACCTTGAAGATGTCGTGCTTCTGAAAGTCGGCAACCCTGATGTGCCGGTGATTTTCAAAGGTACGGAGGTGACATCACTTAAGGATTATGTCCCGCAAGTGCACGAATATGCGTATCCCGGTTTTGCCGCTTCTCTTTTCGGCTCGCTTTTCAGCCCTGATGATGAAAGTGCCTTCACATATATTGACGGCTGGATAGTATCCGGAAGCCGTACCGCTGTGCAGGAATATGCTTCCGGCAGGGCTCTTGAGAATACGCTCAAGAGGTATATGGAGGATGCCGGCCTGCCTGACAGACTGTCTTCCAGGAAGCGTTGTCTTGTTGCATATTTCTCGGCTGCAGAAAGCCCGGGGCTTATCGGGGATATGTTTTCTCCTGCTGTCGCATCGGCTTTCGAGGCTGCCGCAGAAGGTGTTTCATATATGCCGCTCACATTTTCCGTGGGCACCTCCCGCTCTTCTCTTGACTTGTATGCCGAGCTGGACCGTGTCGTGGTGACGAAGAGCAAAGCTCCGGAATTTGAGCGTGATACTCTGATAGAAGTGCCTAAAGGTCCGTTCCGGGTGAAAAATTCCGGTACCGGACGCATGAATCTGTTTTACCAGCAGGACAATATGTATCTGTGCCTTCAGGAAGAGGATGGCCGGGGACTGTGGGGAGCTCCTTTTTCTTCCCCAATCTGCGGAAGGGCAGGCACAATCGATTATTTTGCCAACGGCAAGCTTCAGATTTTGTTCGCTTCCGGTTCAAAGCTCTATCTCATTGACAGGCTCGGAAGATTTGTCAATCCTTTTCCTGTCGACCTCGGCAAGAAAATAACTCTCGGTCCGGACATTTATGATTTCAACGGGACCAGAAAATACAATGTGATGGTCCTGCATGATGACAACACCATTGACATGTATAATCTGCAGGGAAAGAAGCCTGCGGCATGGAAGGGAATCACTGCAGACGAGACTATAAAGGGACTTCCGGAACCGGTGAAAGTGTCCGGAAAGACATATTGGGTCGTAAGGACATCCATCAGGACACTGATATTCCCGTTCTACGGAGGAGACCCGGTTACCGCCGGGTCGGGCGACAAGATGATCCGTTATGACAGTAAGGTTGTCCCGTCCGGAGCCAATTCCGTGACTGTCGTTTGCTATGACGGCAGGGAGCGGACTTTGGAACTGTAGGTGGTGATTCGGGACTATGGCGGAGCAGACCTCGGAGCCGGAATGTGCAATGAGTGACAATGCAGGAATTAAAAGGACATTACCAAGAAAAAATCATATGGAATTTCAATCAGTCAATAAACTTTACGAAGAAAGTTTCAAAAAGAATTGGGACAGGCCTGCCTTGTCGAATTATCAGGGAGTTACTCTTCCATACAGGGATGTGGCCAGAAGAATAGCCAAGATGCACATAATGTATGAGGAGTGCGGACTGGTAAAAGGCGACAAGGTGGCGATATGCTCACGCAACCAGGCCAACTGGGGAGTCGCTTTCCTGTCGGTGCTGACATACGGAGCCGTCCCTGTGCCGATACTCCATGAGTTCAAGCCGGGGAATATCCATCATCTGGTCAATCATTCTGAGGCAAAGATTCTGTTTGTGGATGATGTCGTGTGGGAGGGTCTTACGGAAACTGAGATGCCGACACTCCAGGCTGTGGTGCAGATAAACAATTTCCATTTTCTGTATGCAAGAACCGGCAGGATAATGGATGTCAGGCAGCATCTCAATGAGCTTTTCGGCAAGAAATATCCGATGAATTTCACTCCCGAGTGCATCAGCTATTATGAGGACAAGCCGGATGAACTGGCTCTTATCAACTATACTTCCGGAACTTCTGGCTTTTCCAAGGGCGTGATGATTCCTTACAGGGCAGTGTTCTCCAATATATTCTTTGCAAAGAAAGTGCTCCCGATGCTCAACGAGAATTCCAATGTCGTGGCCATGCTGCCTTCGGCGCACATGTACGGAATGATGTTCGAGGTGCTGTTTGAACTTGCCATAGGATGCCATGTGCATTTCCTTACAAGGGTTCCGAGCCCGAAAATCATTATGCAGGCGCTCTCAGAAGTGAAGCCTGACATTGTGATTGCAGTGCCGCTGATCATTGAAAAAGTCTACAAGAGCAAGCTGAAGCCTATCCTGGAGAAGAACGGCATTAAGGTACTCTTGCATCTTCCTGTCCTTGACCATATGGTCATGAAGAAAATCTGTAATGAGCTTGTGACGGCTTTCGGCGGCAGGTTTGAAGAAATAATCATCGGAGGTGCCGCATTCAACAGGGAAGTCGAGGCTTTCTTCAAGAAAATCGGATTTCCGTTTACCGTAGGCTACGGCATGACGGAATGTGCCCCTATTATAACTTACGATGACTGGAAGACAGCAAGGCTGTATTCCTGCGGAAAGGCCGCGCCTAATATGGAAATCCGCATTGACTCCGAAGACCCTGAAAATATTCCGGGGGAAGTGCTTGTCAGGGGAATGAATGTCTTTCTCGGATATTTCAAGAATCCTGAGGCCACGGAGGCTGTATTTACAAAGGACGGCTGGTTCCGGACAGGAGACATGGGCGTGATGGACAAAGACGGGTATCTCTATCTTAAGGGACGCTCCAAGTGCATGATTCTCGGGCCTTCAGGACAAAATATCTACCCGGAGGAGATAGAATCTGTGCTTAACAATATGCCGTATGTCGTGGATTCTCTCGTGATTGAGGATGACGGTGCGCTTACGGCCCTGATTTATCCGGACTTCCATCAGGCAGAGCTTGACGGGCTTTCCGGCGATATGCTCAAGGCTCACCTTGACGACTCACTCGTGCATGCCAATCAGGAACTCCCTAACTATGCCCGAATCAAGAAGATAGAGATAATGCCGGAGGACTTTGAACGTACTCCTAAACGCAGCATCAAGAGGTATCTTTATCAGAGGAACTAATGGAAAAATTTGACCAGAGTTATCTTGAGATGGCCACAATCTGGGCCAGAAATTCCTATTGCAAGCGTCGGCAGGTAGGTGCCCTGCTTGTCAAGGACAGGATGATAATATCTGACGGCTATAACGGGACCCCGTCCGGCTTTGAGAACATATGTGAAGACGAAAACGGGGTGACTAAGCCGTATGTTCTCCATGCGGAGGCAAATGCCATCACCAAGGTCGCCAAGTCCGGGAACAACAGTCTTGGTGCCACATTGTATGTGACAGCCGCTCCATGCCTTGAATGTTCGAAACTCATTATCCAGGCCGGCATACGCAGGGTAGTGTACCGCGATGAATACAGGCTTACGGACGGAGTGGATCTGCTCAGGGCGGCGGGAATTGAAGTTGAGAAAGTAGATTAGCCGAAATGAAAAAGGAAGGTCTTGCAGTCGCCATGTTCGGCGTCGTAATCGGCATTCTTGCCACAATGTTGGTTTATAACCTCATAGGTGACAGAAATGTAAGGTTTGACGGGGATTACAACAAGTGGAGGAAGCTGAATCTTATTTTGGAGCAGGTTCAGGAGAATTATGTCGATACCATTGACATGAAAAATATGACCGACGCTGCCGTCGTGGCTGCATTGGCTGAGCTTGACCCTCATTCAGTCTATCTCCCTCCGGTTGATCTGGAGGCTTCAGAAACGGCTCTTGCCGGGAATTTTGACGGAATCGGCATTCAGTTCAATGTGCCGAATGATACTGCGATTGTCCTGAGTGTCATTCAGGGAGGCCCTTCCGAGAAGGCGGGACTTATGCAGGGTGACAGGATTATCAAAGTGGATGAGCGCGTGATTGCCGGAAGCCGAACTCCGCAGGATACTATGGTAAGTCTGATGAAGGGACCCTCTGGCACGAAAGTGAAGATTACCGTCAGCAGGGACGGCAATCTCATTCCTTTTGAGATAACGCGGGGAAAGATTCCGGTGCATTGCGTGGATGCCTCTTTCATGATAGATGATACTACCGGATATATCAAGCTTTCCAAGTTTACACGTACTACCTACGCCGAATTTGCAGAAGCATCGGCCAAATTGCTGTCCCAAGGTATGACCAGGCTTATCTTTGATTTGCGCGGCAATACCGGCGGCTATTTTGATCAGGCATATCTTCTGTGCAATGAGTTTCTCCCGCAGGGGGCTCCGGTAGTCTATATGGAAGGTCAGCACCGGCCGAGGCGGGATTTCAATGCTGACGGCAACGGGAAATTGCAGGATATCTCCCTGTCTGTCCTGACGGATGAGTCCACTGCTTCGTCCAGCGAAATATTTTCCGGGGCAATGCAGGACAATGACAGGGGAGTTATAGTCGGCCGCCGGACATACGGGAAGGGACTCGTGCAGGAACCTATCAATTTTACTGACGGCTCCGGCCTCAGGCTGACGGTCTCAAGATTCTATACTCCGTCCGGACGTTGCATTCAGAAGCCGTATACCGACGGGTACGACTATGCATACGATATTTACGAGAGATATGTTCACGGGGAATTTACTGACGCTGACAGCATGAAAGTCGACAGAAGTGTGGAGTATCATACGCTCGGAGGCCGGACGGTCTATGGCGGCGGCGGGATAATTCCGGATCTGTTTGTGCCGATGGACACGACAAGGGCCACCGACTTTTTCATCAGCTGCAACCGCAAGGCTACGCAAATGCGTTTTGCCTCCTCAGTCTTTGACAAGTATAAGGCAGAACTGTCTGTCATTGACGATTTCAGCCGTCTGCAGTCATATCTCGATGCTCTCGGTCTTGAAAGAATGTTTCTGGATTATGCTGCGAAAACGGATGGCCTGAGGCCTGTGTCCGGGGAATGGGATCTTACAAAAGACTATATGCTTCCGCAGATATATGCTCTCGTCGGGCGGTATTCCAAACTTGACGATGAGGCATTTTACAGGCTGTATCTTCCTGTCGACGAGACGATAAAGGCTGCATACCATGGTCCGGTGAATGTGTGGGACCTTTCTACTGGGGAATGAATCTGTAGACTATTTCACCTTTCTGCCGGAGCGGCGCAGTTGAGGATGAGGAAAATCTTGACAGCCTTGCTGCACGCAAGGCAAATTCCCGCAGACATCTGTCATCGGATGATACATCGTCATGGATTCTCGCATTTACGACATTGCCGGAATTGTCGACGGAAATGATTACTGTGACATCGCCTCCGCCGATGCATCTGTATGCTGGAATGCTTAGCCTGCTTGCCTTGCGCCCGTCAAGGCTGTAGGATATTACTGAGGGACCTCTGTATCCGTTGTCTCCGGTGTCAATGTTGTCTGAGGGGTTGTTTCCGAGGTCCACGGCTTCGTTTTCCATATCCTCTTCAGCCGCAGATATCGTCCCGTTTCTGAGCTCATTTCTGAGTCTCTCTGCATCTGCATACAGTTCTTCGGCATCAGTATTCCTGTCGTCTCTCAATGTTGATGCATCGACGGCTATATTTCTTATTTCAGATTCAGCCGGGGCAGGGGCGAGGTCTGCGTCTCCGTAGATGAGTTCGTCCAGTCTTCTGCTGATTTCTTCTTTAAAAGCCGCTTCCTCGGCAAGCCGTTCCTCTTCTTCCTGTCTGCTGAAATCAAAGAGATATGATGATTCGGATGTCAGGGCAGATGTCAGACCACCAGCAAGCAGAACAATAATCACCGCCAGATGGAAAATGACGGTGACATATAAGCCGGCTTTGTCTTCAGTGCTGAACTTTTTCCGGATTGCTTCTATGTACTCTTTGACTTTCAAGCGTTCTTTTTGTGCAGAGCCTTCTCAATGGTTGCGGCTATGATTTCTATTGCGACCTTGTTGTGCCCTCCCTGCGGTATGATTATGTCCGCATAGCGCTTGCTCGGCTCGATGAACTGCAGATACATCGGCTTGACTACCTTGCTGTATCTGGACATCACGGCCTCCATATCCCTTCCTCTCTCTTCAATGTCCCGTACCATGATGCGCATGAGTCTGTCATCGTCATCTGCGTCCACGAATATCTTGATGTCCATCTGTTCCCGGAGTTCTGCACAGGTGAAGATCAGGATTCCTTCAATGATTATCACTTCTGCGGGAGTGACTGTGACGGTCTCTGTCTTTGACCTTGAACATGTCAGGTAGGAATATACCGGCTGTTCTATTGTCTTGCCCTCCTTCAGCTGAGCCAACTGGTCAACAAGAAGCTGAAAGTCAATGGATGACGGATGATCAAAATTGACTTTCTGCCTTTCTTCAAGCGGCAGGTGGCTGGAATCCTTATAGTAGGAGTCCTGCGGCAGCACGACAACTTTTTCATTCAGTTGTTCTGTAAGGGCTCTGACGACAGTCGTCTTTCCCGACCCTGAGCCTCCGGCTATTCCTATGACAAGCATTGCGTCGGATTTTAGTCAATCAATATTCAGCATTTTTCGGTGTCCTCGGGAACGGAATGACATCGCGGATGTTAGCCATACCCGTCACGAAGAGCAGAAGCCTTTCAAACCCGAGACCGAATCCGCTGTGTGGGGCAGAACCGAATCTTCTTGTGTCCAGATACCATTCGAGGGTATCACGTTTCATCCCGAGTTCGTTTATGCGGGCCTCGAGTTTCTCAAGTGAAGATTCTCTTTCTGACCCTCCTATGATTTCTCCGATTTTCGGGAAAAGGACATCCATTCCCCTGACTGTCTTGCCGTCGTCATTCTGCTTCATGTAGAAGGCCTTGATTTCTTTCGGATAGTCAGTCATTATTACAGGCTTGCCGAAATGTTTCTCTACAAGGTATCTCTCATGTTCGCTCTGAAGATCCACGCCCCAGCTTACCGGGAATTCAAATTTCTCTCCCGATTCCTCAAGGATTCGGATCCCTTCGGTATAAGTAAGTCTTACAAATTCTGTGTTGACAACACTTTCAAGTCTGGAGATGAGTTCCTTGTCAAACATGTCGTTGAGGAACTTGAGGTCTTCCCCGCAGTTTTCAAGGGCATATCTTACGAGATATTTTATGAAATCTTCGGCAAGTTCCATATTGTCCTCAATCTCATAGAATGCCATTTCCGGCTCAATCATCCAGAATTCGGCAAGATGTCTCGGCGTATTCGAATTTTCTGCCCTGAATGTAGGCCCGAAAGTATATATTTCTCCGAGCGCCATTGCCCCGAGCTCTCCTTCAAGCTGTCCGCTCACCGTGAGGCTTGTCTGCTTCCCGAAGAAATCCTGGCTGTAGTCAATATTGCCTTCCGGTGTGTGCGGAACATTGTTGAGGTCAAGAGTGGTAACCTGGAACATCTCACCCGCTCCTTCACAGTCAGACCCTGTGATGAGAGGTGTGTGCAGATATACGAATCCTTTGTCATTGAAATATTTGTGTATGGCAAACGCCATTGCGTGACGGATTCTGAGCACTGCGCCGAATGTATTGGTCCTCGGCCTGAGATGTGCGATTGTTCTGAGAAATTCAAGTGTGTGGCCCTTTTTCTGGAGAGGATATGACGCAGGGTCTGCTTCTCCATAAACTGATATCTCCTTGGCCTGTATCTCCACTTTTTGTCCGCTTCCCAATGACTCGGTGAGGATTCCGGAGACACATATGCATGCCCCGGTAGTTATTTTTTTCAGCACATTCTCGTCAAATGATGCCGTGTCCACTACTATCTGTATGCTGTTTATTGTCGAACCGTCGTTGAGGGCGATGAAGGATACATTCTTGTTCCCTCTCTTTGTCCTTACCCAGCCTTTCGCAAGCACTTCCTGTCCGGGAGCGCTCTTAAGCAGGTCCTTTACTTTCATTCTTTTGACTTTTTCCATTCCCGTTTTCTTTTGGTCAGTGTATTATTCGTGTATAGTTGAGACTTTGCCGAGAATCCGTCCCATGATTTCCGTATTGTCCATTCTTCCGGCAAATCTTTCTGCTCCGCAGCCGATTGCATATATCGGAACCGGAGCTCCGGTATGGTTTGAACTTGTCCATCCGATACCGTATCCGTTAAGTTTCCTGTTTTCCTCCTGTGATGACGGTTCTCCTCCTTCTTCCCAGGCTTCATCCAGAACTTTCCAGTCGATTGACAGAGACCCGTTGCAGCCGAGTGTTATTCCTCCGGTCTCATGGTCAGCTGTCACGAGGATCAGTGTCTCTTCCTTATGTGCGAGATAGAATTCGTATGCTGTCTGTACTGCTTCGTTGAATCTCAGGACCGCGTCCACCATAGGCATCGTCATGTTGGCATGTGCCGCCCAGTCTATTTCCCCTCCTTCGCACATTATGAAGAAAGGCTCTTTGTCGGTGATGAAGTCAAGTCCCATCTGAAGCATTTGCGCAAGTCTGGAGTCATTCTCTTTGTCATCGTCCACCTCATAGTTCCCGGCTTCAGCATCTTTCCCGCTCGGCTGGATGAAAACTATATGGTCAGTCAAGTCCATTTCAGCCCTGAAGGCAGTTTCTCCGAAACAGACCGTATATCCGTTTTCTTCCAGTACTTCCGGAGTCGGCCTGCTTTTCCCGTTCTTCCCATTGAACTGGAGAAAGCCAGAGCCTCCGAAGAAGTCAAAGCCGCTTTCCGGGATTTCCATGCTGATGCTGTAATAGTCTTCCCTGTCTGTGTTGTGTCCATAGAATGCGGCAGGTGTCGCATGATTGACCGGCACAGATGACATTATGCCGATTTTGTATCCATTGTCTTTGAGTTCGTATGCTATGCTCTTGAGTTCGTTGCCCTGCGGATCTACTCCAAGATAGCCGTTGTTTGTCTTTGCCCCGCATGAGATTGCTGTGCCGGCTGCCGACGAGCATGTTATCTGGTGGTCTGCAGAATAGGTAGTACATGTCCCGAGTACCGGAAATTCGCTGAAACAGAGCTGTTCTCCGCCCAATTTCCCTTCTTTGTATGAAAGATATGACTCTGCCACAGCAGCGTGGCCTGCCCCCATGCCGTCTCCTATGAACAGGAATATGTATTTCGGAGTGTCTGATGTTTCTCCGTTGCCTGAAATTGACCCGCAGCAGGAAGTCATTGCAATCATGCAGATTGCTGATGCTGCAAGAAATGTTTTGAATGATGCTTTTCTCATCTTACCAATGAATTTTCCGGCACAAATTTAAAAAAAAGCAGTCGGTTTCCCAACTGCTTTTTTATTGTTTCTGATGCCTGAGGGCTTAGTCCTGTGACGGCTTCCTTGCTGCATACATGATTTTCAGGGCTGAACATCTTCTCAGTTCCTGTTTGATGTCCGTGATGATACCCATTCTCACGTTTTCGTCAGCTTTGATTGAAACTGTCATGAACTGCCTGTCTGCCTCGCTCTTGGATTCCCTTTCAGTTGCAATGAAATCCCTGATGTCATCCACTGTCCTGAATGAATCGTTGAGCTGGATACGGGCATCGTTACCATATTGAGCCTGCAGATTTCTTGTCGGCGGACCTACATTGATGTAAGCCGCGAGGTCTTTTCTTTCAAGTTTGGCAGACTGCGATGCTTCCGGGAGACGTACCATGACTTTGTTCTCGGTTTCACGCAGCTGTGTCGTAACCATGAAGAAAAACAGCAGCATGAAGACGATATCGGACATTGATGCCGTAGTCAGTCCTGGCACTTCTCTTTTTCCGCTTCTTCCGAATTTTGCCATTTTTTACCTCCTTTAGTTTTTGCTTACATCCTTAGGCTCGGCCTCAGAAATGTTCTGCGGTATAGCCTCTCTTACAATTTTCTGCTTATCCTCGTCAAGGCTGAGGTACGGCTTTCCGTAGTGAGCTCTTGAGAAATCGTCACGGAGTTCGTCAATGGCCTTCACAATCTCGTTCTGAACCGCAATGTACATCTGGTAGCTTGTACCACGGTCATTCTGGAGAGAGATGACACCCTTTGACACTTCATATTCACCGAACCCTTCAATGTTCTTCATTTCCTTTTCAGGAAGCTTCGGGTCATTGTTGGCGTTGACAAGGTATTCCTTTACTTTGTATTTCAATAGGCTAACATCAATAGGCTCATTCCCAGCCATAAGTCTGTCTGCAGAATTGACCTTTACCACAAGGATGTTCCTTCGGTTGATCTTCTGGTTCTGGACTTCCTGGTTCTCATCTGGCATAGGCGGCAGACGACGCTGCAACCCCGAATTCTGCTCCATGTTTGATGTCATGAGAAAGAATGACAGCAGCAGGAACGCGATATCGGCCGTTGAACTCGAATTTATTTCTGGTAATTTCTTTGCCATATTGATATTGTGTTATTTTCTGCCACGGATTGCTGTAAAACAAGCTCCGAAGATGATGGCGAGGATTGCTCCGCCACATGCTATGTAAGCAAGATTCAGTATCGTGTCAGTCATTTTAAGTGTGCCTGCATCCGGCTGTGTGCCTATATAACCGACAAGCTCGTCACCGCTTGCAAGTGCGTAGGCAACACCTACCACTACTGCACAGCCTACAAGTGCAAGAAGCATCTTGACAAGGCTCTTGGGATTGTTGATGACGGCGATGACCAATCCCATGAGAACTGCAATTGCAATTCCTGCGATTACCATCACATATCCCCATCTGAGCAGGGCATCTACTGAAGCGTCATTGAAGTCCGCTACAAATCCCCACACTCCGACGGCAACGCCGATTACCATCAATACCCAAAGTACTATTTTTACTATTTTAGAGTATCCCATTTTATATGACTATTTTTTCGCCTGATATTTTGTCAGCATATCTACAAGTGAGATTGAAGTGTCCTCCATTTCGATGGAGATGGCGTCAATCCTTGAAATGATGTAGTTGTAGAAAATCTGAAGGATGATGGCCACGATAAGACCGCCGACTGTGGTGATCAAGGCAACCTTCATACCTCCTGCGACAACGTTAGGGGAAATATCACCGGCAACCTGGATTGCATCGAATGCCTGAACCATTCCGACAACCGTTCCGAGGAATCCGAGTGAAGGACCTACTGAAATGAAGAGGCCGATCCAAGAAAGTCCGTTCTCCATGAGGCTCATCTGAACTGATCCGTATGATACGATAGTCTTTTCAACAACCTCGATGCCCTGGTCAGCACGGAGAAGACCCTGATAGAAAATGCTTGCGATAGGACCGCGGGTGTTGCGGCAAACTTCCTTTGCTGCTTCTACGCCACCGTTCTTGAGGGCTTCCTCAATCTTCTCAAGGAGTTTCTTTGTGTTGGTCTTTGAAAGGCTGAGGTAGATGATTCTCTCAATGCAGACAGCGAGACCGAGAATAAGACACAGAACAATCAGGGACATGAAGCCTGGACCTCCGTCGATGAACTGGGTCTTGAGCTGCTGGTGGAGAGGAACATCCTGTGATGTTGCTGCAACGAGGTCAGCCAGAGAACCGGCTTCGGCAGGAGCAGCTGCCTCAGCAGCAGTTGTGTCTTCGGCAGCAGTCTGATCCTGCGCTGCTGCGTATTGTGCAGTAAAGGCCATTACGCCGATGACTGCCAAAAACATGAAAATTTTTTTCATAATTGTTTTTGTGTGTTTAATTAATAATGTATTAAATCGTTATAATCATCAAAGAACTGAATTCCAATACGGATTAATTCTAAAACCGGTGCAATTTAGCAATTAATTTTCATTTGACAATAATTATTTTGATATTTCTCCCCTAAGGTTTTCTTCAAGCAATTCTCGCACTTCCCGATTTTCCTTATATTTCCCCATGAGATGGAAGAGTTTTGCAAGTGCGCTTTCTGTCGTGCAGTCATATCCGCACACAACTCCGGCTTCTTTCAGGATTTTGCCGTTGGCATAAATGTCCATGTTCACGGAGCCGGCAAGGCATTGGGTCACATTGAGCAGGATCTTGTCCATCGCCGCCGCTTCTTTTATCAGGCTGATGAACCACGGCCGGGAAGGCGCGTTGCCCGACCCGAATGTCTCTATTATTACGGCTCTTGTTTCCTTGCCGCACAAAATGTCTCTGACCACCTGCGGCGTGATTCCCGGGTGCAGTTTCAGAATCGAGACTCTGGTATCCAGGGAGGTATGGAATACCGGCTGTCTGTTCCAGTCGTCCGGTCTTCTGATGAGTCCGTCGTTGTATCTGATATAGATTCCCGCTTCTGCAAGAGGCGGCAGATTCTCGGAGCGGAATGCCCTGAAATTGTCTGCGTTGATCTTTGAAGTCCTGTTCCCCCTCATCAGCATGTTGTCGAAGCATACGCACACTTCAGGTACCCTGGCGTGTCCCGACGGGTCTTTTGCGGCAGCTATCTCTACGGATGAAATCAGATTCTCCTTGCCGTCTGTCCTCGGGACTCCGATCGGAAGCTGGCTGCCTGTGAAGATTACCGGCTTGGTCAGGCCTTCAATCATGAAACTCAGTGCGGATGCGGAATACGACATTGTGTCTGTGCCGTGAAGAATGATGAATCCGTCATAACTGTCATAGTTTTCCCTGATCATTGACGCCAGTTCCTGCCAGCAGGCCGGCTCGATGTCCGACGAATCTATTATTGGGTCAAATGAGACCGAGTCTATGCGGTAGGCGAATTTGTGAAGCTCCGGCACTTCTTCCAGAATCTGTTCGAAATTGAATGGCTTCAGAGTCAGGTCGGAAGGATCCTGCTTCATGCCGATGGTCCCTCCGGTATATATCATCAGCAGGGATGCCTTCCTGTCTGACGGGTAATGTCTGCTGTCGATGATCATTGATTGGATTTTGTTTATTTAGGCTGATTCGAATCCGAACAGGGTGACGGCATTGGCTGTGGTAACTGCCGCAACTTCTTCCGTGTCCATTCCTTTTTGGGCAGCGACTTTTGCTGCGATGTACGGTATGTAGCTGCTTTCATTCCGAGAGCCTCTCTTCGGCACAGGCGTCAGGTATGGAGAGTCTGTCTCAAGCAGAATCCTGTCTGACGGGATTGATTTGACTGTTTCGGCTATTGAGGCATTCTTGTATGTCACTGTTCCCCCGATGCCTGCATACCAGCATCCGTATTTCTGCAGTCTGCGGAATGTCTCGATGCTGCCTCCGAAGGCGTGGAATACGCCCCGCAGGTCAAGATGCCGGCATTGCTCAAGGACTTCAAAGATGAGTTCTGTGGATTCCCTTGAGTGGATGATGACCGGAAGATTCTTTCTGTGGGCAAGCTCCAGCTGCATCTTGAAGACCTCTTTCTGCTCGGGAATATAATCCCTTGACCAGTGGCAGTCCATCCCGATTTCTCCGACTGCATAAATCTGCCTGTCTGCCCATTCCTCCAGTTTCTCATATTCTTTCCTCCAGTGTGCATCTACGGATGTCGGGTGCAGGCCCAGGCATGGGAATACTGTGCCGGGATGCCTTTCTGAAACTTCAAACATCAGGCTTCTTGTCTTGCTGTCGATGTCAGGGAAAACGAGTCTTGTCACTCCTGCTTCCGTAGCCCGCATTATTGCGGCATCGGTTTCGCCTTCTCCGGCAAAGGCCTCCTCGTAAAGGTGCGTATGTGTGTCTGTATATTGATTCATGATGTCTTCAGATATTCATTCTGATTCTTCTGCCCTGCGGATGAAGATTGTTGCATCTGTCTCCGATATTTTTGATGAATCCGAGTCTTAGTCCATTGTATGTGAGGCAGACATATCCTTTCTGGCATTCCGGGCGGATAGGGTCGCGGCGCAGGAACCTGAGAGCTGTCCCGAGGTCAACTTCCGTATTCGGCCATGCATTGTCTGCCGTCAGAAGAGACAGCGCAAGGTCGGCTGACGGTATGAAATCTCTCCCTTTCAATGCGCCTGCGCTGCATCCGTATGACAATGTCCTGATAGTCTCTGCCACTGTCCTGACATCGGCTGATATCTGTTCGGGAACTGCCTTTATTGACTTTTCATCCCCTGTCAGTCTGACGGGAGAAGAAAAGAGGTTGTCCGGCAGCATGCTCCTGAGTTTTCTGTCGGCAGAATATGCGTTTTTGGGACTGTCCGGTTTCCGTTTTCCGGGGATTTGTCCTGATTTGAGCACTGCACTGCAATATTGTCCTTCGCCCGGGACCAGTCCCGGAACGAGAAGAAATCCATACTCAGTCTCTATTATGCCAGGATAATCGTTCCCGGATCCGGGGTGACTGAATATGGGAACTGCTTCGAGGTTGTTGCATATCCATTTGATATTCAAGTCATTTTCATACCTGTTGAATGTGCATGTGGAATATATGAGAATCCCGCCTTCAGCAAGGGATTCCCATGCGTCGGCAACGATTCTTCTCTGTCTGGCCTGGCACAGGGCGACATTGTCGACAGACCATTGGGCAGCAGCCTTGTCGTCTTTTCTGAACATGCCTTCGCCGGAACAGGGAACATCGGCGACAATAATGTCGAAATATCCCGGCAATGCCCTGAAATTCTCCGGGTCGGCTGATGTGACAATGACATTGGGGTCCCCCCATATTGCCGTGTTGTCTGCAAGCACCGATGCCCTTTGCCGGATGACTTCGTTGGCGACGAGCAGAAAATTGTCCCCGGCAGCCAACCTCAGTGAGGCTGCCAAGTCCGTGGTCTTTCCTCCCGGGGCGGCGCAAAGGTCAAGGACCCGGACGGGATGTCCGCCCTTGGATGCCTGCATCCGCTTCCCGGATACAGTTCTGAATATATGCCCGACAAACATGGCCGAAGAGTCCTGCACATAGTATCCTCCGGCATGGAAGACAGGGTCAAGGGTGAAATTCGGCCTTGTGTCCAGCATCACTCCGAATCTGTTCCATGGGACAGTCTCCCCGACAGGCCCCTCTCCGGCATGTCTCTTGAGCGGATTCATTCTGATTGAGACTGACGGGGGCATTCCGAATGCAGAAAAAGCGATACGGGCATTTTCCTGCCCGATCGCTTCTTCAAGATATTTTCCGAAAGTTTTGTCTGCTGCCGTCCCTGACATGGTATATCAGTTGAAATATCCGTTCTCTTTTGCCTTTCTCAGCATTTCGGGGTCGATTCCCTCTGGCATTCGTCCTTCTGAAACTGCAGCCATTGTGTCCACAATCTTGTCAAGTGCTTCCTGAAGCTTAGAGCCCAGAACCATCTTCATCATGAAATTCAGTTCTGCGGACATTTCAATATGGAAATCCGTCTTGTCGGGATCTCCTCCGTCCGCATCAAAGTGCATAGTGATTCCGAATGGAAAGGGAGCGCCGTCGTCTTTGAATTCTATGCCGGAATAGGGAGTGCGTCCGACGATTCTGATGCCGACATTGAATCCTTGCACGGTGGTCCTGATTGAGTCATAGTCGGCCGTGACTTCATTCTTCTTGTCTTCTGGAAGAAACTGCACGAAATTGCGCATGTCGACGAACATCATATATAATATATATGGAGCCTTTGAGACAATTGCGTGCTTGCTCTTGATGATAGTCGGCATTACTCTTCCTTTTTGCCCCAGGTTGAAGGAGAGAATCTCCATTCCTTGAGGAGTTCCATGTCTGAATCCTTGATGTAGCCGGTCTCTCTGGCTACTTCGATGAGAGTGTCGTAGTTTGTCAGGGTATAGAGCTCGATGTCGGCGACTTCGAAGGCTCTTCTTGCCTGATTGAAATTATAGGAGAAGATGGCTGTCATGCCAAGGACATTCACTCCTGCCTTGACAAGGGCATCGACAGCCGACAGACTGCTTGAGCCTGTTGAAATCAAATCTTCCACAACCACAACCTTGGCGCCTTTTTCTACTGAACCTTCTATCTGTGAGCCGGTCCCGTGATCCTTTGGCTTCGGCCTGACGTATATGAACGGTTTCTTGAGAATATGGGCAATCAGCATCCCGTGCGCTATTGCTCCTGTCGCAACGCCGGCGATGACCTCTGCCTCAGGGAACTTCTCTGAAATTATCCCGGCCATCTGCCTGCATGCTTCTTCCCTCAGCTCTGGATATGAGAGAATCCTCCTGTTGTCGCAATATATGGGAGAAAGCCATCCGGATGCCCATTTGAAAGGTTCGTCCGGCCTGAGTGTCACGGCTTTGATGTCCAGAAGGGACTTCGCTACTTTTCTGTCAATGGATTCCATACAATTCATATTCTTTGTATTCAAATTAGTTTGGATTCCGATGTTTCTGCCTATCTTTGTGCTCCGTATGAACACCGGAAAACATATCGTGCAAATTTAATAATTTTAACCGAGAAATGCATAGGATATATTTGGAAAAAAGATGCATCATCATCTGTCCTCCGGACGAGCCCGCTCTTTCGGATCCGAATGCAGTACAGTATAATGTCGGAGAAAATCCTGATGTTCACTCGCTTATAAATATGTTTGAGTCGTCTCCGTCTTTGGGCAGGATATATATTCCGGTCAGTCAGACCGAGGATACCTACAGAAAAATATGTTCGGAGTTCGTTCAGGTGAATGCCGGAGGGGGACTCGTGTCGAACAGGCGCGGGGATTATCTGCTCATCAGCCGCAACGGCCTTTGGGATCTGCCGAAAGGCCATCAGGAGGCCGGAGAGGACATCAGGACGACGGCTTTGAGGGAAGTGCAGGAGGAGACTGGCATAAATGACTTGCAGCTTAGGAACTTGATATGTGTCACCGATCATTGTTACCGGAGAAACGGGCTGTGGCATCTCAAGCATACATGGTGGTTTGACATGCTGTATGATGCGCCTCTTGACCTTACTCCGCAGCGGGAAGAGGACATATCCCGTGCCGCCTGGGTGGCAAGGTCGAGCCTGACTCCCTTTTTGCTCAATACTTACCCGTCGATAGTTGAAGTGTTCCGTGCCGCAGGTTCAATATGATTCAGGATATTATTGTGGCAGGCATAAAAAATATCCATGAAGTGAAACAAATTTGCGTAGAAATCGTATAATGAATTGCATGTGTAATCTACAGGTTATATTGAATCATGAAACTTTCACAATTCCAGTTCAACCTTACCAAAGACAAGATAGCATCGGAGCCGCCGAGGTGGCGGGATGAATGCAAATTGATGGTTCTCAATAGAAATACAGGAGAAATCGAGCATAAGCTTTTCAAGAATATCATAGATTATTTCGGCAAAGGCGACACTTTTGTCCTGAATGATACCAAAGTGTTCCCTGCACGGCTGTATGGCAACAAAGAAAAGACCGGGGCTGACATAGAGGTCTTTCTGCTGAGGGAACTCAATAGGGAACAGAGGCTATGGGATGTCATAGTGGATCCTGCAAGAAAAATCAGAATCGGCAACAAACTGTACTTTGGTGAAGATGAAAGTCTTGTGGCAGAAGTGATTGACAATACGACTTCCCGCGGAAGGACACTCAGATTCCTTTATGACGGGAGCTATGAAGACTTCAAGGACACGCTGTTCAGTCTCGGAGAGACTCCGGTGCCCAAATGGGTGAAGGAGAAGGTCACTCCGGAAGATGCGGAGAATTTTCAGACAATCTTTGCGGCGCATGAGGGTGCCGTGTCCGCTCCTGCAGCCGGGCTGCATTTCAGCCGGGAATTGTTCAACAGGATGATTCTTAAGGATATAAACAAAGTGTTCATCACGCTTCACATGGGCATAGGACATTTCCGTTCTGTAGATGTGGAGGATTTGTCCAAGCACAAGATGGATTCCGAGCGGCTGATAATCCCGCAGGAAGCGGCAGATGCCATCAACAGGACAAAGCGCGGAAAGCACCGTGTCCTGGCAGTCGGGGTCACGGTAATGCGTGGGCTTGAAACTTATGTGACAACGGACGATGAAGTGAATGCCTATGACGGCTGGACCAACAAATTCATTTTTCCTCCCTACAGGTTTGCCGTCCCTGATGCAATAGTGTCAAATTTCCATCTCCCGTGCTCTACCATGCTCATGTCTGTGGCTGCTTTCGGGGGGTATGAGAATGTGATGAAGGCATATGATGCCGCCTTGGCCGAGGATTATAAATTCGGTCCGTACGGAGATGCGCTTCTTATAATTTGATAAAAAAAAGAAAAAACATAAAAAAAGAGAAAAATATGGGCTTCCGGACTCGGAAGTCCATATTTTTATTCAGGCTTGCGCTTTTCTTTTTAGTATTTTTGTGACGGCATTTCCCGGCATTTCCGGAATATTTGCCTGACAGTATGAGCGGAGAGGAAGAAGAGAGAGTGAGCTGTTGTGCTCTGAATAAAATTTTCGGATACGAGCCGGGGATATCTCATGCCATCATCGAGACCATGGGCAGTGCGTCTGCAGTGTTCGGACTTGATGCTGACGGGCTTGAGAGTGTGTTCGGCCCATATTCAAAATACAGGAATCATATATCTGCTGCAGCTCTTGACTCTGCTGCAGAAGATTTGGCCCGGCTGTCTGCGTGCGGCTGCGGATTTGTAGGGTGTACGGACAGCAATTATCCGGCTCTCCTGAAAGAGTGCCCGGATGCGCCTGCCGGACTATATTTCAGGACATCCCTGGCTCTTGATCATGTATTTTCCGGCAGGGACATGATTTCAGTTGTCGGGACAAGGGACATGTCGCCTTATGGAAGGGAGTGGACTGAGAAGCTTGTTTCAGCAATGTCCGCTACAAAGTCCCGCCCTGCAGTTGTGAGCGGGCTCGCGTACGGCATCGATGTCACTGCGCACTGCGCGGCTCTGGATTCAGGCCTGCTGACCATTGCCGTCATGGCGACAGGCCCTGATGCCGTGTATCCGTGGAAACACAGGGCAGTCGCAGAAAGAATAGCCGCCCAAGGGGCTCTTGTTACAGATTTCCCTATGGGAACATCTCCGCTGAAAGCAAATTTCCTCCGCAGGAACAGGATTATTGCCGGACTTTCAGGCTCAACGCTTCTTGTTGAGTCGCGGCGCAGGGGCGGAGGCATGATGACTGCATCCCTCGCGTTTTCGTACGGCAGGGATGTCTATGCTTTGCCGGGGCGTGCGGATGATGTGAGGTCCCAGGGATGCAACTGGCTGCTGAGGACAGGAAAGGCAGAAGCGGTATATTCTCCTGATGATTTTGTCGCAAGGGCGGGGCTCGGCAGGACAGGATCCCGGGAGGATCTCTCACCGGAGACTTTGGTAAGAAGCCGCTGCCTGCATAGGACTGGCGACGACAAGATCATGGCTATGGCGTCCATACTGTCTGCCATACGGGGAAACAGAGGGATTACATTGGATGAACTTGTTGAAATGTCAGGACTTGCATGGGACGAAGTCAGGGAATATGTGTCCCGCCTGGAATGCGAAGGCCTTGTGTCTGTCGATGTGCTTCAGCGCTGTTGCATAAAAGGGGGCTGAATGCTCACTTGGAATTGAGGGACTCAAGCCTGGATGCTGCGGCCATGCTTTCATTCTCCGGACCATATTCAATGAGCATCGGCAGATATTTCTTCTCAAGTTTTGCGTTTTTCATTTTTCTGGCTGCAATTATGCAGTTCTTGATGGCTGCATAGTCTCCCGGCTTGACTTTGAGGACTTTGTTATACCATTTTATTGCGGCTTTGGGATTGTTTTCCGCAACCAGCATATACGAACCTATGTTTGCAAGGAATATGGGGTCCTGGGGAAATATCGACAGCATTTTTTCTGAAAGTGCCCTGAATGCCGAATAAGAGTTCTCCGTGCCTGTGGCATAGAACAAGGCACAATATTGCTGCATCAATGATTTCATGAACTTCTCGTCCACAGTGTCTCCCGGATATTCCCACCTGTCCCTGTCTTTCTGCCAGATGTCGGCAATGTCCTTGAGCTGTGCGAGAGCCATGTCCGGACTTCCTTTCTCGTATGCGCAGAGTGCGTCTGTCTTGAGAATCTGCAGGTCAAGCCTTTCGGGAGCCATAATGATGGCGGCCCCGATATTTTTCATGGCTTCCGCAAACAGCCGGTCGTTATAGAAGCATTCATTGTGATAGTATACCGGAGTCCCTGTCGAGTCCTTCAGAGACAGGATTGGCTCAGAGCCGAGATGCTTTCTGCTGCCGGTCTGGACGACCGAGTCCCTTCTTGACTTGGCGAAATAATATCTGAACCTTGCTTCAGGAATCCTTATGTCGGACGAGTCTTCCTTTTCCCATGCGTCCAGAAGTGTCTCTATGCCGATTCCGTCATAGCCGAGCTTTGATACAAGCAGGCTGTACCTTTCAGCAAATCTTTCCGTATTCCCTGAGGCTGTTCCCGGATTCTGCGGCGACTGGCCGAAGATGCTGCCGGAACTGATGGCAATGCACAGCGTGCAGATTATGGCCGAGTGAAGTATTCTCATTATTGTCTTGTCTGAAATTCTGAAGTGTGGAATGCAAATATGCGGATTTTTTTGAAAAGTTTGGCCCAATAAAGATGAAATTGTATACCTTTGCAAGTCATGTATGAATTTAATGAGTTGACCAATGAAGAAAATTCTGTTGATGATAGTCCCTGCCCTGGCAGTGGCCTGCAACGAAGCTCCGCAGGGTACCCCCGCAATCAATCTTGAAAATTTTGACGCATCCGTGTCTCCTGCTGAGAATTTTTATCAGCATGTGACCGGCGGCTGGCAGAAGAACCATCCTCTGAAGCCGGAATATTCAAGATATGGATCATTCGATGTCCTGAATGAGAACAATCAGAAGCGCATCAATGAGATGTTTCTGTCTCTCGGACAGCAGTCTGTCATGCCGGGAAGTGCCGAACAGAAAATAGTTGACCTGTACAGAATGGGGCTTGACTCCACAAGGCTGAATGCCGAGGCTTCGTCCCCGCTCCAGCCTTTCCTTGAGAAGATCAGGTCTATCAAGGACCGCCGCGCCCTGGTGGAGGCTGTGGCAGGAATGCATTCTGCGTCTGACTATCCTTTCTTCAGTACGGGTGTGGCTCCTGACCTCATGGACAACTCCAGGCAGATAATGTATTTCTCCCAGTCGGGTCTCGGGATGGGAAACAGGGACTACTATGTGGACACTGCGAATGCAGAGCTCAAGGAAGGGTACAAGGCATTCCTTACGGGAATATTCTCCTTGTCAGGATATTCTGATCCGGAAAAGGCTGCTGCGGACGCCCTCTCCGTCGAGGATGCAATTGCTGCGGCATCATGGTCGAATGTTGAGCTCCGGGATGTCCTCAAAGGATATAACCCGACATCTTCCGCTGAGCTTGTCAAGCAGTATCCGAACCTTGATTTCTCAGTATATTTCAGGACTCTCGGCCTGAATGACCAGGACAAGCTTGTCGTGGAGCAGCCTTCATATTTTGCTGCCCTTGATTCAATTTTTGCCGGCACTGACATTGAGGTCATGAAGAACTATATGGCAGCCCAATTGATTTCAGGAGCCTGCAGTGCATTGAGTGATGACTATTATGATGCATATTTTGACTTCTTCGAGAAGCAGATGGCAGGCGTCCGGCAGCAGAAGCCTCGCTGGAAAAGGGCTATGGCCGTTCCTAACAGCCTGCTTTCGGAGGCGGTCGGAAAAATGTATGTGGCCAAGTATTTCCCTCAGGAACAGAAGGACAGGGTGCTGGCGATGGTTGAAAATATCCGTACCGCGCTCGGTGAGCATGTTGACTCTCTTGAATGGATGAGTGACTCCACCAAGATGAAGGCCCATGAGAAACTCAATGCCTTTGTCGTCAAGATAGGATATCCGGACAAGTGGAAGGACTACTCCTCGCTCATCATCAATCCGTCCCTCAGCTATTATGAGAATATAAGGAATGCAGCCAAGTGGTATGTGGCAGACAATCTGTCGCATCTCGGAAAGCCTGTAGACAAGACGGAATGGCATATGAGCCCTCAGACCGTAAATGCATATTACAATCCTACTACAAACGAGATATGTTTCCCTGCCGCCATTCTTCAGCCTCCATTCTACAATCCTGAGGCTGACGATGCAGTAAACTATGGAGGAATAGGGGTGGTGATAAGCCATGAAATGACTCACGGCTTCGATGACCAGGGAAGGAATTTTGACAAGGACGGCAACATGGTCAACTGGTGGACAGATGCTGATGCCGAGGCGTTCAATGCGAAGGCCAGGATTCTTGTTGACCAGTTCAATGCTGTTGAGATACTTCCGGGACTTCATGCCAACGGGGCTTTATGTCTTGGAGAAAACATCGCTGACCAGGGAGGACTCCGTATTGCATACACGGCCATGCAGAATTCATTCAATGGCAAGACTCCTGAGCCTGTTGACGGCTTCTCTGCAGAACAGAGGTTCTATATCTCATATGCAACTCTGTGGGCCCAGAACATAACTGACGAGGAGAAGGCTCGGCTCACGAGACTGGATGTGCATTCACTCGGAGAGTACAGAGTGAATGTAACCCTGCGCAATCTTCAGACTTTCTTTGATGCTTTCGGCATAGAGGCCGGTGACGGCATGTTCCTTCCGGAAGAGGATAGGGTCATCATCTGGTAACCTTAAGCCTGCAGATGGATGTATCGCTTTTTATAGCACGCAGAATAAGATTCAGGAACAGGATTGCATCAGTTGCCGCCGCAGTCAGTTTCCTGGTGATGATAATAGCTGTCGCAATTTCGTCCGGTTTCCGGCACGAAATCCGCGACAGCATTTCTTTGCTGTCCGGTGATGTGCAGCTGACATCTTCAGACATGAACTGGACCGGAGAGTCATCTCCGATAGAAAAGCGCCCGTCGTATTTCGGCCGCCTCCAATCCATCCCCGGGGTTGAAAGTATCGTCCCGTGCGTCTACAGGGGCGGTATAGTGAAGAGTGGCGACAATATCCACGGTGTCATGTTCAAGGGGACTGAGACCGACACTTCTTTGGCCGGACTGGGCATATCCGTACCGAAGAGACTGGCGTCTCTTCTCAATTTGTCTGAAGGAGATGAACTGACGGCATATTTTGTCGGGGAAAGGGTCAAAGTCCGCAGGTTTGTAATCCGTTCTGTATATGACAGCATAATTGATTCGGATGACAATCTCCTGATATATGCATCATTGTCAGACATGCAGCGTGTAAACGGATGGGACAGCGAGTCTGTGTCCGCGCTCGAGATT
Source organism: uncultured Bacteroidales bacterium (assembly GCA_949286415.1). GTDB lineage: Bacteria > Bacteroidota > Bacteroidia > Bacteroidales > UBA932 > Cryptobacteroides. Next base: position 52,257 of record CASEBV010000016.1, read on the forward strand.
CATCTTGACAGCAGGATGACGGATGAGAAATCAATAATTGCCGCCGCCGAAGAGGCAGGGATGGCGGCCCTTGCATTTGCCGGCGAGGATGAAGCTTCTGCAGTTGCCTCGTCTTCGGTGTCCAGATATCCTCAATTGTATGACTGGTTGAATCTTATTGATTTCAATGTGTTCCTGGTGCTTGCACTCATGACGGTTGTGGCCGGTTTCAATATGATTTCGGGGCTTCTTATAATGCTTTTTGAGAATATCCCTATGATAGGAACTCTGAAATCGATGGGGATGAAAGACAGGTCAATCGCAAAAATATTCCTTTCAGCGGCTTCTCATGCCGTGCTGAAAGGAATGGCTGTCGGAAATGCAATCGCTTTTCTGTTGTGCTGGATTCAGAGTTCGACACATTTGCTGAAACTTGACCCTCAGAATTATTTTGTGTCATTCGTCCCGGTTCACCTTGACGCCCTGAATATTCTTGCTGCCGATGCTGCCGCATACGCGGTAATAATGCTTCTTCTGATGATTCCGTCATTCTTTATTTCCGGTGTCGACCCGGCAAAGACTGTACGCGTCGGGTAGTAGTCTTTAGCCCGATGATATTTTCGGACCGGGCTATGCCGGACATATCATGCAGAAAGCCTCGTAATGGCTCAAGACACTGTCGACATAGCTGACTGTCTCTTTCCCGTTGAATTTGCCGAATTTGAGCCCGTGCGCCCTGACGGTCTCGGGATTGCTCATCTCCGGGATGGCCTTTACTATCTCGTCCCATCTGGTGTCGTCAAGGCTGAGTGCTTTGGCAAATGTCCTGCAGTCTGCAATTCTGCCTTCTCCGGCATTGTAGGCGGCGAGTACGAATTTTATCTGTTCCTCCTGGCTGATGTCAGAATTTCTGAACATTCTCTGCAACCTGGCAAGGTGCGATGTCCCTGCCATTATGTTCTGCTCAGGATCAAGGAGGTCAGACACTTCATAGTGTTCTGCCGTTGACGGCATTACCTGCATGAGACCTGCGGCCCCTCTTGATGAGAACGAATTGATTGAAAACCGCGATTCCTGGTAGATTACTGCCGCAAGCATTCTCCAGTCCCATCCCATATTTGAGGCATATTTCTTTATGAGGGCGTCGTATGGACTTATTGTGCCGGTGCGCATCCCTTTTTCTGCCTTTGTATGAGGATTGTAGTATCTGTTGAACCTTGATTCAAGCCTGTCATATTCTTCTGAACTAGAGAAATGGCTGAGCCATAGGTTGATTTCCATGATATGGGACAGTTTCCCCGATTTCAGGGCCCATACTTTCCCGTCATACTCTCTTGAAAATGATATTCCGGATATTGAGGTGTCCTTATACGGGAGTACTACCATGTCAATGCTTCCTGTCCGGAGTGAGTCAAGGTAATCTTCAGTATTTCCCCGGGCCGGGACAATTGTCATCCTGCAGTTGTCTGTTTTCGCGAATTGTCTGAGCACTTCGTAAGACATGCCTGTTTCAAGGCTCTTTGAGTACATGTCATCCTCAAGTGCTATTGCACAGCGGATGGAGTCGCCTGAAAATGTGCCGCTTGTGTCCAGGGCATCCATAACGATGGCGCGCTGCTGGAATGTGGCAATGCAGAAGATTGCCATTGTCGCAGTGATATATTTCAATACCACATTCTTTTTTGCATCTGCGGTCTTGCTGACCTTTTCATTTCTGACCTTTTTCTTGCAATTTAAACTAACCATAATATTTTGTTTTAGCGCACGGTCCGGGTCGCCGTTGACATTCCGCCGCCCCCGAATCCGCCGAATCCGCCTAAGCCGGTTCCGGCATTGGACCGCCCTCCGTCACCCGACGTTGTCGATCCCCCTACGCTTGAATTCTTCTTTGACTGTACATAGAAAGGCCAGAATATCCCGAACTTGATGGCTCTCTGGGGTCTTATGTAACCGTCTGCGCTGAAATAATCAACCGCATTGTCCGGCCATCCCATTCCGAGATTCACGGCTTTCACGAATATGCATGCCCGCTTCCACTGAATATTGACGAAAACATCAATGTATGGGCTGTTGCCGTACAGTTCGTCATTCTGGTTGTGGAAAAGACCTGTGTCCGGACTGTAGGCAGGGGCATGCCACTTTGTCGTGAAAGTTGCATTTGCACCTATCTGCATCTGCATCACTTTCTTGACTACATCAAACTGTAAATAATATCTCAAATTGAGTGCCAGCATGGGCAGAGGCAGTACATTCTGGTTGGAAGACACCTGGAAGAGTGCCATATTGTCAAAATGCAGCTTCCAAAGCCTGAAATTCTTCATTGCATGGACTGTCATCACACTCATAGGTGTGCCATTTTGTCTTGCAATGCCCATGTTGTCATAGTATATGTTGTTGCCCAGCAGCGAATAACCGAATCCGGCATTGAATTTCCATCTCGGTATGTCGATGCCGGCCTGTACTTTTGTGACAGAAATCTTTCCGAAGTCATTGTCCCACCAGTGATGGTTGGTGTGCATGTGCTCCTGGTAATAGTCCGGCTCGCGGAGCGAGGTCTCGAAATGGGCCTTCAGTGAGAGCGGGCTGTTCCTGTCCCGCCTGAACGGATAGAAATTGACGGATGCATTCGCGCTCACGAGGAAGTCATTGATTTCCGCCCCGAGGAAGGTATATCTTCCCATTGCGTCCCAGTTCAGGTATTTCTTGTACTGGCCCTGAGCTCCGGCGTACAGGTACACTGAGTTCCTTACAATGTTTTTCCCTTTCTTCAGGAAATCGTTGGTGGCAGTGATGTCGTAATAGTTAAGCAGCTTGTCTCCGAGACCTACATCAAGCTTTGAGACTATTCCCTGGTCGGACCATGGCTGCAGCCGCAGGTAGATTCTGTTTTCAAACTTCATTACCCGCATCGAGTCTGCCGAAGAAGTCGGGTTCATGTAGAAGCGGTTGTTGTAGAAGTTCCTGCCTGTTTCGTCCGAGGCTCCTATTTCGTCAGTGTAATATTTTGTAAAAGCAGAATATTCTGAACTGTGGCCTATGAAGGCGGTAGTCAGGGAGTTGTCTATTGAATCGGATGCCGCGGCCCTTGCCTGTTCCTCGGCGGCAGCCCTGTCTGCTTCTTCTTTCAGGAGATTGGCTATGGCCGTGCTGTCACCTGTGGCATATATGCTGTCCCTTCTTGCCTGCTGCGCCTTTCTTTCCTTTCGCTTGCCTTTGCCGATGTTATATATGAAATCAAACGGAATCCTGTACGACTGGTCAAGGAAGATGGTGTTCTTCTTGATCTTGTTTCTCGCATCAGTCAGGTGGACATTGATTTCCCTGGCATCCACGGTCGTGTCCCTGATCCACATGTTGTCCACTATTCCTCCGTTTTCACCTCTCTCAACCTTATTGTAGATATATCCGGCATGCATCAGGTATCTTTTCCCGAGATAGTTTGTCGCAGCCACGAATGTCCTGTTGTCGGTATCCTCGTTCTGGAGCATACCGTTTGATCCGAACCTGTGGTATTCCAGGGTCAGGTTCAGCTCCGGCAGGATATTCTGGGTCGTGAGTATCTTTATGTTCGTCTCTTCCTTTTCCGAATTGGCAAACAATGTCCCCCAGTAGGCCAGTTCGGTGTATGGGGTCTTGGTGTTGAACATCGGAAGGTTTTCCGGGGAGTAGTTGTATGTCCTGTACGGTGTGTAGAATATCGCGTTCTCCTCGTCTTCCCTCCTGAAGAAATTGTAGGTCTCCGCCGGAGAGCCTATGACTCCCAGATATGTCGCATTAACATCCGTCTTCATGAACGGGTAGTCGTTGAAGTGGTAGTTGTATGAAGTGTCCTGCGGCTGCAGGTTGACATTGTTGAAATATCTGTCATGCGTCCACATTATCAGTCTCTTGTACTGCATGGAATCCGGCACGGCATAAGTCTCCAGAATCCTCGGTGTGGCCGCAATTATGCTGTCCCTGCGTGCCCTGATGCTGTCCTTGGCATTCAGTATGCTGTCGGCCCTTGCCATCAGTTTCGGAAGCTCAAGCTCAGCAAGATACTTTTTCCTCTCCTTTCTTGACAGTGAATTGAACCATGCTATGGAGTCCCTGTATGCAGTCTCCGATGAGTCCTTGAAAATGAGAGAATCCAGCCTGTGCAGCTCGAGCGAGTCCCCTGCGGCCCTGAGTGAATCACGGGTGCTGAGCCTCGTGAGCGAATCCTTGAGCTCGACATAATATCTGTATCGGAGCGGGTCCGTCTCCCTGAGCGAGTCCGGGGCAAAGATTGTGTCCCTGGCCGTCAGCTGAGGAGTCAGCTCAAGAGCCGTTGAATCAGTTGCCGTTGAATCAGTTGTGACGGAATCAGATGCGGCGGAGCCAAGGGCAATGGAATCCATTGTCGCAGAGTCAATGATGAGGGAATCTGCCCCTGTTCCTGATATACTGTCGCGAAAATGAGAATATCCGGAAGAACCGGCCGCTCTCCCGGCGTCTATCCCGAAAGACTGGACTGCAGCCATCCCCACAAGTACGGCCGGAATCCATATTTTGGATATAACGCTTCTCATAAGAACCGACAAAGGTAGATACAAATTCTTAATTTTCAAAACCCATGGATTTCGGGACGGAAAAGGTTAAAATGTCGGGTTCTGTCGCGGCCGGTGGATATGTGCCGAGAGTCGAAATTATTTTTCCACCGAAATACCTTCCTCTGCCATTTCCTTCAGCGCTTTCTTATGGCCTTCGTCATCGACCCAGGCGAGGGCGGGGGAGAGCAGATGCACTTTCATGCCGGTACGGAGGATGTCCTCGCAGGTGAAGCGGACGCAGTATTCGGTTGCGATGCCGCATACATATACATCGGTAGTGTCCAGCAGGGAGAGTATTTCTCCGAGCGACTGGCCGGCGCTGTTCATGGCTTCAAAGCCTGAATACTGCTCAACTGCAGGGTCGCAGCCTTTGTAGAAAGTCAGCTCTTCTCTTGCATACGGCTTCAGACTCTCATGGATGTCACCCCCGTGAGTACCCTGTACGCAGTGGGCGGGCCAGATGCCTCCGAATTCCTTGAATGAACTGTGGTCGGCAGGGTGATGGTCGCAGACAAAGAGAATGGGGAAAGTGTCCAGGATTTCTTCCCCGGAGTCCCCCTCCTGACTTCCCGTGAGCCTGTCAATTGCCTTGACTGCCTCATTGACTGCATTTTCTGAATTTTTGCATGCCATAGACCCGTCGATGAAGTCATAGAGCATGTCGACGACTACCAGTGCTGAATTTTTCATCATTTGAGATTGAAATCGTTAATTTCTTTTGTGAGCCGGTTGATTATGTCCATCTTGAGGTCGTATAGAGAATCGGAGATGTCAACCTTGTAGTAATGAGGGTTGATGAGCCGCTTCTCGCTCGGACTGAAGTGCCTGAGTGTATTGTCATAGTAGGCTTTCTTCTCGGCGAGGGTGTGTACGGAGACACATCTTTCCCCGTTGCTGATTACCTTGTGCTGCAGCGGTTTGGAGGTGTAGTCGCCGGCTTCGAAAGTCTTGAACTTGTATCTGTCGTTCTCGTCATAGATGGTGAATGTCTCTCCGTTTTCTATCTTTGAGGAAAGTTCGTCGCCCCTGAGGCAGGTGACGTCAGCCTTGAATACTTCCCCTTTGTCGGGGTCGTTCCTCGTGATTCTGTATGTGATCTGGAATCCCGGGTTGATGAGCTTGGCCTTGTCTTCGGAGCGCTTGAGGACCGGCTGGTCGTCTATCTGCACGAGCTTGTACACATTGCCGAAGCACGGGTTGGCCTTGCTGGTCGCAATCGCGTCACCGACCCCGTATGAGTCTATGCAGGCGCCCTGTCTCTCAAGATCTGAGATGAGGTATTCGTCAAGGGAATTGGTCGCGAAAATCCGGCAGTTGCGGAAGCCGTTTTCGTCAAGAATTTTACGGCATTCGCAGGACAGGTATGCAAGGTCTCCGCTGTCAAGGCGGATTCCGTAGCCTGCCTGGTATGAATCGTCTATGCCGTTGGCCCGGAAGGCACGCATGGCATTCAGTATGCCGCAGCGCAGCGAATCGTAAGTGTCGATGAGCATTATGAGCGGCTCTCCCTGATGTGACCTTATGTAGGAGTCGAATGCGTGGAATTCCCCTTCGACTGAGCATCCGAAGGATGTCACATAGCTGTGTGCCATGGTGCCGGTGGAGCCGTAGTCATACATTACGCCGGTGAGGATGTTGGATGTGTTGCTGCATCCCGCTATGATGGCGGCCTTTGCCCCGTAGGTCGCCGCCCATGGCCCGTGGGCCCGTCTGGAACCGAACTCGCTGACAGGCCTGTTGGTGGCGCGGCAGACTCTCGAAGCCTTTGTGGCCACAGCCATCTGGTGGTTCATAATGCAGAGAATTGGGGTCTCAAGTACTTGGGCTTCAATCATCGGTCCTTCTACAATGATGACGGGCTGGGACGGGAACACTATCTCTCCTTCCCTCATCGCATATATGTTTCCTGTGAATTTCATTGTAGAAAGGTATTTCCTGAATTCGGCATATTCAGGGCCAGGAAGGAATTTTTCATAGAAATCCTCAGGCATTTTCCCGAGATTTCCGACCATTTCAATCACTTCGTCCACGCCGCTCACGACAGCCCAGTTGTTGTTTTCCGGAGCCTTGCGGTAGAACATGTTGAAAATTGCGGTCTTGTCCTTCATGCCGCAGTCATAGAATGACTTTCCCATCGTGTACTGGTACTTGTCCGAGCAATAAGCCGTATTCATCATAGGTATCCCAAGTATATTAATGGTATGACCAAGTATAATTGTGCAAATGTACTCTTTTCTTTGTAATTTTGTCATCCGGTCATCATAATATTTGTCATTCAACAGTGTCTGATGGAACTCGAGAACCTTTTTGAAAAATACACCGGCTGCAGGCCGGAAGAGACATCCCTTCTGTCGGCGTCAGGGAGCAACAGGAAATATTGGCGGCTGACAGGCGGCGGCTGTTCCCTTATTGGTGCGGAAGGCACTGATGCCCGCGAGAACAGGGCTTTTGTGGCGCTTTCGGAACATTTCCGCGGCAAAGGCGTCAATGTCCCCGAAGTCCTTGCCGTCAGTGACGACGGCATGGCTTATCTTCAGGAAGACCTCGGAAGAGAGTCTCTTTATGATGCAGTCGCATCAGGGCGGCAAACGGGGGAATATTCAGAGAAGGAGATGGCTCTTCTGACAAAGGTCATTTCTCAGTTGCCGGACATCCAGTTCCTCGGGGCAGAAGGTCTGGACTTCAATGTCTGCTGGCCGGAACCGGAGTTCGGACGAAGGCTTGTGACGGCTGACCTGAACTATTTCAAATACTGTTTCCTGAAGACGACTGGAGTCAGTTTCAATGAAGTGAGGCTTGAGGATGATTTTTCCCGCCTTGCCTCGGAACTGCTTTCTGAAAATCAGACGGCCTTCATGTACAGGGATTTCCAGGCAAGGAATGTGATGCTTAAGGACGGAATGCCATATTTTATTGATTTCCAAGGCGGGATGCGAGGCCCTATCTATTATGACTTGGCTTCGTTCGTATGGCAGGCGAGGGCGGGCTATCCGGATGAATTTCGCCGCAGCCTCGTCGATGCCTATATGGGAGCCCTCGGGAAATATGTGCCTGTGGATGCAAAAGCTTTCAATAAAAGGCTGGGGCTGTTCGTGCTTTTCCGGACTCTGCAGGTGCTCGGGGCATACGGGTTCAGGGGAAAGTTTGAAAGAAAGCCGCATTTTCTGGAAAGCATTCCGTATGCCATAGCCAATCTCAGGTCTGTCCTTGACTGTGTGCCTGAAGGATGCGGATATCTCCGGTCTGTACTTGAATCAGTTGCGCTGCTTCCGCAGGATGGCAGGCCTGAGGCTGCCGGTACTGCGGCACAGGAACGGCAACGGCAGCCCGTCCAGCCGTCTGAAGCCGGACTGGAGGTGCTTGTCACAAGTTTCTCTTTCAGGAAGGGATTGCCGGAAGACCCTTCAGACAATGGAGGCGGCTATGTCTTTGACTGCCGTGCGCTGCCGAATCCCGGTAAATACGAATATTACCGCCAGTTCACCGGAATGGACCGTGAAGTGGAGGATTTCTTCATTGACAAGCCGGAGATGCCGCACTTTCTGGAATCTGTGTTCAGTCTGGCTGATGCACATGTCCGCAGGTTTCTTGACAGGGGCTTTACGCATATGATGATTTCTTTCGGATGCACTGGCGGCCAGCACCGCTCTGTATATTGTGCCGAGAGGACCGCCCGGCATCTGGCGCAGGAATTCGGCGTCAGAGTCAGGCTCGTGCACCGCGAGCAGAATGTCACGAAGATTTATTGAGTGGAACAATGAAGGCAATGATTTTTGCAGCAGGCCTCGGAACGAGGCTCAGGCCGTTGACGGACACCCTTCCGAAGGCTCTTGTGCCTTTGTGCGGGAAGCCGCTTCTGTATCATGTGATGCAAAAGCTCATTTCATCAGGCTTTGACGACATTGTGATAAATGTTCACCATTTCGCCGACAAGATAGAGGATTATCTGAAGTCGGAGAATGATTTCGGTGTCAGACTGTCTGTCTCTGACGAAAGGGATTTGCTGAGGGACACCGGAGGAGGCCTCATGCATGCAAGAAGATATCTCGAGGCGCCGGAGACGGGTTTCCTTGTGCACAATGTGGATATAATCTCCGACGCCGACCTCGGGGCCTTTGTCGCAGGCTGCAGGCCGGACGCTCTTGCTACCTTGCTCGTAAGCGACAGGAAGACATCAAGATACCTCCTGTTCAATGACGACATGCGTCTTGTCGGCTGGACCAATGTCTCCACCGGCGAAGTCCGCACTCCGTTTCCCGGGCTCGATGTCCGCTCTTGCCGGCATCTTGCTTTCTCCGGGATACATTATGTGTCATCGGACATTTTCCGGCAAATTGACAGAATGAATTCAGAGTCTGAAACTTCCGGGAAAGGCCGGGCATTCGGGGAATGTTTCCCTATAATGGATTTTTATCTTCGTGCGGCTGCCGCCTGTCCGATTTATGGCAGAAAAATAAAAGGACTGCATATCGCCGATGTCGGCAAGGTGCAGTCCCTTCATGAAATTGAATCTGTTCTGAAGACGGGCCGGCCTGATTGTCCTGGGGCTGTATAAATTATTGCTTCCTGTCTCCGGATGCCGCAAGGTCTTCAACGGATATGACATCGATGTTGCCTTCCGGTGATTTCATCGGGATGTTCTTCCAGACAATGTCCACGAAGAGCACTATGATTACCAGACTCGCAGCCAGCAGTGAAATGTACTGCCACCTGTCCATAATCTGGAACATGAAGTCAACATCCCTCAGGCTGTCAATCTGCCCTGCAATCACTGCAAATGTGTTGTTTACGCAGTGCATCAGCATCGTCAGCTTGAGCGACCCCGTCTTGTAGTACACATATGCGAAGAGCATTCCGAGAACAAATGCAGGGATTCCCTGCCATGGATTCAGATGAATCAGGGCAAAGCAGAACGATGATATCACCATTGCCCATACAGGATGCATTTTCTGGAGGAGACCTCTCAGTATCATGCCTCTGCACAGCCACTCCTCAAAGAACGGAGCCATTACTGATACGGACAGCAATGATACCCATACGGGGCCGTCAGACACCATATTCTCCATGACTTTCTCAAGGCTTTCCGGCATCTTCGGCAGCGCCGCATTGACCGGATCCATCAGGAATCCCACCGCAAGCGTGGCGACCGAGACCATTATGGCCATGAGCCATCCGCCGGCCTTCCCGAAATTGTTGCTGTCCAGCGCATATCCCGTATCGAAGAGTTCATTCCTCCGGCTCATGAACGAGGCGTAGGCCATCGGCGGGATGAACATGACAGGATATGCAAGAAGCTGTCCGTAGGTCATGGCAGCATCATTGCCGAAAAACAACTGGAACAGCATTACGACTGCGCTTCCCATGAGAGTCCCCGCCAGAAGCAGGAGTATCAGGCCGGCAGTCCCCATTATCCCGGGAACATAGTGGGAATAACCTGAAAACAGGTCGTATGATTTCTTTCTGGTCTTCTGAAAAAATGTTGACATAAAATTATGTTAATTGCCGTACTGGTTTCTCATCAATACAAAGGCGAAGGATAGATGCCTTTGTCGGCAAATTCCTTGAACTTGGCGACTACTCCGGGGCGGTCTTCCTTGAAAGTAACTCCGAACCAGTGGGAAGGGGTGGACAGCAGCTCTGTCTTGGCGGAACCGTCCTTTATCATGCAGTCGATGGCGTATGGAATATAGAATTCGGCCTTCAGTTCGTTCAGATTCTCTACGATGAAATCCTTGAATATCGCCTCGCTCTTTTCAAAATAATCCGGGGTGAAGCCCCACATGTTCATGGAAGCCAAGGCCTTGCCGTCAAGACGGACTCTTTCTCCACCGCTGTTTTCCCCGTAAACATTCCCGTCATCGGCTTTTGCGATGTTGTGATGTTCCTCCACATGTGTCAGGAAATGACTCTCGTCTGCAGAGCATATGCCTCTTGACACTCCTCCGGATTCCGACAGGGTATGGTCAAGTTCGAATCCTACCATACAATAGTGTCCTGATGTGTTTTCATGTGCTGTCAGCCATTTTGCGATGATGCCGAATGATTCTTTCCCATAATAATCGTCTCCGTTGATGACGGCAAACGGCTCATTGATGACATCCTTTGCCATGAGAACGGCATGTGCTGTGCCCCATGGCTTCTGTCTTTCAGGATTGTATGCGAGTCCGTCCGGAATCTTGTCAAGTTCCTGCGTCACGAATTCAAATTTCAGCGGCGTTCCGTCAGAACAGAGCACATGACTGTATTTCTTTCCGACAAGCTCTTCAAACTGAGGCTTGAAATGCTCCCTGACGATGTATACGACTTTTCCGAATCCGGCATGTACGGCATCGTAGATTGAATAGTCAATGATTGTTTCCCCGTTCGGACCGAGTCCGTCCATCTGTTTCAGTCCTCCGTAGCGGCTGCCCATCCCGGCAGCAAGGACCAGCAATGTAGGTTTCATTTTATTTTTGTTTATTTATGATGTCTTTTGTCAGTTATGGCAATGTGGTTTTATTTAAAATCTTCCAAAATTAATTATTTTTGTGGAAATTTCCCTCTGAAATGAATGTGTTCGGAAAAATATTCAGCGGCAGGCATGGGGGCTTTGCCAAATTTGTTGCATGGACGACAGGGATATTCATTCTTGTGATGATATTCTGGCCGGGCAACAATGTGATCAGATGGATTGGTGCGGCTGTTGAAATAAAAAAGGAAGAAAAAGAAATACGCGAATACAAGCAGCAGATAAATGACATGAATGAGCGTATCCGCATGCTTACTTCAGACAGGGATACCCTTGAAAAATTCGCCCGGGAGCAATTCAATCTTGCCGAGCCGGGCGATGATGTCTATATCATTGAAGAATGATTCCGTTTTCCGGGGTCGGATCAGCCGGACCTGAGCGGGAAAATTCTTCTTCCATCAGAATCCCGTGTATGTCATCGGCGTGATGGTCCTCATTTCCTCCTTGACGCTTTCATTTACATCAAGTCCCTCTATGAATGCCGCGATGGTCTCGTGGGTGATGGCTTCTCCCGTGCGGGTCAGGGCCTTGAGTGTCTCGTATGGATTCGGGTAGTTCTCTCTCCTGAGAATTGTCTGCAGGGCCTCTGCAACAACCGCCCAGTTCCTCTGCAGGTCGGCGTCTATTGCCGGTCTGTTGAGAATCAGCTTGCCGAGTCCTTTCCTGATGGAATTAAGGGCAATCATCGTGTGTGCCACAGGAACTCCCACATTCCTCAGTACCGTCGAGTCGGTAAGGTCGCGCTGCAGCCTGGATATCGGAAGCTTCATCGAGAGATGCGTGAAGACCGCATCTGCCATGCCGAGGTTGCCCTCAGCATTCTCGAAGTCTATAGGATTGACCTTATGCGGCATCGCCGATGACCCCACCTCGTTCTTGTTGACTTTCTGGTGGAAATATTCCATCGAGATGTAGGTCCAGATGTCGCGGCAGAAATCAATGAGTATGGTGTTGATGCGGCGGATGTTGTCGAAGATGGCCGCAAGATTGTCGTAATGCTCTATCTGCGTCGTCGGGAATGACCTCTTCAGCCCGAGCGATGCCACGAACCTGTCCCCGAACGCAATCCAGTCGATGTCCGGATATGCCACCCTGTGGGCGTTCATGTTGCCTGTGGCTCCTCCGAACTTTGCAGGATAGGAGAGGGTGTCCAGCTGGCGGAGCTGCTCCTCAAGTCTCACCTGGAATACCTTGAGCTCCTTGCCGACGCGGGTAGGGGAGGCCGGCTGCCCGTGGGTCTTGGCAAGCATCGGGATGTCCTTCCATTCCTCGGCCATATCCCTTATGGTACCGAGGACTTCATTCATCAGCGGAAGATATGCCTCATGTACGGCTTCTTTCAGGGAGAGCGGGACCGATGTGTTGTTGATGTCCTGGGAAGTGAGGCCGAAATGCACGAATTCCCCCCATTTCATGATGTCCATTTCCCGGAATCTTTCCTTGATGAAATATTCGACGGCCTTGACGTCATGGTTGGTCACTTTCTCTATGTCCTTCACCTTGGCCGCATCTTCAGGCGTCATTGTCCTGTAGATGTCCCTGAGTGCCTCGAACTTGCTGCGGTCAAAGCCGGCAAGCTGCGGAAGCGGTATCTCGCAGAGAGCGATGAAATATTCGATTTCCACCCGCACCCTGTACCTGATCAGGGCGTATTCGCTGAAATAGTTCCTGAGAATTTCTGTCTGCCGTGCATATCTCCCGTCAATCGGAGATACTGCCAAAAGTGAATGACTGTCCATTGTCCGTGTGTTTTTTCAGGAGGCAAAGATAGTCAAAAAATGACAGCATGATATAATGGTTTAAGATTTGGCCGAATAAATTATTTGTGTAATTTTGCAGTTGTACTTCAAATTTGTACAGATAATATGGAAACTGCTTATATTCACAGGGAATTGTCAGGAATCATAGAAGAAGCCGCCCGATATTTTTCGGTCATCACTATTACCGGACCACGGCAGTCGGGGAAGACGACTTTAATCCGGAATGAGTTCGGGCAACTTCCGTATTATTCATTGGAGAATCTTGATGTCAGAAGTTTTGCAGAGAATGACCCGGTGGCTTTTCTTAGCAGGCATCCCGAAGGAATGATTTTGGATGAAGTTCATAACGCCCCGAACCTGCTGTCGTATATCCAGGGAATAGTGGACGAACATCCTGAGCGAAGGTTCATACTTTCCGGGAGTTCGCAGTTTGCCATGTTGAGGAAGGTCTCGCAGTCGCTGGCAGGACGCACCGCTGTCTTCGAACTGCTGCCGCTGTCGTATTCCGAAATCAGCGGTAAAGTTGAAGGCAAGTCTCTGGATGACCTGCTGTTCGACGGTTTCTATCCGGCAATCTATGCCGGACGCAATATCCCGAAGTTCCTGTATCCGTCCTATTTCAAGACTTATCTCGACAAGGATGTACGTGACCTGCTTCAGGTCAAGGATATGATGCAGTTTCATACATTTGTCCGGCTATGCGCGGGACGCATAGGCTCACTGTTCAAAGCCTCGGAACTGGCCAATGAAATCGGTGTCAGTTCGCATACCATCACAGCATGGCTGTCCGTGCTGCAGGCATCCTATATCGTGACATTGCTGCCCCCATATTTCGGGAACACACGCAAGCGGCTGACAAAAACTCCCAAGCTGTACTTTACGGATACAGGGCTCGCCTGCCATCTGCTTGGCATCGAGTCATCCAGTCAGCTTGCAAGGGATAAGATGCGCGGTGCGTTGTTTGAGAATTTCATCGTCATGGAAGCGCTGAAACGAAGATATAACCTCGGCAGAGAGGGCAATCTCTATTTCTACCGTGATTCACATCAGAACGAAGTTGACCTCATATTGAAGAGCGGAGCCGGGCTGTACGGCATAGAAATAAAATCCGCAATGACCTATCATGCGGATTTTGAGAAGTCTTTGAAACAGATGGCCGGATGGGTCGGCGAGCCTGTCCTTGGAAAAGCCGTCGTCTATGCCGGGGCGTTAGAAAACAGCTCCGGTGAAATCAAGTTGCTGAATTACTCACACCTGGGCGACATACTGGAATGACATTTTCACGGATGAGTATTTCATTCTCTCACATCAGCCTCCTGTAGGCCTCTATTGTCCTTGCCGCCTCGGCGACATCATGCACGCGGAGAATATCCGCACCTCTTTCCAGAGCGGCGAAATGCAGAACCTGCGTCTGGGCGAGAGATTCTTCCGGAGTGATGCCGAACAGCCTGTATATCATGCTCTTTCTGGAGACACCGACAAGAATCCTATGCCCGAGTGTCTTGAGGGCCTCAAGTTCGCGGAGCAGCTGCCAGTTCTGCCCGATGTCTTTTGCAAAGCCGAACCCCGGGTCCAGAATCCAGTCCTTTATGCCTGCCTTCTCTGCCCTTGCCCCGAATTCACGGAAATATTGCAGCACCTCTTCCGTGACATTGCCGTATTCACAGAGGCTCTGCATGGTCTTGGGGATACCCCTCTTGTGCATTGCGACATACTTGAGCCCGAGCCTTCCGACGGCAGGGAGCATCCCCGGGTCATCTTCGCCTGCGGAAATGTCGTTGACGATGAAAGGCCCGATGAGTCCGGCGGCCTTTTCCACAACTGATGCCCACCATGTGTCAATGGAAATCACGGCATCCGGGTACGAGTCCTTTATGGCCTTGAGTACCGGTTCAAGCCTCCTCCATTCCTCCTCTTCTCCGACAGGTTCCGAGCCCGGTCTTGTGGAACATGCCCCGATGTCGATTATGTCCGCCCCTTCCGAGAGCATCTTTCCGACCATGCCGACAGTTCTGCCTGTATCAGGCATGCCGTCCGCCCCGAGACATCTGCTCGGCGCAAAATAGGAATCGTCAGTCAGATTGACGATTCCCATTATCTGTATATTTCTTGCCTTGTCCATTTTCTTTTTTGCTTATTCCATATGAAGGTATTCCTTCAGAGTCCTGACATATTCATCAAGGGCATCCCGGCCTTTTCTGGTCAGGGAGCATGCCGTGCGGGGTTTCTTTCCGATGATTTCCTTCCTGACGGAAATGTATCCGGCTTCGGAAAGCTTGTCCAGCTGCACGCTGAGGTTCCCGGATGTGGCCTCCGTCTTTTCCTTCAGCCAGACAAAATCCGCTTCTTCCACTGACAGCAGCAATGAAACTATTGCCAGCCGCAGCTGTGAATGCAGCAAAGGGTCCAGTTCTTTCATGACCTGCGTATCTTATGTCTTACAATGTGGGCCGGAAGCACCATATATATCAGGAACGAGGCCCCGAAAAGCAGGTTCCAGGAATTGTCGTAGCTTCCGCCGGCCCATCCGCATGTAATCATCCAGATGGCTGCGGCGAGTCCGGCAAGAGGTGTCCATACAAACCATTTTTCATTGATTATCAGTCCTGTGATGGAGGTCCCGATGCCTGCATAGATTATCGACAGCGGCATCATCATCGAGAAATCAATGATTCCAGATATGCTCCCTGCAACGATGATGATAATAAGGCTGATGCCGAACATCGACCCTATGACTTTCCATACGCTGTCCATCATCCTGTCCATGTAGGTCACCACTTCCGGTTTTTCTTTCTTGAAAAAGGACAGGATGTAAGGGATGAACATTGCAAACCATCCGAAACACCACATGCTGTCTCCGGTGAAATGAGTAAGCAGCCATACGGCAATCGAAGTGGCCGTTGCCGCATATCCGTATGCCAGAAACAAGTTGAAGTCCTCTCCGTTCATCTCGTTCCTCGTCTTTTCAATCATTTTGGAAATCAGTTCGATGCTTTCCTTTTCAGTCAGTTCATTCGTTTTCATTTCTTTTCGGTTTTCATGTCGCCGGAGCGACAGTTCGGTTTATTTTATAAACTTCAGCCGGCTTTAAAAAGCAGGGAGTGCGCATCTCTCCTGCTTCTTGTTGGCAAATATAAACAAGTTTATTTTATAAATCAAAATATTTTGAGAATAATCGAAAAATAAGATTCTTTCTCCGCTCGTTTCACTTGGTCGGACTGACAGCTGAAGCTCCTTGATAGGTCATTCTCCGATCTTGCGGATCACCCGGCAGGGGTTTCCGGCGGCGACCACACCTGAAGGGATGTCTCTGGTGACCACGCTGCCGGCTCCTATGACGCAGTTGTCGCCTATGGTCACTCCGGGGAGCACGCAGACATTGCCTCCGATCCATACATTGCTGCCGACCTTGATGGGACGGGCGTATTCAAGCCCTTTGTTGCGCTGCTCTGCATCCAATGGGTGACCTGCCGTGTAGAATCCGCATCCGGGGGCGACGAACACATTGTCCCCGAATGTGACCCTGGCACCGTCAAGGATGACGCAGTTGAAGTTCATGAAGAAGTTTTCTCCGACTTCGATGTTGTAGCCGTAGTCGCAGAAGAACGGCGACCTTATCTCGAATTTTTCCCCTGTCCTGCCAAACAGATTCCTTATCTCCTCTTTCCTTTCCTCAGCCTTTGACGGCGGCAATGAGTTCAGCGCAAAGCATTTTTCCGCCCCGGCCGCCATTTCGGCGAGGAGTTCCGGGTCATTGTTCGCATCGTACAGCATTCCTGCCGCAGCCTTTTCTTTTTCTGTCATGGTGATGTAATTACTTTAATTGTATGCTTACAAATTTATTTATTTTTGTAAAAAAATTCAGGGAATGATGAGGGTATTTTATTGTATGTCATTGATTTTTACGGTATTTGTGACTACTGCGTGCGGCCGGGCGGGAGATTTGGAACAGCGGTTGATGGAAATTGTCTCCGGAAAGGATGCCGAAGTGGGAATTGCTGTGATTTTCAACGGTAAAGACACTCTTGCCCTTAATAACTGCAATCATTACCCGATGATGAGCGTGTTCAAGTTCCACCAGGCACTGGCTGTCGCCGACCACCTCGCAAAATCAGGAAAACATCTCAGTGACAGGATACACATAGAGCCGGAAGACCTGCAAAAAGACACTTACAGTCCCCTCAGGGACAAATTTCCTGACGGCAACTTCGACATCAGCATCGCTGAATTGCTGCAATATACCCTTCAGTTATCCGACAACAACGCCTGTGATATCCTTTTCAAATATATTGCAGGCGTGAATGAAACAGATGATTTCATCCGTTCGCTCGGACTCGAAAAGTTTTCAATTTCAGCAAATGAGGATGACATGCACAAAGACCTCAGCCGCTGCTACGACAACTGGAGTACTCCACTCGACGCAGCGCGGCTGCTTGAAATTTTCATCACGCAGGATGTTCTGCAAGAGGAATATGGCGATTTCATCAGGAAAACCATGACTGAATGCACCACGGGGCAGGACAGGCTTGTCAAACCACTGCTCGGAACAGATGCAGCCATAGGACACAAGACAGGGACGGGAGACCGGAATGCCGAAGGCAAACTCATAGGCACCAATGACATCGGATTCATATCTCAGGCGGTATATGAATATGCCATTGCGCAATAAACCTGTCACTCCCGTCAGTGGAGTTCCTGCAGCAAGAGAACGGTCTGCCTAAGCCAGTACATATCCCTCTCCGGACTTTGTGAGAGTGCCCTGGCTGACAAGCTGGGATACGGCCCTTGAAAGAGACGGGCGGGCGACGCCGAGGATGAAGGCTGCCTCCTGGAGATTGTCCAGCGGTCCGTTGTGTTCTATGTAGCTGACAATTCTTGAAGAAAGCGTCTGGAGTGCGAATTCATTGAGGCGGCGGCTCAGGAACATGCTGTGGTCGGAGATGACCGTGAGATAGTTGTGCAGCACTGTCTTGTCTGTCTCTATGATCCTGCGGATGCTTTCCTTGCCCACAACCCAGATGCTGCAGTCCGTAGATGCGAGAATCGTGACGGGGAATATCCCTTCGCTGCTGAATATGAATGATGAGGCGAGCACATCCGGGGCAGAGAGGGTGTCGAGCGTGAATTCCTTGCCTTCTTCACTGACCATCTTCGCATATACGCTTCCGTTGCAGAGCAGGAACAGGGAACGGCAGGCGTAACCCTGCATGGCAATGATGTCTCCTTTGCCGTATGTGGAATATCTTCCGGGAGATTCTTCAAATATCTTCCTTATGGCTTCCCTGTCTCCCCCTCGGAACAGTGGCATGTCGCAGATGTCGTAATGCACCATGGCCTTTCGCTTTGTTCTGTCAATCCATGTGGCCGCGGAATGTGTTTCCTTGTGTTTTGCGGATTTTCGCATGCCGGTAACAAATGTTACGGATTATCTTTTCCCCGGGATATACCTTTGCATCCGAAAAATCCCCCGGACGGCCGTCCGGACGGGTACAAAGATAACATAAAAAAGGATATCGGCAGATGAAATTCAAGAATATCATGTTTATGGCGGCGGTATCGGCCGCAGTGTCCGTTTCCTGCATCAGGGAAAATGGGGTGGTGACACTTCCCTGGCCGTTGGACGAAGGGATTTCCTTTACATTGTCACCGGAAGACTATGCAGGTGCCGGAAATTCCGGCCCTGTTCAATTGACATCCGCAGGACCGGACGGATACGACAGGGTGGAGTTCGCGGTTATTGACATGGAAGGGAAGGCCGTGGGCGGATTGAAGGGATTTTATGACCCGCAGTCATCGTCTGTCAATATAGAAGGACTCAGGGAAGGAAGTTACAGCCTTCTCGTTCTCGGGGTGAAGGGCGATTATGAGAGGGACGGGGTGGAATTCTTCCGGATATCCGATGTCTCCGACACATGGATATCCTTTCCGGAGGATATGGAAAGTGCTCTTTCCGCAGAATATTTCCACTCGTCAACCCCGTTTTCGGTGAAGGCGGTGCATACTGGTGACGGGAAAGAGTTCGTGGCGGATGTCACCGGGGCGATAAGTCAGAGAAGGGTAGTGGGGAGGCTGGATTTTTCGCATGAATTTGCAAATCCTCATACTGAATCCGCCGTATTGTCCAATGTGGTGATTCTTGATTCCCCTCGGTTTTTCACCGGAATGTCTGCGGGTGGGGCATTTACCGGCACGAGCAGCGCCGGACGAATTGTCCTTGATGCAGCGGAGAAGAAGGAGTTTCTTTTCATGCCCACTGTGGAAGGAGAACGCATATCCGGTGAAAATGAAATCATTACGAGAGATTACCGAGGGGTGCGGGTCAGACGGGTTTATTCGTTCGCCGGCGCGGGGATCGCCCCGAATCATGTCAATGGAGTGAGAATTGAAGCCGTGCATCCTGATGATGAGACGGGGACGATGTTCATAACAGAAAAGCATTACATCAAAGGCGGCCACGGTACCATTCTCAGCGACGATGAGCATCATTCCGTATATACTGATGCGTCGCAGAGGCGTTTCAATACTTCGGAGCCGCTGCAGATTTCAGTAGAGGAGGGCAGGCTGCATGTGAGGTTTTATTCTCCGAAGCCGTTGTCCGATGTGCTTGTGAAGGCTGTCTTGCCGGGTACGGACGGAGAATATGTGGATCTGGCATGGTTTGACAGGATTCCGGCGTTCGCTGACTTTTATGAGACCCTACCCATGGCCATGCGGACAGCCTTGTACAGATCCGAGTCGGGCAGGATTGTGGAGATACCGGCAACTGATGCGCATGACATTTCCATTACCGGGTTCAAGGTGGAGTCGGATGACCCTTACTGGTCGAAGCTCCAGGATATAAGGCACGGATGGAACATAACCTTTTCCCTCTATGGGGGCGATCCTGACCGTGAAGACGGCGGTCCGGCGGGAAACTGGATGGGAATACGCCCTGTGCATTGCCGGGAGGCGGTGGCCCTTTTCCTGAATTTCACCTATATGATAGACATGCCTGAGCATGAAGAGATATTGCAAGAGAACCAGGACCGTCTGTACGGCAACGGCGGGCCTGATGACAAGGTCACTCCGGAGACGGTGCTTGCACAGATGAGACAGGAAAGGAGCATAAATGTGGGGCTTGTCTATACCGGGAACGGTGTCCTGGGGCTCGGAGGAGGAAATGTGTTCGGGGCATATCAGGGCGGATGGTTCAACCATTATACCTCGGAATACGCCTGCGAGGTGATGTTCCACGAGCTCGGACATGTAATGGGATACAGCCACAGCAGCGCTTTCACATACGGCCCGTGGGCACAGGAACTTATGAACAGGTTTTATGTTTCCCACATTTCTTCAATGCCGGTGGATTCTCCGGAGTATCTGGACAGCCGCAACAGTCCGTACCTGTATGCCTCACAGCCCAAAAGCATCTCTGAGAGCCATGTCAGGATGGGACATGCAGGAATATGCGGGGCGGAATGATAAACGGTTTATTGTGAGTATATGGAAAAGAAAATTTTGAAGAATATGCTTGTGGGGCTTGTGCTGCCTGTCTTTGCGGCCATGACAGGATGTTCTGACAGGCAGCTTGCCGCTGATACAGAGGGAACATCTCCCGTGAAGTTCAGGTTCAGGACTTCTGCAATGACGGGGGATGCGTCGGAGGACAGCAGGATAAATGATGTGACAGCCTGCAGGTTCGAAGACGGGATGCTCATGGAGATTCTCCGGCTTCAGCCGCCTGATGCTTCCGGAATCTGCTCTTTTGAGACAGAGAGGATGTCCGGAATACTGCATGTGATTGCAAATGCCTCTTTCCTTGAGGCCGCCGGAGACCTTGAGCCGGGGAAAACTACTCTTGCAGACTTCCTCCGGATGGAGGCATCAGCAGATGAAATGACGGCTGACGGGCTGACTATGACAGGAAAGACCGTCCTCGGCAAGACTGCAGGGACTGTCACGGATGTACAGATGACAAGGAGCGTGGCAAGACTTGACATCTCTTCGGAAGAGAAGGATGTCTTTGTCCACAGGGTAATCGTCCACGGGCTGCACGACGGGGGGCTGGTCAATCCGCAGGATTCGGATGCATCCGGAGATGATGTACAGGTCTCCGGTGCAGGAAAGACGGCTGGAATGACCGTGCCGGCCGGCGGTACTGAGCATGTGACGGATTTTTCTGACAGTCCGCTTCACAATTCGCGCAGGACGCTTGTCTATGTTCCGGAACAGGAAGGCGTGGCCGTATCGGTTGAGGTGACTGCTGCATTCGGAGGAGCGCTTCACCGGCTGACGGCTGAGCTTCCGGCGAAAATCCGGAGGAATACGGTCTATACTCTTTCCGTACATGGCAACGGCGCGGGCATTTCGGTCTCTGTCATTGACGGGGATTGGCAATCAGGGGATTCCTCCGATTCGTCGCCGTCACTGAAAGGGCTTGTGGATGTGGACAATTCTGTCTTCGGTGACGGAGTGAGGGTGAATGCGACAAGGGATACTGTCTTTGTCGGCCATCTTGAGAATGACTTTGTATTGTCCCTGCTTGCGGAGCCTTCTGCGGAGGTGACAGTGGACGGCAAGGTCCGCGGAGTGGAAATCAGCTTCATGCCTTCCGGAGGAAAGACGCTTGTCCCTGCCGCCGCCGTATCGGTGAGATCGGCTTTACGGATGCCGGGGAGAGGTGCAGAGAGGATTCATCTTGATGTGCGTGAGGGAAATGTCCATTCCGGAAGGGTGGTGCTGGTGTTCGGTGCCAATCCGGTTAAGATAGACGGTATCCTGAGATTCGATGATGAAGGCATTTGTGATTTCGGAAGATATGTGGAGGGGGAGTTGGCAGTGATTAGCCTGCCTGAGGGCAGGGAACTAAGCCTTGAATTTGCCGGAGGCGAGAATGCCTGGATGAAGGCGGATGAGGTGTCCGGCGGCAAAGATGTACGGAATGCAGGTTCAGGGAAATCATACAGGCTCCTCGGAGGATGGAAGCCAAATGACCCGGAGGCAGACGGGAGAGTGCAGGAAGGTATTCTGGTAATTTCGGATCCGGACGGTTCGGACAGGGAGACATACGCAGTAAGAAGACTTAACTGGGGGCTTCCGGTGGTGAAGATGGGGGAGACCTGGTGGTGCAGATACAATCTCCGCGGCAATGTAAGGGATTTTGAGGACCAGATCACCAATGGCATGGATCCGGCCCCGGACGGCGGACTTTATGAAATGCTCGCAACCCTTTCCGAAGATGAACTTCTGGAGCTGATGGGAGACCAGTACCAGGCCGGTAATCATGACGGACTGCCGCTGAGCCATGACGGGACCGCCTTCTTTCATGAGGGCATGAAGTCCCAGGCGATGAACTTCGGACTTCTGGATCCTGCCGAAATGGCTCCTGAGGGATACAGGATACCTGATTATGACGACTATGCGTTCTTTTCAGCAAGCGACAATTTCAATATCGGAGGCATAGGCGAGAGGCCTTTCAACAATATGTCCGGACGGAGGATCAATGTGAGGATAGCGGAAAGGGAGGTCAATTTCCTCGGACATGAGTACGGCATTCTGTCTTTCTACGACTTCGAGCATGAGGGAAACCATTGGACACTGTTCGGGCTCGGCCACCAGTGGAACACGGATCCAGGGAAAATAGCGGTAAAGACCCTGCTGCTTGCCACATACGGGAATTCCGGCAGGACATGGGTCATGGAAGGCTATGCGTCATCGGACCGTCCGGGACAGAACTGGATCAAGTTCGCCGAGAACAATTCGGTGAAGACGAGAATGATAAGGTGTGTAAAGACGCCGGTGGAATATATATACGAATGATTTTTATGAATGAGTTACTTATGAAGACAATTAAAAAAAGGAGAAGATATGAAGACAAATGTGACAAAAACTGCGGCTATTGCCGCATCGGCAGGACTTGCGGCAATGGCACTTTCAGTTTCATGTACAAAAGACAGGGTGGCTCTTCCGGATACTGATGGCGGAGCCGCAGGGAGCGTGACGGTGAGGGCGAGTATCGCCGGATACTATGGCGAGGATCATTCCGCCGGAGCCGGGAATGCGGTCAGGGACCTGCAGGCCTGCATATTCGAGGACGGCAGGATGACCGGCATCTTTGACAACCTTTCCATGTCCGGGGGCAGCTGCGACCTTGCCATTGACGGGCATTCCGGCACATTGTATATGCTTGCCAATACTGACGGGCTCATTGATCTTGCCGCGCTCCAGTCCGGGGAAATCTCCGAAGACGAATGGCTCAGGACAACCGTTGCGATGAAAGACGGGGCACCGGCCGATTTCTTCAGCGGAAGTGTTTCTCTCGACGGGATGGACAAGTCACAGACACGGATTCCGCTTTCGCTCAGGAGAGGAATGGCCAGGTTTGACCTCAAGTTCAATACGGCCGGCAATGCTGAAGTCCACAGGGTGACTCTCCGCAATGCAGCCGAATCTGTCTTCCTTTTCCCGGTTTCAGGCCAGTATTCCCCGGAAGATGTGTCCAGAAAGGATTATTCCGCAGAATTCAGGGAGCAGCCGCTCACATCTGATACGGAAGGTGTGCTCCATGTATATGAGCAGAGCACCGGAAACCGTGTAGTGATCAGCGTGGATGCGGTGATAGACGGGAAGACCGAGGTGCTGACTAAGGAGCTGGAGGAACCCCTCAAACGCAATACAATCTATACTCTGACCTTGCGTAAGGATACCATCGATGTGAGCCTTGAAGTGTCTTTTGATGAGTGGGAGCCGGGCAGTGACACGGAACTCATGCCTTGAATGAAAGATGAAATGTATCATGAAGAATTATCTTGATCATATTTTGGTGTCAGCGGCATTTCTGCTGTCATCGGTTTCCTGTGACGGCATCCGGAACGGACCGGATGCCGTTCCTGCCGGAGGAGGAACTTTCATGACGGAATTTTCCGGATATGCCGGAGAACTTCCGGCCCTCCCTTCCGAAGAACCTGTTTCAGAAATTGCCGCTTTTCATTTTGTCGGAGGCCGTCTTGCCGGCACATTCCACCCGGAGCCCGGACAGGCATTTGACCTTGCCCTTGAGAAGTTGTCCGGTACCGTGTATGTTGTGGCCGGCACTCCCGGGGCACCGGGGTATGAGAAGCCCGGTAGCGGAGTTTCAGAATCAGAATGGCTTCTGTCAGTCGTGTCTGCTGGAGATGCCGGGACCGGGATATTCTATACCGGCAAGGCAGATCTGGACGGTGCCGTGTCCTCTGTCATACCTGTCAGGCTTGAGAGGGGAGTGGCCAGATTTGACATGGCTGTTGATGTGAAGGGGAGTGCGGAGGTGAAGGGGATTGTCTTCAGGAATGTAAGGCAGGATGCGTATCTTTTCGCCCCGTCCCTTACCGGAGGAAAGCTGAACCCGGATGATGCATCCGAGGGAAGCATAAGGGTGGACTTTGATGAGCCGCTGACCTCTTCCCGGGAAGGTATGGCGTACATCCTGCCGCAGGACAATGCTTCGCTGTCAGTGTCGGTGACGGCTGTCGTTGACGGCACGGAACATGTGCTGGAGTCGCCGCTGCCTGAGAAGATTTCCAGGAACACCGTATATTCCCTCACCTTGAGGAAGGACAGTGTCGGAGGGAGTCTTTCCCTTTCCGTGGCCGAGTGGGGTGACGGAGGCGGGACCGGCATGTTTCCCGACAGGGACAGGCCGATTGCAGTGGATCCTGTTTCCGGGGCGTTGCCTGAGGGAGCCGTACTTTCGGATGACGGCAGGACATTGTCCCTGCCCTACGGCATGTCTGAATTCATCCTCTCGATAGACAGCGATGACGAGCTGGAAGTGCTTCCTTTTGAAGGGCATCTCCTCAGCATTGCTCCTGCCGGTGACGGCGGTACGGATGTTTCCGGTGGAGCCTCGCTGCAGACTGTCCGTCCGCGAGTCGGAACTTCATTCGGCAGTGTCAACAGATTTCTGGTGAGGAAAGGCCTTTACGCCCCGAATGTGGCTGCACGGGATGTGGAGATAAGGTTCCACAGGAAAGGTCTGTCTCACTCCTATCCTGATGACGCCATTACTCTCAGGCTCGAGGCCAATCCTACCTTGTTTGAAGGAAACATGTCTTTTGACAATGAGAAATACACACATGATTTCGGCCGGTATGCGGACAATGAGTTCGGTGTGTTCACTTTGCCCGACGGCAAGGAGATTCTTGCCGAATTTCCGGAAGGTGAGGATCCGTGGCTTAAGGTTTCGGCCGTGGAGGACGGAGCGCTTTCCCCGGGAGGAAGGGCCTTCAGGGTGCTCGGCGGATGGAGACCAAATGACCCTAAGGCGGACGGAAGGGAGCAGAGGGCTGCAATCGTCATCCGCAATGCCGCAGACGGGTCGGACAGGGAAGAATATGTCATCGTCAGGCGCAATTACGGACTGCCCGTGACATGGCTGCATGGCGTCTGGTGGTGCAAATACAATGCGATGGGGGATTCCAGGTCCTTTGAGGACCAGATACTTTCCTCCGGAGACCCTGCGGCGGAGGCCGGCATGACTCTCTTCGACTATCTGTCGTCATGCAGTCCGGAAGAGTACCGCCGCCTGTGGGGATGGTCATACATAGGGGATACCGGCACCGGGATGCAGGTCATCGACGACAATGGAATCCCGGCCCTTGAAGGCTACAAGGGCGGACAGACAGTGCATATAAACAAGCTCCCGGCCGACGCATTGTCGCCTGACGGCTATGAACTGCCTTCGATGGAAGATTTCAACAGGGTATTTGATGCCACAGATTATGTATGGGTCATGTGGAACGGCACCCATCACCTGAAGAATCCGTGGAACGGCCATTATGAAATAAAGAGGGTGCAGAAGCGCAAGAACGGCATTCAGGTGGGTTCCCTGGAACTGTCAGACCTGATTTACATCTCCATGTACTCGCCGGACTATCCGGAGCATGAGCCGGTGGTGTGGTACGGCCCGGGCGCGCAGTGGAATACCTCCGACGGCATCCGCCATAACGGTCATCACAACAATATCCTTTTCGGAGTGCATTCTCCGCAGGGGCAAGGATGGTTCATAGCCGGCGGGATGGAGAATCTTTATCTGCACAAGAACGGGGCAGGGAACAATGACACCCGTATCCTGAGATTCAAGAAATCAGATGTGGAATACATCTACTGAAATTCCGGATTGATTCAATAATTTGATTTTCTTCTGCATGTGCAGCAGTTTGGCACATGCAGTGTTTATCTTTGCCGCAAAAATCATCCATGATGGTACAGATACACACACTTTCAGTCGCCGACTTCAAGCACACGATGCGGAACAATGACTTGTACGACAGTACAATAGAGTCCATGCCGGAACTTGCCGTCATATCGATAGGCAATTCCTTTGACGATTTCGACCCTGATGACATCTTTTCCAACGGCCCTTCATCAAGATGGTTTGCCCGCCGGCACAGGAATGTCCTGAACATGACATTTGACGACATCACTTCTCCGGAGAAATGGCAGCTCCTCTCGCAGTTCGGAAACTCCCGGCACTCTGATGATTCGTCCGGAAAGCCCCCTGTTTCGTCTTGTGATTCAGTCCATGATTCCTCAGAAGCAGCCGATCACCCCGGCGGAAATATTTCGGCGGGGAAAGATTATGTCCTCTTTGACCAGGATATGGCCAGGGAAATCGCTGACTTCGTGGATGCCAATCATGAAGCCCGCACTTGGATTGTCCACTGCAGTGCCGGCATCAGCCGCAGCGGTGCCGTTTCCCGCTGGCTGAAGGACTGGCTCAAGTTCAAATACGGTATCGATGCAGTGAATGTGGACGGCAAATATGCCATCCCGAATTCCCATGTCCTTTCAGAGCTGAACAGGATGTTTTATTGATGGTCATGTGTTCATGCGATTCTGAACAAATTGGCTGAAAAAACAGGTATGGACAGATTGAGCCTTCTGTTTTTTCAGCCTTTTGAACAATCTTTTTGTCATAGGAGCTGCTATCCCTGATATCATCTATAATCTCTTCAAAGGATTATGCCATCACTATTATTAATATCGATCCTATTATTCTATTGAAATTATTAGACATCGATACTGTACTGCATGTTTGTACAGTTCACAGAGGTGGATGCTTAAAAAGAAATTATAGATATGGGACAGGAAGTCTTGGATAGGATTTCGTATACTAATTCTCAAGTCAGATGACTTCTATATATCAATCGATCAAAGATGGAATTATTGCGTCAGCAATATCATTGTAGCGTGCTTTTTTGCTTATCCACGCACACGGGTGATGAGTGCGGACAACTGATTTTACAGATGGAAATTTTTCTTTGTCAATGTTGATTCGGGCGACTTGTCTGATGTTCCAGCCCTGAATTGGCGAGTAATCATCTGGGGTGGCTTGCAGTCTCTGTTGCAATTTCCTTTCCCAATAAATATCAGGTCCCGTGAAAAATAACAGCACCTGTGGTCTTATTGCATTGATTTCTTCAGCTATGACATCAAAATAGTCATTTTCGATTTTGGACAAAACATCTGACTTTTCATTGCCGCGGATATTACGGCCTAGCTTTACAATGTCATTCCAGACATACCGGATTTTTTTATTGGGAAGTTTGCCGTTGAAAATGTCAATAAATAGGTTTATTCCGCCACCCATTCCGCGTCTCATCCTGTTGCCTCCTAAATCAATGCTGCCGCGGATATTGTCAAATGTCTTTATTGACATCATACATTCTTCCAAAGTCTGGTTCTGCCTACTGTATTCATACCAGTTTCCCCATGACATAACTTGTCCGAAAACCATAACTTTGATATCAGCATTATCAAAATCATCAGGGTCATCTACGCTGAGCAGCAAAGGGCTATATTCATATCCTTTCAGCTGATTACAGTCAAGTATACAGCATAATGCATCCCATTTACGGTTATATATCCCATACAGACGGTCGTTTGTATTCATGTCCATTTGTAATGTTAATTAAGGGCATCTCAACCCGGATAAATATGTGTGCCAGTTTGAAATGCTCGTTGTCATATTGTTTACTATTTAGCCCCCGGAGTGTCTTGTGCATCAGGGAAGTGAGACCGGACTAGGGGCAGATGTACGCTTTCTTATTTTTTCGGAGAAAAAGCATAAATTTTATTTGGACCAGAAGTATTTACTGCTACCGCTTCTCCACCCATTGCCTTTGCTGCAGCTTTCATTGTTGCGCCATCAGGATCGGTCTGAACATTTCCGTTTGGAAAATTCAATGTAAAAGTAAATGAACTCATAATATATTAGTGTTCCCAGATGCCGAAGGTCGATTGTCTATGATATGCAGAAAGCGTGGCACCGAAGCCTATTTCAGCAGACGGGTTCTGGAATACCTTGAAGATGAAATAAGCAGCAGCCCACGCCCATACCACGAGTGATATGACATGGGGAGATATCCGCTTATCCTCTCTTCATTGAATTTTCCAGATTCGCCTGCGAGAATAAACTTACACTCTCCGTGTTTGTCAATATATCTTTCAAAATTAGCAAACATATCTCGAAATGCAAAATTATCTGCGATGTCAGTATCGTGCGTAAAAGTGTGCGGCTGCTGCAATGCAGAAGGCTTACTGCCGGCACAGCATCTGCTCTGTTTCCTTGACCTTCATCTCAACCATGTTGCTGTAGAAATAGCTGTCCTTGAGCAGTGCTGACGGGATGTACTCCTTGTATTTGTCATAGAACTCTTTTGTGCATCTTTCAGAGTTGTGGTAGTTGGATATGAACTCTCTCCATACAATGAAGTCCTTTACTTTGGAAATTGTGTCATCTGAAAGGTCCTGCCTGCCGGATATTACCGACCAGTCCCAGCAATCCTTGAATTTCAGAAGGATTTCTGCAGAGAAAAGGCTTTCCTGGGAGGAGTCTGAAAGTTCTCTCCAGTCAATCAGTTTCTTGAATTTTTCCAGCATCGTTACTGTCCAGCATATATTGCTGTTCCCGCTGACACTGTGCCAGTCAAGTCTGTCCTTGTATTGTTCAAGAAGTTCGGCAGAGAATGGGTATGACGAAGAAAGCCTCTGCCACGCCTCGTCTTCTATCATCCGGTCGAATGCGCCGTCAAAAATGTTTGTTTCCATAATGTTTACTCATTTGTTTTGTTTCTGAAGCAAAGGTAATCCGCAGGTATGCCAAAACACGGCTCATAATAAAAAATCGTGATCTTTTATGATGCTGCCACCGTTCTGTCCGACCACCTGGTGAAGATATTTTTCTGAACGCTCATCCAGTTCCATATCGATTAATTTAATGGTTTGTAGCTGAGACCGATTATGCAATCCAAGTTTCTTGATTCCGGAATAATTCAGTTCCAGTTCTCTAAGGGCCAGGTTACGGGACAGGTTCAGTTCATTTAAGTTTTTGCAG
This sequence comes from uncultured Bacteroidales bacterium, assembly GCA_949286415.1. Taxonomy (GTDB): domain Bacteria; phylum Bacteroidota; class Bacteroidia; order Bacteroidales; family UBA932; genus Cryptobacteroides. The sequence goes on from CASEBV010000016.1 coordinate 81,429, forward strand.
GAATAGCAGGTCAGTTTTTCCAAGATAAGATTGTTGCTTATGTCCAATGTGCCAAAAATCCCGTATTTACAATGCAGCTCTTTCAATAGCGGATTGTGTGATGTATGTCCCATTGCCATTCACCTGTGCTTATATGTCGTTTTGAGGCGCCGTCACCCCATTCCACAATCCAAACGCTTCCGGCAGGAGTCAATAAGTTAATATGATACCAGTCCCCTTCAAAGTCCAAGTATATTTCGTTACTCATAATTTGTGATTTGGTTTATCCATTCTCTGTTTCTCTGACAGATGCCTTCATCTTTCAATTTCTGAAAAAGTTTTATGTCAATCATAATTATTTGTTTTATTGCAACTCATCAGGATTTTGCCAATTCCCATACATATCACCAAATACAAAGTCTTTGTCATTCTCTTTTTCTGTCCTTATCTTGAAGTACAGGTCTCCGAGGCGGCTGCATGACGAGGCTGTATTTCTTATTAATTTATCCAGTTCCGGCAGTCTGTCCAGATCCATTTCCGCTGAAATTTCCGTGCGTATATACCATCCTCCCGGAAGCTGGAAATAGACATCGTATCCCCATTTGTCTTCTTGGATATCATACGGCAGTCCGGCACTCCTTATGAGGGCTTTGACGAGAGAGTTAAGGCCGTCACGCTTTTGTTCCAGTTCTATGTGAATGGCTGCAATGTCAAGTCTTTCCCATTGTTTTTCATATTGAGGGATGTTGCGGATGAATGACACTGCCAAACTGACTGCATCTTTTTGGTCGCCTATATCAAATCCTGCATTATTTTTCCCGTTTGAATAGGATAAGACTTTGCCTTTGAACTGGTCCAGATATATTGCCATATATACATTATGGAAACGGATGCTGTATATTCTTTGACAGAGTTTTATGTAGGCATCCGTGGCTTCAAGCCTATATGTGTATTCATTGGAATTGTCATTTGAAATGATGTCAACACAGGTAAAACCGGCAACTTCCAACTGCTGCTTCAGTTCGGCAAACCATTCTTCTGCTTCAACCAAATTTGTTTTATCGTAAGAATCTGTCCACAAGGAACAGACTTTGAACTGGGAATATATTAGGGACAGTCGTTAAATTCCGTCATTATGAGTCAATCGGCAGACTGTCCCGGTAATTTTTCCGATCGAACTCATCTTTTTATATTTTCGGCTCCGTTTCGGAGCCCCTTTTTTCATTTTTGGACCCAACTGGAGCCAATACTCCAGTGAAAGGGC
>CASEBV010000017.1 GCA_949286415.1 uncultured Bacteroidales bacterium
GCAGCCCATTTGTCCATCTCGACACATACCCTGATGTCAAATCCGGCTTTCTCAATCCCAAGATCCAGTCCCATTGCACCGGAAAATAATGATATTGTGGTATAATTCATCGGTTTTGTGTATTCTAATATTTTTTACGGACGCACATGCATCCTGTATTTGATTTCTCTGCAAATATACGCAGAAGCCGAGAGTAATGAAAATGAACTTGTTCGATTTTTATTACCGAGGCGCATCAGTATAAATGGTGCGATAGCGGCAAATATACGTTTTTGAAACAGTTCCTTGGCATGAACCGGAAAATAAATTTGGTGTTGTCCGGAGGGGGGTGTGAAGATTGACACATTAGCAAACTTTTCTATGAAATATAGGATTTTTCGGACAGGTACCCTGGAAATGGCGAAAAAAGGGTGATCCAGAGTGGCTATGGCTTGTGCGGATGGGGAAAATGCGGTGTGATATCGTATATGAGATTCTCGAATCAGGCATAACGGAGAAAGTGCCCTTTTGAGGCACTCTCTCCGATGTATTTTGTATGATTCTATGATATGGCGCAGGATCCTACTCCTCTTTCTTCTCGGAGCCCAGGGCTTTCTTAGGCCGCATCTGCGGGAAGAAAAGCACGTCCTGGATGGTAGGGGAGTTGGTCATGAACATGGTCAGACGGTCAATACCCATTCCCATTCCTGATGTCGGAGGCATGCCGTATTCGAGGGCGCGCATGAAGTCCATGTCGATGTACATGGCCTCGTCGTCCCCGTGCTCCCTCTGCTTGAGCTGGTCCTGGAAGCGGCCGAGCTGGTCGATAGGGTCGTTGAGCTCGCTGTAGGCGTTGGCAAGTTCCTTCCCGCATACGAAGAGTTCGAATCTCTCGGTGAGGTCCGGGTTGCTGCGGTGCCTCTTGGTCAACGGGGACATGGATACAGGATAGTCAGTGATGAACACCGGCTGTACGAGATTCTTCTCGCAGTATTCGCCGAAAATGGCATCTATGAGCTTTCCTTCTCCCATTTCCTTGGTTACAGGGACATTGAGTCTTTCGCATGTGGCCCTCAATTCGGCTTCATCCATGCCTGTGACATCGACTCCTGCATATTCCTTGATGGCTTCAAGCATCGGAAGCCTGCGGTAAGGCGGCTTGAAGTCCACCGTATTGTCCCCTATGGTGACGACTGTGGTCCCGTGGAGCTTCAGGGCAATCTTTTCAAGCATCTTTTCCGTGAAGTCCATCATCCAGTTGTAGTCCTTGTAGGCCACATAGATTTCCATGCAGGTAAATTCCGGATTGTGGGTCTTGTCCATGCCCTCGTTGCGGAAGTCCTTGGCAAACTCATAGACTCCGGAATAGCCCCCGACAATCAGCCTCTTGAGGTAGAGCTCGTTGGCAATGCGGAGATACAGGTCTATGTCAAGGGCATTGTGGTGCGTGATGAACGGCCTTGCGGTCGCACCTCCCGGAATAGGCTGTAATATAGGAGTCTCGACCTCAAGGCAGCCGGCTTCATTGAAGTATTCCCTCATCGTGGCGATTATCTTGCTTCTCATCACGAAAGTCTGGCGTACCTGAGGATTGACTATCAGGTCCACATATCTCTGCCTGTACTTGAGTTCAGGGTCAGAAAATGCGTCATAGACCTCCCCGTCCTTTTCCTTTACAATCGGGAGTACCCTGAGCGACTTGCTCAGCAGGGTGAGTTCCTTGGCATGCACCGACAGTTGTCCGGTCTGAGTAATGAATGCAAAGCCCTTGATGCCGATGATGTCGCCGATGTCAAGGAGTTTCTTGAAGACAGTGTTGTACATGGTCTTGTCTTCATCCGGGCAGATTTCGTCCCTTTTGATATATACCTGTATTCTCCCTGTCTCGTCCTGCAGTTCTATGAACGAGGCCGCACCCATGATGCGGCGGGACATGATGCGTCCAGCAATCACAACATCAGTCAGGTTGCCTTTCTCGGCATCATACTCATCCTTTATCTTCTGTGCAGTGGCATTCACAGGATAAAGCGCAGCCGGGTACGGGTCAATTCCGAGTTCCCTGAGTTTGGCGAGCGCCTCACGCCTGTTCCTTTCCTGCTCGTTGAGGTCCATATTTTCCATATTTCTGATTTTTTGCAAAAGTACGACAATAAATTCTAAAATTAAAAAGAAAATGGTTACCTTTGTATGTTATGGACAAGGACAGGGAATGGATAATAAAGGATTCTGCGGACAGCGCGACGGTGAGCCGCCTGTCGTCGGAGCTCGGCATTGACCCTGTGCTTGCGGAACTTCTTGTGCTGCGCGGCGTGAATACATTTGATGAAGCCCGCGCCTTTTTCCGCCCTTCACTTTCGGGCCTGCATGACCCGTTTCTGATGAAGGACATGGATGCGGCTGTGGAACGGGTGCACCGGGCAGTAGTATCAGGAGAGAAAATCCTCGTGTACGGCGATTATGATGTGGACGGTACTACGGCGGTCTCCCTTGTATATTCTTTTCTGAAAGACTATACGGATTCAGTTGATTTCTATATTCCGGACAGATATGATGAGGGCTATGGCGTATCGGTCAAGGGGATTTCCTGGGCCGAGGAGAATGGTTTCACCCTCATAATTACCCTTGACTGCGGCATAAAGGCCAACGGTATGGTCAGTCTTGCGGCTTCAAAAGGCATAGATGTCATTATCTGTGATCATCATTTGCCGGAAAACGACCTTCCTGCGGCTGTGGCCGTGCTTGACCCGAAGCGGGAGGACTGCAATTATCCCTTCGATGACCTTTCGGGGTGCGGTGTCGGATTCAAGCTTGTCCAGGGGTATGCCGCGAGGTACGGGATTCCTTTTGACTCTCTGCTTCCTCTGCTTGATCTGACAGTGGTGAGCATAGCATCGGACCTCGTTTCCGTTACCGGAGAAAACCGCATTCTTGCCCATTTCGGTCTGAGGAGATTCAATGAATCGCCGCGTCTCGGGCTGCTTGCGATGACTCGGCTTGCCGGGCTTGAGCCTGCACATCTGACCATAGATGACATAGTCTTCAAGATAGGACCGAGAATCAATGCCGCCGGAAGAATGGAATCCGGGCGCATGTCTGTGGAGTTGCTGACTGCTACTGACGGTGAGACGGCTGCAAAGATAGCGGGGGAAATCAACGAATACAACAATGAACGCAAGAGCATAGACCGGGAGATTACCAGATCGGCACTTGAGATGATGCAGGCCGGCGGCAATCTCTCGGACGGCCATGCGACAATAGTCTATGACCCTTCCTGGCACAAGGGCGTTGTGGGAATAGTGGCTTCCCGCCTCGTGGAGGCGTTCTACAAGCCGACAATTGTGCTGACGATGTCCAACGGCATGGTGACAGGCTCGGCAAGAAGTGTGCAGGGATTTGACCTTTACGGAGCAATTGAAAGCTGTGCTGATATTCTGGAGAATTTCGGCGGGCACATCTATGCCGCAGGCCTTACCTTAAGGGAAGAAAATCTGAAGGAATTCTGCAGGAGGATTGATGAATATATCGGCAATGCCATGATTCAGGAAATGGCAGCACCAGCCATCAATATCGACGCCAAACTGGACTTTTCCCGGATTACTCCGAAATTCTTCCGGATTCTCAAGCAGTTCCAGCCTTTCGGCCCGGGCAACAGCACCCCAGTTTTCATGACGGAGAATGTCTATGACAACGGCAACGGACGCAAGGTGGGGGCCGAGGGCAGCCATCTCAAGCTGGAACTCATACAGGAGGACCAGCCGTACCGCCATATTTCTGCCATTGCCTTCAACAAATCATCGCATTTTGACCATATCAGGGCAGGAAATCCCGTGGATATCTGCTACTCGATTGTCGAGAACTATTACCGGGGCATAGCCAATCTCCAGCTCCGCATCAAGGACATTCACGACCGCGAGGAAATCATCTGATTTCCGTACTGGTGAGTTACGGGTTCCATCATGAAGATGAATTCACAGTCGCCGTAGTGAAGCAGGTATTTTTCCATAGGCATGGCGCCCCAGCTGTCGATGCAGCCGAGTCCCATCTGGACCTTGTCGATGCAGAGGTTCGTGCTTCCTGACTTCACGAGGTCGGACGGATGCCTGTTGTTCTTGCCGTCACCGTCGTCAAGCATTTCGATGCTGTATTCAAGGGCAGAGGCGGAGAATGGGGCTACACTGGTGAAGCGGAGTCCGTTCCCTGCGGCATTGACGACCTGCCACCATCTCAGGCCGGCTTTTGTGCCTGTTTCCTGAGGTCTGATGTATGGGTAGAACTGTTCTTCGACGGTCTGCCTGTACCTGCCCACGAGCGCTGCGTGCTGGCGGTCCTGATAGTTCTCGAAAGGCCCTTTCCCATAAAATTCAACGATGTCATAGTCTGCCGGCATGTCCATTCTGACTCCGAATCTGAACATGTCAGGGACTTCTCCTCCGCCGGTGCCGGTCGGGGCTGAGACTCCGGCCTTCATTGTCTGTGTCACCTTCACGGCTCCAGCATTGTTGACTTCATATTTCATAGTTAGGGCTGCTCCTACCTCAGGGACAGAGTATTCTGCAGTGACGCATGCGATGCCGTCAGTGATGCCGTGTTCCAATGACTTGAGGACGAAAGAAGGATTTCTCCATACCTTGTATTTCAGCTGCAGGCCTGCGCCGTAGTCGTTGTCCGTGCCTGCCCTCCAGAAGTTGGGTCTGAGCACAGAGCCGTTTTCAAGCAGACTGCGGCCGCGGCTTTCGTAAAGCGATATGAAGCCGTCCGACTTGTTGAATTCAAGCCTGAAGTCTTCACCTTTCAGTATGAGGTATCTTTCGTCATTGTCCGCAAAGACAGGGAGGGCTACGGCTTCGTTGGACTTGGTGACATTGGCAAGCGTCAGACCGTACTCATATCCGCTGAGCGGAATCTGGTTGTATGCGGCGAGGTGGCCGGCAGGGAGCGGGTCTTCCGCTTTCTTCAGCCTGAAATATATGTTCAGCATCCACTCTTTTCCAGGACAGAGCGAAGCCGGGTCATATCCGAGGGAGACTTCCGCAGAACTCTGCGGGGCTACTTCAAGCCTGTCCACCGTGCCCTGCTGCATCGGCTCCCCGTCGGCAAGCAGTTCCCAGTCAAGGCGGTATGCCGAAAGGTCACGGAAGAAATTCTCATTGTATACGGATACGGTGGCCTTGGAAAGGTCGGACGGAGAAGCCCAGATGGACTGGTAGATGTGGCGTACTTCGTATGCGTGAGGGTTCGGCTTCCGGTCGGGGCTGATGAGCCCGTTGTTGCAGAAATTCTGGTCCTTGTCCACATCATATCTGTTGAAGTCTCCGGCATAGCCGTAGAACATTTCGCCCTCTGCATTGAACTGTCTCGGGGACTGGTCCACGAAGTCCCAGATGAATCCGCCCTGGAAGGCCGGATATTTGCGCACGAGGTCCCAGTATTCCTTGAATCCGCCCTCGGAGTTGCCCATCGCGTGGGCGTATTCGCACAGAATCAGCGGCTTGCCGGGGTTGTTGCTGCTATATTCCTCGCATGAGTTGTAGCGGTAGTACATCGGACAGTATATGTCGGTGTATTCATTGTATCCGGCTCTTTCATATTGGACAGGCCTTGACGGGTCCTCGTTCTTGACCCATTCGTAGCATTTCTCGAAATTGACTCCGAACCCGGCCTCATTTCCGAGTGACCAGAATATTACTGACGGATGATTGAAGTTTCTGGCAACATTCCTCTCATTCCTTTCAAGATGAGTCTTCTCGTAAAGAGGGAATTTCGCGAGGCTCTTCTCCTCGTATCCCATTCCGTGCGACTCAAGGTTGGCTTCGGCAACAACATACAGGCCGTATCTGTCGCAGAGTTCGTACCAGTACGGGTCATCCGGATAGTGGCATGTGCGTACGGCGTTGATGTTCATCTCTTTCATCCGCAGAATGTCCTGAAGCATCCTTTCTCTGGATACCATGTAGCCTCCGTCCGGGTCCATTTCATGTCTGTTTGCTCCCTTGAAAAGCACAGGCTGTCCGTTTATGAGCACCTGGGCATCCTTCAGCTCGATTTTCCTGAAGCCGACCTTTACGGGGATGACTTCCCGGCTGCCTCGGTTGTCTGTCGTGGCGGTCAATGTATAGAGGTAAGGTGTCTCTGCCGTCCATTTGTACGGGGAATCCACTTCCATCCTTATGTTCATGGAGCCTTTGCCTGCCCTGACCTGCTGCCGGGCGGCGACATTCCCGTCCATGTCGGTCAGGACGAGCGATACATTGCAGCTGCCTGTGGTCTCAAGAGCAATGTCAAGGGTGCCGTTGTCGTAGCTGCTGTCAAGGTCAGGGGTAATCCTGATGTCCTGAATCCTGTTTTTCTCCCTTGCATAGAGCCAGCAGTCCCGTGCGACTCCTGAATATCTCATGAAGTCCTGGTCCTCGAAGTAGGAGCCGTCGCACCAGCGGAATACCTGGAATGCGATGAGATTCTCTCCCGGCCTGAGGTATTTCGTGAGGTCGAATTCCGCCTCAAGCTTGGTGTCTTCGCTGTATCCGACAAATTTTCCGTTCACCCACAGGTACATGTTGGAGGAAACGCTGCCGAAATGGGCGAAAATCTGTTTCCCCTCCCAGCTTTCCGGCACAATCACAGTCCTTCTGTATGAGCCCACATGATTGTTCTCTACAGGCACCTCGGGAGGATTGTTCCTGAACTGGTATTGCCATGCATAGCCGATGTTGTTGTACAGGGGGTCTCCGTAGCCGTTGAGTTCCCAGATGCCGGGCACCTGCATGTCGTCCCATCCTCTGTCATTGAAATCAGTGTGCCAGAAGTCCGTCGGCCTTTCGTCCGCATTCTCTGTCCAGAAGAATTTCCATGTCCCGTTGATGGACATGTAGTTGGAAGAATTCTCCGGGCAGTGCGACGCTGCCTCCTCATCATTCGCGTATGCAAAATAACTTGTGTGCATCGGGGCCCTGTTCACTGAATTTACGAGCGGGTCCTGCCATTCCGGCTGTCCGGCGGACAGGCCTGATGCCATGAGGAATGCTGCGGACAATGTCAGACTGATTCTTTTCAGTACCATGAGTTTGTGAGTAAAATTTTAATTGACTTTTAAAATATGATACCTGTCTTGTCGGCATTTTTTGTTACCGAAAAGGGACAAAATCTCTGCAATTTAGCAATAAAAATGATAATGTGTAAAAATAATTTTTAAACCGTAAAATATTTTTGAAAAAATTCAAGACGGCTTCTAAATTTGTCTGATAAATTCTCATTGCCATGAATCTTTTCGCAGGATGTATTCTTTCGGCGGCGGCATTGCTTGCTCCTGTTTTTTGTGCTGCAGCCGGTGAACCGCTGGAAATATGGTTCGATACTCCTTGTTCCGCTGCCGGAAGCGAAGTGTGGAATCTTCCCGCATCCGGCACTGTGAATCCTGATCCCGAATGGGAGTCATCTTCACTGCCTCTCGGGAACGGGTCTGTCGGGGCAAATGTCATGGGGGCAGTCTCCGTTGAACGCATCACATTGAACGAGAAGACTCTGTGGCATGGAGGCCCGGCCGTGTCCGGCGATGCGTCTTATTACTGGGATGTCAACAGGACGGCCAGGAGAGCCCTCAGAAAAATCCGCAGGGCTTTCTCCGAAGGAAATCAGGAAGAGGCGGATTCACTCACAAGAAAATATTTTACCGGGAAGGCGTCTTATGAAAAGAGCGCGGAATCTCCTTTCCGCTTCGGCTCCTTCACGACAATGGGCGAAATCCGCATCAGCACGGAAGCGGACCCGGATCGGATGTCCGGATACCGCAGAAGCCTGTCCCTGGACAGTGCCGTCGCCTCGGTTTCCTTTGACTGTGATTCAGTGCGGCATGTAAGGAAGTTTTTCATATCCTATCCTGACAATGTTATGGTCATGCGCTTCACCTCCGGCAGGAAGCAGAGGCTCGTGCTTGAGTATTCTCCCAATCCCGGGGCCGAATGCAGAGTTTCCGGTGACGGGACGCCTGTGCTTGCCTTTTCCGGCAGCCTCTTGGACAATGGCATGGAGTTTTCCCTGGGCATCATGGCCCTGACGGACGGAGGAGCTGCAAGGTCGGAGAACGGGAAACTGATTGTCGAAGGGTCGGATGACACAGTCTTCATATTGTCTGCGGACACCGGCTATTCGATGAATTATGATCCTGATTTCGCTGACCCGCATGCATATTATGGGGAAACCCCGGAAACCAATGTCCGCAAATGGCTTTCCGAAGCTGCAGAGAAAGGCTATGACGAACTTCTGGCAAGACATCTGGATGACTACACGGAATTGTTCGGCAGGGTGGACCTGGATCTCGGGCCTGGCCTGCCGCATCTGCCTGCTCCTGCAAGACTGGCCGCCTATCGTGCAGGAAACAGCGATCCGGGACTTGAGGCCCTGTTCTTCCAGTTCGGAAGATATCTTCTGATTTCTTCATCACGCGAAGGCTCGATGCCTGCCAATCTCCAGGGCATCTGGCACAACGGTACTGACGGCCCGTGGCATGTGGACTACCACAACAACATCAATCTGCAGATGAATTACTGGCCTGCACTGTCAACCGCCCTTGAGGAATGCCAGATACCGCTGAATGAATATATAGCCATGCTTGAAAAACCGGGCGCAAGGGTGGCCCGGGAATATTTCGGGGCACGAGGCTGGACTGCCTCCATTTCATCGAATGTCTTCGGCTTCGCTTCGCCTCTTGACAGCCCGGACATGACATGGAATCTCATCTATGCCGCCGGTCCGTGGCTTGCACTGCATCTGTGGGATTATTATGAATACACATGTGACAGGGAATGGCTTGCGTCTACAGGCTATCCTCTCATCAGGGGAAGTGCCGATTTCATGGCGGACTGCCTGTGGAAAAAGCCGGGAGGAGCATATACGGCCTGTCCTTCGGCTTCTCCGGAACACGGGCCGGTGGATGAAGGGACGACTTTCGTGCATGCGGTGGCCCGGGAGATTCTTTCTGCAGCAGCGGAGGCGGCGGAAGTCCTCGGCACAGACAGCGGAAAAGTCAGAAGATGGAAAAGGGTCCTTGCGGGAATACCCCCGTATGAAATCGGCCGTTATGGGCAGCTGATGGAATGGAGCCGGGACATCGATGACCCGGAGGATGACCACAGGCATGTCAATCATCTGTTCGGCCTGCATCCGGGCCACACGGTCTCTCCAGATGCGACTCCGGAACTTGCTGATGCCGCAAGGGTTGTCCTTGAGCACAGGGGTGATGTGTCGACAGGCTGGAGCATGGCGTGGAAACTCAACATGTGGGCAAGGCTTCATGACGGGGAACGGGCTTATGCCCTTTACAGGACCCTTCTTGAAAAGGGTATCACGGACAATCTGTGGTGCATTCATCCTCCTTTTCAGATAGACGGGAATTTCGGCGGGACGGCAGGGGTCGCTGAAATGCTTCTCCAGAGCCATGACGGGGTCATCCGCCTGCTGCCTGCCCTTCCTCCCGGATGGAGTGACGGAAAAGTCACCGGGCTGCGCTCCAGGGGCGGCTTTGAGATAGACCTCGAATGGCATGGGGGAAAGTTGTCAGGATGTACAGTCAGGTCTTTGGCGGGGAATGTGTGCCGGCTGTATTATGGCGGCTGCCTGAAGGAGTTTCCTACATTGAAAGGGGAGGTGTACGGAGTCAATTTTTGACCGGAATAAAATTTGGAGTAAATTTTAAGATTTTTGTAGTATTTGAGTGATTTTTATTATACATTTGTATGCTTTTTAAACAAATGATTAAAGAATCTAATCACTCATGCAACACAAAGTAATAGATACTAAAGATGTTGTGATAAGATTTGCCGGAGATTCGGGTGACGGGATGCAGCTCACCGGATCTCTTTTTGCTGACATGTCGGCAATCTACGGCAACGAACTTTCCACTTTCCCCGATTTTCCTGCTGAAATAAGGGCTCCGCACGGGACTCTTTCGGGCGTTTCCGGATTTCAGGTGCATATCGGAAGCGGACATATCACAACTCCCGGGGATCTCTGCGACCTTCTGGTGGCGATGAATCCGGCGGCTCTAAAGACCAATGCCAAGTGGCTCAAGCGCACGGCGATGGTTCTCATCGACGGGGATGCATTCGATGACGAAGGTCTTGCAAAGGCCGGCTTCAGGGAAGACCCGATACGGGAACTTCATATCGAGGACCGTACAATAATTGTGGCTCCGATTACCACGCTCACAGAGGAGAGTCTGAAGGACAGCGGCATGGATATCAAGGCCATACACAAGTGCAAGAACATGTTCACCCTCGGCATGGCCTGCTTCATATACAGCCGCCCGCTGGAATATGTCAACAGGTATCTGGAAAAGAAATTCCACAGGAAGCATCCGGAGATGATAGCCCCGAATGAGAAGGTCCTGAAGGACGGGTACAATTATGCAGCCAATATCCAGGCGATTCCCAATACTTATACTATTGAGCCTGCGCACATGGCAAAGGGCTTTTACCGCAATATTACCGGCAATCAGGCGACGGCGTGGGGATTTCTCGCTGCATCAGAGAAGTCGGGAAGACCTCTTTTCTGCGGCTCATACCCGATTACCCCGGCTACTGCCATCCTCGAGGAGCTTGCAATCCACAAGAGTCTCGGAGCCAAGACGCTTCAGGCGGAGGACGAGATAGCCGGAATCTGCACTGCCATCGGTGCGGCTTATGCCGGTGACCTTGCCGTGACGACCACTTCCGGCCCGGGACTTTCCCTCAAGTCGGAGGCGCTGGGGCTTGCAGTGATGACCGAACTGCCTCTGGTTGTCGTCGATGTGCAGAGAGCCGGTCCTTCCACAGGGATTCCTACAAAGACAGAACAGACAGACCTGAATCAGGTCCTGTACGGGCGCAACGGGGAATGTCCGATTGCCGTCATTGCCGCACATTCTCCTGCCCACTGCTTTGACACCGCATTCAATGCGTCCAAGCTTGCCCTTGAGCACATGATGCCTGTCATCATGCTTTCGGAAGGCTTTCTCGGCAACGGTTCGGAGCCATGGAAGATACCTTCAATGAAGGATTATCCTGAAATCATGCCTCCGTTCGCAACTCGGGAAGATATCCCGTTCAAGCCGTTCATGCGGGATCCCGACACCATGGTCAGGAAATGGGGGCTTCCGGGACAGAAGGATTTTGAGCACAGGGTCGGCGGACTGGAGAAGAATCATGACGGAGTACTTTCTTCAGACCCCCAGAACCACGAGCTGATGGTACGGGAAAGGGCGGAGAAAGTAGCCCGGCTTGCCGATGTCATCCCGCCTCTTGAAGTCATCGGGAACAAATCCGGCAGACTGCTCGTCGTAGGCTGGGGAGGTACCTACGGCCACATCTATACGGCAATAATGCAGTCGCTTGCCGGCGGAAAGGATGTCGGTTATGTCCATTTCGACTACATCAACCCGCTGCCGAAGAATACAGCAGAAGTATTCAGGGCATATGACCATATCCTTGTATGCGAGCTCAACAGCGGGCAGTTCGCCTCGTATCTGAGGGGCCAGCTTCCGCAGTTCACATATCTTCAGTGCAACAAGGTCCAGGGGCAGCCGTTCCTCGTCCAGGAAATAGTGTCAGCCATAGACAATGTCCTGTGATGCTTGCGGACGGATGTTCAGTTGAAAACATGGAATGATTCAAAAGACTTTTCAAAATGGAAAAATATACATTCAAAGATTTCAAGAGTGACCAGGAGGTGAGGTGGTGTCCCGGATGCGGGGACCATGCCGTGCTTGCGGCCCTGCAGAGGGCCATGCCCCGTGTCAGCGAAATTCTCGGCTACAAGAAAGAGCGCTATGTGGTGGTGTCGGGGATAGGCTGCTCCTCCAGACTGCCTTATTATATGGACACATACGGATTCCACAGCATCCACGGGCGCGCAACGGCAGTCTCCACCGGGATAAAAGTGGCCAATCCAGAATTGTCCGTATGGCAGGCCTGCGGAGACGGAGATGCCCTTGCCATAGGGGGAAACCATTTCATACATGCCGTCAGGAGAAACATAGACATAAATATAATCCTTTTCAACAACCGCATCTACGGTCTTACGAAGGGACAGTATTCGCCGACATCCAAGTTCGGGGCAATAACCAAGACTTCTCCGTACGGTACGGTGGAGCATCCGTTCAATCCAGGAAGTCTTGTCCTGGGCGCAAAGGGAACATTCTTTGCCCGCGGACTTGACTCTGAACTCAAGCTCAATGAAGAGATTATGGTGGCGGCAGCCGTCCACAACGGTACATCCGTGATGGAGATGCTTACCAACTGCGTGATTTTCAACAACGGGGCGCATGCCGAGATTGCTGACCGCGCGTACAGGGAGGACCGAACCATAGTCCTCCGTCACGGCGAGAAAATGATTTTCGGCAAGAACCGGGACAAGGGCCTCGTGCTTGACGGCCTGAAGCTCAAGGTGGTGACGATAGGGGAGAAGGGCATCACAGAAGACGATATCCTGACGCACGACGCCCACAGCGACAACATCGGCATACACATGATGCTTGCCGACATGAAGTATCCTGAATATCCTGTCGCCCTCGGAGTCATCAGGGATGTGAACGACATCACATATGACGCGGCGGTGAGAATGCAGGTCGAGCAGGTGACGGAAAAGTCGAAGATACACTGTGTCGACGACCTTCTTCACAGCGGTTCAATCTGGGAAGTCAAATGAATGCCGGGTTCATGAATCAGACACTACATTAATCAAAATTACATAACACAAACAATCATACCATGAACACAAATGAAATAATGTCAAGGCTTCAGGCCAAGTACGGAAATGAGAAGGAATACCTTCAGGCAGTCCGTGAAGTTCTCGAGACAGTCGAGGATGTCTACAACAGGCATCCTGAATTCGAGGCCGCCAAAATCGTGGAGAGGATAGTCGAACCGGACAGGATCTTCACTTTCAAGGTGACTTGGGTAGATGACAACGGTGACATCCAGGTAAATACCGGCTACAGGGTGCAGTTCAATGCTGCAATCGGGCCATACAAGGGTGGCCTCCGCTTCCATCCTTCGGTCAACCTGTCCATCCTGAAGTTCCTGGGATTCGAACAGATATTCAAGAATGCCCTGACCACTCTGCCTATGGGCGGCGGAAAGGGTGGCTCGGACTTCAACCCGAAAGGCAAGTCTGATGCCGAAATCATGAGATTCTGTCAGGCCTTCATGCTGGAGCTCTGGCGCAACATCGGACCTGACACTGATGTACCTGCCGGTGACATCGGAGTGGGCGGCCGCGAGATCGGCTATCTCTTCGGAATGTACAAGAAACTCGCCCGTGAGCATACGGGAGTGCTCACAGGCAAGGGCCTGACATACGGCGGCTCTCTCGTGCGCCCTGAGGCAACAGGATACGGCGCCGTATATTTCGTGCAGCACATGCTCCATCTCCAGGGAAAGGACATCAAGGACAAGAAGGTGTCCATCTCCGGCTTCGGCAATGTGGCATGGGGTGCGGCAAAGAAGGCCACGCAGCTCGGCGCCCATGTCATCGCCATCTCCGGACCTGACGGCGCCATATACGACCCTGAAGGAATGAATGACGAGAAAATCGCCTACATGCTTGAACTCCGCGCCTCCAACAATGATGTGGTGGCTCCTTTTGCAGAGAAATTCCCTTCAGCCACATTCTATCCCGGCAAGAAGGCATGGAGCATCAAATGCGACATCGCCATGCCGTGCGCATTCCAGAATGAACTGACCGGCGCCGACGCCGAGGAACTCATCAAGAACGGAACATGGTGCTGCGCCGAAGTCTCCAACATGGGATGTACTCCGGAAGCCATCGCCGCTTTCCAGAAGGCGAAGATAATGTTTGCCCCGGGCAAGGCCGTCAATGCCGGCGGAGTGGCTACTTCAGGTCTTGAAATGACCCAGAACGCCATGCATATCAGCTGGAGCGCTGAGGAAGTCGACAAGAAGCTGCATGAAATCATGGCCAACATCCACCATGCATGCGTCGAGCACGGCACACAGCCTGACGGCTACATCAATTATGTGAAAGGCGCGAATGTCGCCGGATTCATGAAGGTGGCCACTGCAATGCTCGAGCAGGGAATCATCTGACGGAATCTGACGGAATCGGTCTGAATCTGAAGGCGGAATCGGTCTGAATCTGAGATTATATACCGCGGCCGGTGGACAGGTGAAATGCCATCCACCGGCCGTGAAAATACCGGAAAAGCGCGCCCGTTGGAAAGCATTTTTGGCTCCAACGGGCGCGCTTCTGAATTATTGTGTTGTGTTTTAGCATCAATATTATTAATTTTGAGTGTCTAAAATAAATCAACTATATGAAACGAACTTTATTGACATTTGCTGCAAAGGCAGTTTTCTTTGCTTTTGCGGCGCTTGGCCTTGCTTCCGCATGTGCCCCAGACGACAATATCGGGGAGGGTAATGGGGGAGACATAGCCGTTCCTTCAGTAAAAATCATTCCCGGAGAATCCGGTGAAGATTATCTGACATTTACTCTTACACCCGAGAATGCGGCAGAGCTCCGTTACCTCGTGGTTCCGGCTTCGGAACAGCAGTATGACGCCGTCGGTGTCATGGAAGACGGCGAAGAAGCCGATGCTTCAGACGGCGGGGAATATACCGTGTCAGGCCTAGAGCCGTCCACGGATTATCTCGTGCTTGCCGCTGCAAGAAATTCCGATGGGCTGACTTCTCTTCTTGCTTCGGCTGAAATGACCACAGGGGCGCATGTGGCTGTCCTCCCGGAAATCACTCTCGGAAATGTGTCGGTAGACGGGACTTCCGCCACTTTCTCCTATACTCTCGAAGCGGCCCTGTCCGCATCTTATCTCTGCCTTGCATCCGGCGAGTCTGTCCCTGATGCCGAGACGATACTTTCTGACGGTACCGCACTCACTCTTGATGCTGCACAGGAGACAGTCGAAGGTCTTTCATACAGTACCTCTTATACAATATATGCCGCAGCTGAAAATGCCGACGGATATTCGGAAGTCGCTTCCGCCGACTTCGTCACAGGAGATGCCCCTGTCGTTGCCCCAGAAGTCGGGGACTTCTATTACAGCGATGGTACATGGAGCGGGACGCTTGATGCCACAAAGACTGTTGTCGGAGTCGTATTCAAGTCAGGTCCGGCTGATTCTGACAAGTCAGATTATTCCGCAGCAGGACTCAAGACAGTCAACGGATTTGCCATGGCTTTGAAGGATGTGAGGGACGATTCGGATATATTTTCTCCGAAAACAGGTTTCCAATGGACCCCATCTCCGCTTGGTGTCACCTCTTCTGATCCGGAAGATTTCAGCGGATATTATAATACGCTCAGGATAAAAGAGGCTGCAGAGGAAAATTTTGGCTCGTTTAGTGCAGACAATTGTGCTGCAGTATATTATGCTGTCGTTTATTATGAAGAGGAGTTTACGGAAGCCCCTGTATCTTCCACAGGATGGTTTCTTCCGTCACTCGGGCAGTGCAGGGAAATTTTTAATCTTAAAACAGAATTGGATGCGGCTGTCACTGAAGCCGGCGGAACGACATTATATGATTTCAGCGGGGACTGGTATTGGTCAAGTACCGAAACTGATGAATCCGGCACTTCTGTGTACAAGGTCAATTTCATAGACGGCAACTTTGTTGTGGAAAAGGAAACGGGGTTGTCCAGATTGTGGAAAGTCCGTCCTGTACTTGCTTTCTGACAGAAATGAGAGAGATGAAAAAGTTTTTGTTTTTCGCCTCATTGCTGTCGTTTGCAATGATGTCCTGCAGCAAGGAGCCTGCGGGTAATGGCTCCGGAGAGGATGAGAGCCTTTCTGTGGCTGTTGAAGTAACGGATGTGACTGCGTCTTCGGCTGTGATTTCATTTTCTCCGTCATCGCAGACTTTGCCTTATATTGCCGGATATGTTTCTTCTTCCGACCTCGGGCCGTCGGATATCAAGTATTTTATAGATAATGAAATATCTCGGCTGATGGAGAGGGAAGGCCTGGACAGGGCGGAGGCTGTGGCCGAAATGCAGGTAACAGGCAGCCATACTCTGTCACCTTCTGACCTTTCTCCGGAGACCGGCTATGTATGCTATGCAGTGGGTGTCAATGCCAAAGGCTATTATACTACTGATGCCTTTGCTGAAACATTTGAAACCCCTGCAGGCGAGGTGCAGACCGGAGACATTTCTTTTGAAATAGAAATTCCGGAGGTTACTGCAGCGTCGGTGACCGTGTCGGTGCTGCCTTCGGACAACACATTGCCATATTATTATGACCTTATGACAAAGGAGGTCTATGACAGCTGTGACGGTGATGTGGCCTCATATCTGACAACCCTGATAGAGAATGCTTCCGCGGAATATGGTGTTGACAAGGAGAAGTTCGTGAAGTCCCTGCAGGTTACCGGTCCTGATTCGGACAACATATCTGGCTTGCCTTCAGACACCGAGATGATTGTCTATGCCATAGGACTGGCAGACGACGGAACCTGCTACGGCGAGCCTGAAGTGAAGTCTTTCCGTACTCTTGCCCCGGGAAATCCTGAGGACTGCGAGTTTTCGTTTGACTTCAGTTATGCCATGTCAGGAGTGACTGTCACTGTGACACCGAGCGATGACGGAGTCAGCTACTATACTTCCGTGATTCCTGTATCGGAATTCTCGTCCGAGGATGACTTGGTCGAGAGGGTATATCAGGGGCTTCTCGCGATGGCTTCGGAATACGGCGTGTCAATGTCACAGATGGTTTCCATGGTCGCCTTTGCCGGTCAGGACATTTATGAGTGGACAGACCTTGCCACGGGAGACCATTATGCCTTTGCATACGCGCTGTCTGACGACGGACGGGCTGCAGGACCTGTATTCATGGAGAAATTCACGGTTTCAGAATATACTTCCGATGTTTCCGTAAGCGTGGCGAATGTGCGCTGGTTCAACGGAGATGAACTCGCGGACCTGGACCCCCAGTACGAGGGCATCAGGGACGGAGCCTGTTTCGTCGCCGATGTCGTCCATTCCTCTGATGCGTACCAATGGTATCTTGCCCTTCTCCCGGGAGATTATACGGACCCTGAGGCCTATCCGGACGAGACGGTCTATGATGCCGTGATGATGGGCGGGGTCATGAACAGGGAACAGCTCCGGTTCGCCGTCCAGTACGGCACACTGACTGTCCTCGGATTCGCAGTGGACATGGACGGAGTATACGGGGGCATCTACAGGATGTCTGCGGAGATTACAAGGGAAGGGGCTTCCCCGGTCTCTGAATTCAGCGCTTCAGGCCTGTCTTTGCCGGAGACCGCTGCAGAAGGATTCCCGTCCGCTGCTCTGCAGAAAGGCACCGGGACGGATCCGGTCCTATCCAGATTTAATCGGCAGTAAATTTTAAATTGATTATGAAAAACAGAATATATTCATTTCAGGCATTTGCCGCTTCTCTCTTCATGCTTCTGGCAATGACATCCTGTGAGGACAAGACTTCCGGGACTGCGGCTTCGCCTGTAAAAATAGAAATTGAGGAAGTCGGGGATGACTTCGTGTCGTTCACTTTGTCTGCTCCCGATGCAGCATTGCTTACATACAAGCAGTTGGCTGAATTTGACGCCTCCCCGTCCGCTGATGAGGTGCTCAGGAGCGGAGTACAGGCTGACCCGTCCGTATATAAAGTCTACACTATAGGAGGCCTCTCTCCAGAGACGGTATACCGCATCGCCGCCGCTGCCATGTATTCCGATGGCTCGTATTCGGATGTCGCTGAAGTGGGATTTGAAACTACTGAGAGCGATGCTGTCGTCCCTACGCTTGTGCTCAGGGATGTCACGCCTGCTTCAACATCGGTAAGCTTCACCCTTGTCCCGGACAAGGCAGAGAAAGCGGCATATCTTTGCGTGCTGTCTTCTGATGAGGTTCCTTCCGCAGCTGAAATCATTGAATCAGGGCATGAGGCTGACCCGTCAAAGACTGACTTGTATTCTGTGCCGGGACTGCTTCCGGAGACGGAATATACTCTCGTGGCCGCTGCCGTAAGTGCGGACGGCACATACTCTGAAGTGGCTTCGGAGCCTTTTGCCACGCTTGAGGCGCAGCCGGCGGCAATCGGTGACTACTATTACAGTGACGGGACATGGAGCAGCGGGGCTGAAGGTCCTGTCGCCGGAAAGGAATGTGTCGGCATCGTGGTGCTTGCGGGACGAGGGACGGTTACCAACGGCGGTACTGATACCGGGGTCTATTATACCAAGGACGGGCATTCACGGCTTGAGAACATCAATGGTTATGTGGTTTCTCTCAATGATGTGGCTTCCGGGACTGAATATGCATGGGGCTCATGGGATGTGGACGGCGACAGCGGAGTCGGAACAACACATTCTGACAGCGACTTTGAAGGATATTACAACACATCCATGATAAAGGCCAAGGCGGAAGAGAAAGCCGGCGGACTCAGCGATGACGCAGTCAACAATTATCCGGCTGCTTATGCGGCTGTCGTCTTGTATGAGAATGAGGTTTCCGCACCTGAATCCTCTTCAGGATGGTTCCTTCCGTCAGCCCAGCAGCTGCATTATCTTTTCATGAAAAATGAAGATATCAATGCTGCCCTGAATTCCCTGGGGAATGCCGCTACTCCGGTATACAGAAGAGATGCCATATATTGGTCAAGTTCAGAACAGCAGACGGAAAACGGTACAAGATACTGGGCTTATATGGTAAATCTCGATTCATCCAATATAACTCCGGGCTATATCAGCGGACAAAGGAAAAACAAAGAATACAAAGTCCGTCCTTGGCTCGTATTCTGAAAATAATACTTGTTCAATAGATCTTATCTGCGGCCGGCGGACAGGTGAAATGCCATCCGCCGGCCGCGTTGTATTCAATTTTTGCGGGAAATCAATTTTATTTTTACAAATTATCACTAAATTTATCGGCCGAAATTCAAAATGGAGAATTTCCGATACAATCAACCGCTAATTTTAACACAATAACATGACTACACAACTTCCCAAGGAACGGAAAATTTCAAGGAAACTTACAATCCTGCTTCCCCTTGTCATTGCCGTTACCTTGTTCCTCTGGCTTGTGCCGACTTCATTCTTCGGAATCGACGGGCTCACTGTCGTAGAGCAGCGAACAATCGCAATCTTTGTGTTTGCTGCCCTGATGTGGATGTTCGAGATTATCCCGACCTGGACGACATCCGTGCTGATAATTGTGATAATGTTGCTGACCATATCCGACAGCAGCCTGCCTTTCATGAAGGGGTCCGGAATACCGTCGGAGATGGGGACATTCGTGAGCTACAAGTCGATACTCGCCACATTCGCCGATCCGGTGATAATGCTTTTCCTCGGGGGTTTCATTCTTGCGATTGCTTCGACGAAAGTAGGCCTTGACGTACAGCTTGCCCGGGTGCTTATGAAGCCTTTCGGAAAGAAATCGGAATTCGTGCTTCTTGGCTTCCTGCTTGTGATAGGAACATTCTCCATGTTCATGAGCAATACAGCCACGGCGGCCATGATGCTGACTTTCCTTGCTCCTATCCTGAAGACTCTGCCTCCGGACGGCAAGGGCCGCATCGCACTTGCGCTTTCCATACCCATTGCCGCAAATCTCGGAGGAATAGGCACGCCTATCGGCACTCCTCCGAATGCAATCGCATTCCAGTACATCAACGATTCCCTCCACCTCGATGTGGGATTTGACGACTGGATGTTCAGGATGATACCTTATGTGTATGTAATGCTTCTGATAGCATGGGTGATACTTCTGAAAATGTATCCGTTCAAGCAGAAAACGATAGAACTGAAAATTGAGAGCCATCACGAAAAGACATGGCGCACTTATGTGGTGTGGATAACATTTGCACTAACGATTTTGCTCTGGATGACCGAGAGTCTCACCAAACTGAACTCCAATGTCGTGGCAATGATTCCTGTCGGGGTGTTCTGTATCACCGGAATAATAACAAAGGATGACCTTAAGGACATAAACTGGAGCGTGCTCTGGATGGTGGCTGGAGGTTTTGCCCTTGGACTTGCGATGACCAACACCGGCCTCGCCGAGCATCTTGTGACATCTATCCCGTTCGGGGAGTGGCTCCCGATGGTGGTGATACTCGTTGCCGGATTCATCGGCTATTTCATATCGAACTTTATCTCCAATACGGCCGCAGCGAGCCTGATTGTCCCTATTCTCTGTGCTGTTGCTGTCGGAATGGGCGATACGCTTGACCCTGTCGGCGGGGCGAAGACCCTTGTGATCGGGGCAGTGCTCTGCACTTCGCTTGCAATGCTCTTCCCTATAAGTACGCCGCCGAACGCACTTGCTCACTCGACGGGGCTTGTGACGACGAAGGATATGACGAAAGTGGGGATTCTGGTAGGTGTCATCGGATATGTCCTCGGCTACCTGCTGCTTTTCTTCATCGGATTCTGATTAATTTGTAAAATGTTATGAAAAGAATATTGGCTGTAATTGCCGCTGCTGTAATTGCCGCTGCTGCAATTGCCTGCCCTGCATTTGCCGCAGGCACAGAAGATACCCCTGTTCCTGAAAAGACTCCGGGAAAAGGAACCCGTGTCAAGGAGGAACTTAAAAATCATTTCAGCCTCTACGGGTTCATAAGGAACTATTTCGCATTTGATTCACGCGAGAGTGCATCCGGCACGGGAAACCTGTTCTATTATCTCCCTTTTGACAGGGAACTTGACAGCAACGGGGAGGACCTGAATGCCACGCCGTCATTCAGGTTCCTGTCCATTACTTCACGTGTTGGCCTTGACGTCAAGGGATACCGGGTCGGGAACATGGACATTTCCGCCAAAGTGGAGACGGATTTCTATGCCGGACTCAGCGGCTCCACGGGTACGGCTACGCTAAGGCTCAGGCAGGCGTACATGAAACTCGGCTGGAAGGATCTTCCGATGTCCGGAGACCATAAGGCATCCGTGTCCCTGCTCATGGGCCAGGCATGGCATCCCATGGCGGCAGACCAGCCGGATGTCATAAGCCTTGCCACCGGTGCTCCGTTCAATCCGTTCAACCGCAGCCCTCAGGTGACCATGGATGCCGGGCTCGGGAAGCATTTCATCTTGACGGCCGCCTTGATTTATCAGATGCAGTACACTTCCGTCGGACCGGAAGGGGCTTCAGCCAATTATATGAAATACGGAATCCTCCCGGAGGCATACCTCGGACTCACTTACAAGACAGAAGGGTTTCTTGCCAGAGCCGGTGCAAGTCTTCTCAGCATCAAACCTTACAGAGAATATTCTGAGTTTGCCGGAGGCTCGGAAAACATATACAAGGCATCAGGCAGGATGACAGCCGTCTCTCCGTATGTCTATCTCCAGTACAAGTACAAGTCATTCACCCTCAAGGCAAAGACTGTCTATGGCAGTGCCGCGGACTTCCTCAATCAGGTCGGCGGATACGGGGTGACAGGCATTGACGGAAGCCATCATTACAGTTATGCGGCTACCCACACGAGTTCGTCATGGATTTCACTGTCGGTAGGCAAGAAGGTCCAGGGAATGCTCATGGCTGGCTACATCAACAATCTCGGAGCCACTGAAGACATGACCCAATACTGGTTCTTCAGCAAGGACGGCGGCAATTTCAAGAACCTTTCCCAGGCATACAGGATTGTCCCGACAATTGTCTGGAATATAGGCAAATTCACCCTCGGCCTTGAATACGAAATGACATCAGCCCAGTACGGCGACCATGTCTTGTCTAACGGCAAAGTGGCGGAGAACGGGGCAGTCCTGTCCAATGGAGATGCGGCTACACGCCATTGGGTCACCAACCACCGTGTGCAGCTGATGACCCGATTCAATTTCTGATAATGAAGGAGGGGTGTCTGATAAATCAATACCTGTTCAGAGGCATTCCGGTGACTTTCATCCTTACCTGACGGCGTACTGAAGCCAATACCTCCTCATATTCTTCCTTTCCTTCCTCTGTCTTCCCTGCAATCAGGTCAAGATGAGAGGAAGCGTTGCTCAATACGGTGTCTATAAGGTTTACGATAGTCTCCATGTCTTTCTCCACGAAGCCGCGGGAAGTTATGGCCGGTGTGCCAATTCTGATTCCGGAGGTCTGGAAAGGGGAGCGGCTGTCAAACGGCACCATGTTCTTGTTGATGGTGATGTCGGCCTTTCCGAGTTCTTTTTCAGCCACTTTTCCGGTCAGTTCCGGGAATTTTGTCCTCAGGTCGATGAGCATCAGATGGTTGTCCGTGCCTCCGGATACTATCTTGTATCCTTTCTCGGCAAAGGCTTCTGCCATGGCAGCGGCATTTGCGAGCACCTGCTTCTGATATTCTGTGAATTCCGGCTGGAGCGCCTCATAGAATGATACTGCCTTTGCTGCGATGCAATGCTCGAGCGGTCCTCCCTGTACTCCCGGGAAAACACTGGAATTAAGTATCTGTGACATCTTCTTGACGACGCCTTTCGGAGTCGTGAGTCCCCACGGATTGTCAAAGTCCTTGCCCATCAGGATGATGCCCCCTCTCGGTCCCCTCAGTGTCTTGTGGGTTGTCGAAGTCACGATGTGGGCATATTTCACAGGATTGCTGAGCAGGCCTGCGGCTATTATGCCGGCCGTGTGGGCCATGTCCACCATGAGGATTGCACCGACCTTGTCGGCTATTTCTCTCATTCTGGCCCAGTTCCACTCCCTTGAATATGCTGAGGCTCCTCCTATGATGAGTTTCGGCCTGTGCTCAAGGGCAAGCTTTTCCATCTGATTGTAGTCAACGAGGCCGGTCACTTCGTCAAGTCCGTAGGAGACTGCGTGATAGAGAATGCCTGACATGTTGACAGGGGAACCATGGGTGAGATGCCCGCCGTGCGCAAGGTCAAGACCCATGAATGTGTCTCCCGGCTTCAGGCAAGCCATCATGACCGCCATATTGGCCTGCGCCCCGGAATGAGGCTGCACATTGGCATATTCGGCATTGAAAAGCTGACAAACTCTCTCGATTGCGAGCTGCTCTATCTGGTCAATCACCTCACATCCCCCGTAGTACCTTGCACCTGGATAGCCTTCAGCATATTTGTTGGTGCAGATGGAGCCGAGTGCCTCCAGCACCTGGTCACTTACATAGTTCTCTGAGGCAATGAGTTCAATGCCCATCGTCTGTCTTTCTTCCTCTTTCTTAATCAGATTGAAAATCTGCAGATCCTGTTTCATCGCAAATGAATTTAGCGCACAAATGTACTCAAAATTTTATTTTTCTTATCTTTGTGTTGATAACTTTTTCAGATGAACAGGAAACTTTTGAACATCGAACTGGGCCGCATCAGCCCTGAAGAATATAAGGAATCACCTGAATCAGGCATAGCTGTCGTCCTTGACAATATCCGCAGCGCGCACAATGTCGGCTCTGCTTTCCGCAGCAGCGATTCATTCAAGATAGACAAGGTCTGTCTGTGCGGGATCAGCGCAGTCCCTCCTTCCGCTGAAATCCATAAATCCGCCCTCGGCGCGGAGTTCAGCGTCCCCTGGGAACATTATGACGATACCCTTGACGCCATCCGCCGCCTCAGGAATGAAGGCTATGTCATCGTGAGCGTGGAGCAGACCTCTGATTCCGTAAAACTTGACGGATTCATTCCTGATCCCTCCGTCAGATATGCCCTTATATTCGGCAACGAAGTTTCCGGCGTCTCACAGCAGGCCGTCGACGCCTCAGACTTCTCGATTGAAATTCCCCAGTACGGCACGAAGCATTCCCTCAATGTGTCCGTATCCGTCGGCATCATTCTGTGGGCCTTCCATAGGCCTGTCTCCCATATTTCTGTCTGATGATGCTAATGTGAGTTGTACCAGTCGGTTCGGAGCTGCGCCCGTTGGAATGTATTTTGTGGCTCCATCGGGCACGATTTTACGGCATTTTCACGCCCGGTGGCATTTTCAAAATGCCGTCTGGCGCACTTTATTGGGAAAATCACGGCCGATGGACACCATTTCATATATCCACCGGCCGCGGCAGAAAGAAATACCGGCGAAAATGTCTATCTTTGTGCTCCAAGGTCAGTCAGAATATGAATTACACGGGCATTATCATCGGCTTAGGCACTTTTTTGATCATCGGAATCTTCCATCCCATAGTCATCAAGGCTGAATATTATTTCGGGAAGCGTTGCTGGTGGGCTTTTCTGCTGGTCGGCGCAGGTGCAGCGGCAGGCTCGCTCTTTATCAGCAATATCATCGTCTCCACCCTCGTCGGAGTGGTAGCTTTTTCCTGTTTCTGGTCTATCCTGGAACTGTATGAACAGGAGAAACGGGTCGCCAGAGGCTGGTTCCCGCGTAACCCGAAGCGGAAGCGGTGACAGTTATTTGCGGTATAAGGATTATTCTTTATAGTGGCAGGCGGCAGTTTATTTTATCAGCATCAGGATGCTCCCGCATGTTACCGGCAGTGCTCTCAGGATGACTTTCGGGGAGACCGGCTCTTTCAGGAACAGGAATGACAGGCAGATGGTGATGACCACACTCAACTTGTCAATCGGGGCTACGCAGGAGACATCTATACCCCATGTGATGAAGAGTATCACTATGGCTGTCATGGCTGTGAATAGAGCTGATAGATGAGTGTATGCTTTCTACATGATTTTTGAGGTTGAAATGATTTGAATATCAGTCGGTTTTGGAATGCCTGGCAAATGTCTTCCTGTCTTTCATGATAGGGTCCATGTTCTCCATGGCCCATGCTGTCAGGGCATTGATATAGGGTAGGAGGGAGTGCGTCCGCTCGGTCAGCGCATATTCGACCCTGGGAGGAACTTCCGGATATATCGTGCGGGTGACATAACCGTCCTCCTCCAGTGTACGCAGGGTCACGGTCAGCATCTTTTGGGATATGTCGGGAATCTCCCGCTGCAGCTCCTTGAAACGCATCGGCACCCTGCCTGCCTTATCCAGTGTGTACATGACCAGAAGCGACCATTTGTCGCAGAGCCTGGCCAGGATATTCCGTATCGGGCAATCGGGGAATACCGCATCTTCTATCGTTGTTCTGTCCATAATATTATGTATTTCAAATCGCTCTACAAAGGTAATCAAATTCCGTTCACGCTGCAACAAACTTTTTTCAAAAATATTTTTGTCTGTAACCGGCTTATACACAATAATGGTTACCCATATGTAAGTATGTGACATTCAAGTGCCTACTTGTAGGATTAAAAAACTCTTTCTTGTTTTGCAGTGCAAAAGAGATAAAGAAACTTTTAGTAACTAATAAGAATCAAAGCAATGAAAAAGGTACTGTTTATTTTATTCAATCTTCTAACTGTTACAGCTATGGCACAGATAAAAGGACGCTTCAAGGTACATGACCTCGGCAATTTCACACTGCATGTGTATTACACCAACGATGTTCTCGGCGATGCAAGCTACATCATTGAGGGCAAGGATGCACTTGTCACTATGGAGCAGCCGCTGTTCAAGGACAATGTGGCTGAGTTCGATACTTATCTCTCCGAACTTGGCAAACCCGTGGAAAAACGCATCACGGACTATCATGTGGGAGGAACCGGAAGCCATGATGTGGTAATGGCTGAGGGTATGCCTGAATTTACCAAAGGTGAAATCTACGATGGTATGATGAAAGGCTTTGAACAGGCGTTCGGTGACGCTCTGACCGACATGCCCACGGGTAAGGCCACGGAAGTGGCTTTCGGAACAACGCAGACATGGGCGGGAGTTACTTTCGAGTTCCGTAACGGAGCTACGACGGATTTTCCCGGTGCGAGCATTTTGATTGGCGGTAAGGCATATTACACCCACTGGACTCCTGCAAAGGCGCATGTCGGCAACCTGCAGATATCATCACCTGCAGCAATTGACGCTGAGATTGCGGAAGCTGAAAACTCATTGGCCTCAGGGGCGGTGCTGTTCATCGGCGGACATGGCGGTGCAGCCGCCCGTGATGCTGTGGAGTTCAAGATCGCCTATCTGAAAAAAATGAAGGAGCTGCTTGCAGCCAACGGAACGGCGCAGGCTTTTGTGAATGCCATGAAAGAGGCCTGGCCCGGACTTTCCGGAGAAGCAGGATTGGAAGATCTGGGCAAAGCCCTCTACAAATAATAGGATGGTATACTGAACAATGACGCTTCGGACGGTACTTGAATGTCGCACCGTCCGAAGCCTTCTTATACCTCCGCTCCTCGAGTATTACGAATAACTGCCGGTTCTCCGAACAGAGCAGATTCACAAACATTTCATCCTCAGAATAGGAAACGGATTGCCCTGGTCATCGGCGCTGTCCCGCCGGAATGTGCGGAATCCCGTCCTTTCGTAGAATCTAACGGCCGAGGGGTTCTGTTCGTTGACATCGACATATTCTACTCCCGCTTCTGAAACCGCCTTTTGAATCAACATTCTACCTATACCTTTGCGAAAATAGTCCGGATGGAGAAACAGCATCTCAATCTTGCCGGACTGGATGCCCATGAATCCGATGCGGACATTCTCGTCTTCAACCACCCATAATATCTCTATCTGCCGGATGGCCTCCTCCGCCTGAGGGCAGAGGCTCCGGATATCGTTCTCCGTCAGAAAATGATGGCTGGCGCTGACGGATGCTTCCCAGATTTCAAGCAGTTCAGCTATGAGTTCCGGAGTCCTGGAGTCTTTTTCAATGTTGTTGATTTGCACCATGCCGGATAGTATTGTGAGTAGGTTGAGCATGCCGGTCTGTTATCTTCTGACAAAAGTACTTAAAATTCTTTAATGTGGCGGGATTTTTGCAATCTCAACAGTCCATGAATTGATGAAAGTCCGAAAGTAATCTTGAAATATCCACCTTGTTTTCATCTTCGAAGAATGTTGCCTTTTTGCCAGGATGCCAGTTTCCTATGACTTCACCATTCTGCACAATGACAGGGTAAAAAATGCCATTTTTGTTGTAGGCTTGTCGGCAGAACTGTTCAGCGATCGCATGATGGCGGCTCTTGTAGCCTATCAGATATTCGTCATAGGACGGTAACAACAGGATTTTCTTGCGGCAGCCTTTTGTCCTGCAGTCTTGATGTACATAATATGTATCATCATTATGGCGTTCTGCCGTCAATTCGCCTGCAATGGAGTCTATGGCATTTTTACATTCTCCTGCACTGAGGTTTGTCCACCATATAAAGTCTTTCAATGTGGCCGGGGAATGGCTGCGGAAATACTTTCTTGCAAGCAGGATTACCGATTCTTCATGTGAGGGTTCGTTTGCTGACGATATCCGTCCGTCAATCAGAGCGTATGTGTTTTGATTGTCATCAAGATGTCCGCTGCATATCAGCCCTTCTGCTTCAGCCATTTGAAGATATTTGGTCATTGTATAGGCATCACCGGAAAGCCCGAGTTCCCTTAAAC
>CASEBV010000018.1 GCA_949286415.1 uncultured Bacteroidales bacterium
CACTTAACGGGCGTATCTCATAAGCCTGTATGCTCTTTTCTATTTCAGTTTTCAGGCTGTTGAGTATCAAGGTGTATTGTTCTTTTTGCTTGTCAAGCACCAGTTCAAGGATGGCGGCTTCAAAAGACTTTGTGTCACTATACTGCTGATAGAAATCCGAAATGAATTTCTGCCTTTCAAAAGAGAAAACGTGATTGTCTATATAGTCCCTGTATATTCTGTTGAGTTCTCCGTACCGGGGGATTATCGTCTGTATCTTGTCTGCCATAGGTGTCTTACTTTTGTTTGTTCTTTTCATTGTCAAGAAGCATCGTCAGTTCTTCCTCTACCTGTTCTATGCTCGGCAATGCCGATTTCAGATTCTCCGGTACAGCCTTGCTGAGTTGGTAGTCGCTGATGCCGATAGGCTGGTCATAGCCTGTCAGCGCATACTGCGCTACAATCTCATCCTTGCCCTTGCATAGCAGCAGCCCGATGGTCTTGTTGTCATTCTCTCCTCTCAGTTTGTCATCCACCACATTGATGTAGAAGTTCAACTGTCCGGCGTATTCCGGTTTGAACGGGGTGGCTTTCAGTTCCACGACCACGTATGCATGGAGTTTGATATTGTACAGAATCAGGTCAGCGTAGAAATCGCTGTCGCCAATCTGGAAATGCTTCTGTCTTGCGACAAAGGCGAATCCGTTGCCCATCTCCAGCAGATAACGGGTAACGTGTTTCACCAGTTGTTCCTCTATGTCCCTTTCGTCCGCACGTTCTTTGGCTCCCGCCAAGTCAAAGATATACGGGTCTTTCAACAGGTAATTGGCAAGGTCACTTTGGGGTACGGGAAGCGTGGCGGTAAAATTGTTGACTTTGCGGCTGTTGATTTGCCTTTCGTACAGTTTGCTTTCAATCTGCATTTTCAGGACATTGCTGCTCCAGCCCATTTCCACGGATTGCTTCATGTACCAGTATTCCACACCCAGCGGAAGCGAACTGTTGAGCATAATCACATGGCTTGCCCAATTGATTCTTGCTACAGGTGATGCTAAGAACAGTTTTTCCATATCCTCAATCGGCATCCGGTAAACGGCGGCTACTGTCTGGGCTACATCCTGAATTTGTGCAAGAGGTTCTTGCATAATTGCAACTCCTTTGTTGTCTGAGGATTGTATTTGCGCAAGAGGTTCTTGCGTAAATGGCACATTGTTCAGGCTTTGGAGTTCGTCCGTGATTTTCCGCACACTTGGGGCAATCAATTTCGCATCGGTTTCGATGAAACTCCGTAATACGGTCAATGGATATGAGCGTGCGAACTGGCACATATAAGCCAAGTTCCTGACCGAATATCCTTTCTTTTCGGGATAATTGAACCGTATCGCTTGCGCCAGTTTCTTGATGACCTTGCCGCCCCAGCCTTGTCGGTTCTGGTGGTACAATATGTAATTGCCCATCTTCCAGTAATGGAATAGCATCTGTGCATTGGCCGCACTGATGAGCCGGACTTGCGCCTGCTCTATTTCTGAACCGATGGCATTGACAAAAGCCTCGAAACTCCTTTTCTCTATATTGTTATCGTTGTTGCTCATTGTTGTATGTTTTGAAAGTCACAAAGGTAAGCCGAATTACAGGCTTTCCATGAAACTTGCTGATTGTTTTTTACAGTTGGTTGAATTTGCTCATCGCACTGGCCTTCACATCATCGGCGATGTCAATGTAGGGTTTCATCGCCTTGTAGTCACTGTGTCCCGTCCATTTCATGACCACCTGAGCCGGAATGCCGAGAGCCAAGGCATTGCAGATGAAAGTCCTTCTTCCGGCATGGGTGCCCAGCAATGCGTATTTGGGCGTAATGGTGTCTATGCGTCTGCTTCCTTTATAATAGGTCTCGCTTACTGGCTCGTTGATTTCGGCAAGCTCGCCCAATTCCTTCAAATAATCGTTCATTTTCTGGTTACTGATGACCGGAAGAGCCTTATGCCCCTCAAACTCCACATATTTATATTTATCCAGTATCGCCTTGCTGTGGTTATTCAGCTCGATGATAAGCCTTTCGGCGGTCTTTACGGTGGTGATTTCTATATATCCGTCCCTGATGTCGCTTTTCTTCAGGTTATGCACATCCGAATACCGGAGTCCGGTGAAGCAGCAGAACAGAAAAACATCCCTCACCCGTTCCAGATATTGCTTCGTTTCGGGTATCTGATAGTTTTTGAGTTGGTTCAGTTCTTCCCATGTGAGGAATATCACCTTTTTCGGGGTGCTTCGCAGTTTTGGATTGAAATCTTCGTAGGCATTGTTCATGCAATATCCCTTCTTGGTACACCAGCGCAGGAACCATTTCAGGTAAGCGACCTGTTTCATGATAGATGTGTTCCGCATGTCTTCGGTGTCTTTCAGAAAATTCACATACTTTGTCAGCTTGGGTTCGTCCAACGATTCAAAAGTCAGCCCTTTGTCAAATTTTTCAAGATGCTTCCTTACAGCGGCAAATTTCTCATAGGTGGCATCAGACCAGCCATTTTGCGTGCCGCACTCCTTGATAAACTCGTCAAACACCTCCAAAGGAAGAAACACCACCGGGGCTTCCTCCTCTTCCTTTTTCCCATCGTGCAATCTGTTGAATGCATCCTTTACCTGCTCGGTAGTGGGCATGAATCCCTGCACCTCGAACTCCTTGAAGATGTTCTGTATTTCGGTATAGTATCTCAGCAAGTCCGCATTGATTTCCGATGCGCTTTGTTTCAACTTGTTGGTGCAGCCGTTCTTTACCCGCTGCTTGTCGGCATCCCATTTGGCGACATCAATGCGGTAGCCTGTTGTGAACTCAATGCGGTGGCTGGCGAAAACCACACGCATACGGATGGGGACATTCTCCACGATTGGAACCCCGTTTTTCTTGCGGCTTTCCAAAGCAAAAATGATGTTTCGTTTGATATTCATAATTGGGTGCGTTTGAAATTCAACACCCAAATATACACCCAATAATTGGAATAGCAAAAGGTATTTAATGATATTTAGTAATATAGTAGGTTTGTAATAACTTGATTATTATCAGTATATTGCAATCTTATGAGATTTCTTGATTGTGTAAGTTAAAGTCCCGTCCGCACCGCTTGACATAAAAGATTGATAATCAAGTACTATCATTCTTCTTTAGACTTAAAAGTGCAGCACAAAACGCTCAAAAAAAAGCGATGTGTTGCACTTTTTTGTATCAAATTGCACCAAGTTGCACCACTTCGCCTGCAAATAATACCTGCAAGCAATGGCAACGACAAAATTATATCTCGACTATATAAATAGATACTGTTAGAGGCCAAAACTGCGACAGTTGTCGCAGTTTAAAGATTCAAGTCTCTTCCCATTAGACTTTTGCATATAGCCGTGGTAGAAAAATGCCGCTGATGATGACAGAAAAAAGTCTTTGTTTTTAACGATTATATATTAGTTGCAATCAACTTTTTTGCGGATTTATAAAAGAATCCGTATCTTTGTAATCAAATAATACATGATGATTGTTGCGTTTGAAAAAGACTACTTGAGGGAACTGTATGAGACTGGGAAAAGCGATAAAAAACATCGCTTCCAGCCTGACATAGTAAAAAGATATAAGAGAGGTATTGATTATCTGAAACAAGCCCGTAATATTGAGGAACTGTTTTTACTGCCATCATTGCATTACGAAGTTTTGAAAGGAGACAAGGTGGGTGTCTCTTCAATCCGGGTAAACGATCAGTACCGTATTGAATTTACTGTAGAGCAAGTTTCAGAACCGATTGTAGTCACCATATGCAGCATCATAGAATTGTCCAACCATTATAAATGATACGAGCCATGATTGAAATTAAAGGAATAGATCCGAAGATGATAGCAAACAATATAGAACCGTTCGAGCCGACGCATCCTGGAGAGTTGCTGAGGGATGAGATAGAGTACAGACACATTTCTCAGAAACAGCTTGCTGCTGATATGGGAGTCTCATATACTGTCTTGAATGATATAGTAAATTGCAAACGTCCTGTAAATACCAAATTCGCACTTTTGTGCGAGGCTGCGCTGGGGACCCCGGCACATATTCTTATGGGATTGCAGTCCGACTACGATATGCAGACGACCAAAAATGACAAATCGTTTGCTGCACGTCTGAGAAATGTCCGTAAACTTGTGGCTGCACTTTGAGCGGACATGATGAATTTTTGTTACATTTGCATTGTCCAAATGTTTTTGTCGCAAGTTGGCGCGAAACAGTGAAATCCATCAGGAGGACTATTAGGAGGACTTAAAGACTTTGTAGTTGTAAGATATTGAGGGCGAAGTGATTGACTATAAGGTTCATCTTCCGTCCGCACCGCAATAAACATTGAAAACCAATGTTTTATAAATTATGTACACGAAAATGTGCACGAATTGCCCCGAAAACGATACTTTCGGGGCTTTTTTATGTCCAAATCGGAGTGCCGCTCCATGTACAAATAAAGCCCCGACCACAAGCCGGGGCGGTATAATTGACTTTTTTGGTTGGTGAAACCTCTATAAGTTGTTAAAATTCTGTAATATATAGAAATTAGATGAAACGAGTTTCATCTAATGAGTGATAATCAAAAAATAAGGCGGCAGTAGTGCTGCCCGGAATGCTGGATGTAATCAAATGTGGACAGCATTCCGGCAACAAATGACTAAATGCCTGTTCATGTCGCGCCCGGTGGATATGTAAAATGGCCTCCACCGGCCGTGATTTTCCCGCAAAACCGCGCCCGGTGGACAGCATTTTGGGTATCCACCGGGCGCGCCGGCAGGATGAAGTCAATACTCTGTCTTGTCTGGCTTTGAGATCCAGGACTGAAACGCCTTTACGGCATCCTCCCGCAACATTTCCGACGAATGGAGCCGCCGCAGCCCTGGCTCCAGCTCAAGTTCCCTGTATATGAAAGCATCGTCAAAGCCTGCCGCGGCGGCATCCTGCTTGGTGCATCCGTAGAACATTCTGTCCAGACGGGCCCAATATATGGCGCCGAGACACATCGGGCATGGTTCGCATGAAGTATAGATTTCACATCCGCGCAGGTCAAATGTTCCGAGAGCTTCGGCCGCCTTGCGTATGGCATTGACCTCGGCGTGCGCTGTAGGGTCATTGTCGGCTGTCACCCTGTTCACTCCGGTGGCGACGACATTTCCGTCACGCGCGACTACAGCCCCGAAAGGGCCGCCTCCGGCAGCAACATTCTCCACGGCCATGTCTATGGCCATTCTCATCAACTCTTCCCTTGTCATAAATCGTCTTGTGATTGTTTGCACCTTTATGCTAATCGAACATTACGCCGGGATTCAGTTCCGCCGGACTTCTCCAGAATATGCCATAGTCCTCAGACAGCACATGGGCCTTCTCAAGCCAGTAGGCATGGCAGAACCCCATTCCCGCAGGACAGTCTTCAAGTCTGGCATAAATCATTTTGTTTGCCTCGTCAATCACCTTTTCATACTTCCCAGTCCATTCTATCGGATCCGATTTGATATAACTGCGGGACTCGATGCTGTCAAAATCCAACCTGTCAGCGGCCGCAATATTCCGGCGATAAAGATCAATCTCATCTGCAACATCTTCCATGTCATCCAGAGACGCTTTGCAATTGAGGAGGCGGAGCCTGAATTCAAGCAGCTGAAGTTTCAGACGAGGATGATCAAAGAGCGCATCGCACATTCTTCTCAATGCAGCATACAACTTCTCATGCATATCATCATAATCAGCAAGATACCCGGCTGCATCCAGCAATTCTCCGGCCAGCGATGAATTTTCCCATTCACACCTCCGTTCCCGGACATTCTCCTCCGCCAGAAGCACATCGCCGCAGCACAGTTCCCAATATGCCTCCAGAGATTCATGGTCCGCATTCCTTTCAACTCCCTTTACGGCATCGCGGATCTTCGTCAGTTCTTCTCTCAAATTAATTTCTTCCATAAGTGCAATATCTGAAATACAAATATACGCGCAAAAGTATAAATGATAAAGCCAAATATGGAAAGTATCAGGAAAAATCCGCCGGAATTGGCTATATTTGCGCCCCCGGGACGCCCCGGATGACACCACAGCCATCATATTATGAAAAGTTTCATCTTCACAATAGCACTGTGCTGCCTCCTGGCTGCCGACCTGTCCGCAGCTGTCAGCCTCTCCGCAGCAGGACCATCCGGGACAGACATGGCCATCAGCTGCACAGACAAAGACATCACCCGCACAGACAAAGATATCAGCCACGCAGACAAAGACACCTGCAGAAGGTCCGGAAGCATGAGATACAGGGGATTCATCGGAGGGATGATGCTCCATACAGGCTATGTGCGCAGCCGGGAAGTATCGATAGCAGGACCTGCAGGAGACATCCATAACATATCTGCAGAAGGAGCTCCGTTCGGAATCGGAGGAGCCATCAAATTCATGTTCGGCAAACATCTCCGCATAGGGACTGAAGGCTATGTATCGACACTCACATTCGGCAGGCACCGCAGCCATGCCAAGACAGGATGGGGAGGAATCCTCGCGGACTGCACATGGCAGCTCGGCAGGTTCAGGCTATTTGCCGGAGGGACTGTCGGAGGCGGAGGCCAGACCAACACATTCATCCTCTCCCCCGTCAGGGATGACTACCTCGCAGAAGAATGCATCTCATACAGGAAATACGCCTTTTTTGCAGTCGCTCCGTTCGCCGGAGCAGAATACGCACTCACAGATAAAGTCAACCTGGTCGCCAAGATTGACTGGCTGCTGAATGTCACCAATCCGCAGGATGACTTCACCACAGGGCCGAGACTTTATATAGGATTCATGTTCGGCCATGCAGACTGACGGCAGACTGCGGTATAATTGACAAAAATGGTTGGTGGCAATGACAAAAGTGGTTGGTGGCCGGCTCTTTCAAAACGCATTTTCTCTTTCCGTAAACACCGGAAGAACCTTGCCGACACGGTCATTCTGAAGCGCGCCCGGTGGAGACACAAAATGCTGTCCACCGGGCGCGCTTTCACGGGATTTTCGCGCCCGACGGCATTTTCAAAATGCCAACGGCCACACTTTTGCGGGAAAATCGCGGCCGTTGGAGGGGTAAAAGTGTATCCACCGGGCGCGGTATCGGCATGGTAATGATGCTGTGCATAGAAAGTCACGGCTCTGCACAAAAAAAGCCCCGGCTCCATGATGCTTTGCGCATCGGGAGCCGGGGCTCATTCTCAATCAGACTTGTTTGCTTATGCCTGATTATTTGACCTCAATGACTTTCTTGGAGTCGTCGATGACCTGTTTCTGAATCTTAGGGATGTTGACATTCAGGACGCCGTGCTCAACATGGGCGCTGATTTTCTCTTTGTCCGCATCGTCCGGAAGAACCATCGTCTGCTGGAATTTTGAATAAGAGAACTCGCGGCGGAGGTAATGTCCGTGCTTTTTCTCGCTTTTCTCATCCTGCTTCTTTTCCATCTCTATCACGAGATTGCCCTCTTCATTGATGTGGACTTTGAAATCCTCTTTCGTCATGCCAGGGGCGGCAAGCTCGAGGTCGTAGTTGTTCTCATCTTCTAATACATTGATGGCCGGAGCCGTAGCATTCATCCTGTCCATCCATTCAGTATCAAAAAAGTCGTTGAAAATGTCAGGTAACCAAGTCCTGTTGTTTCTTCTTGAAGGTACCATAATTCTAATCTCCTATTTTTAAATTTCTATTTTCTTTTCCCTGTCCGTCTTCCGGCTCCTGTCTCTGTCGTGAGCCTTTCACTCTCAGCATCTCCGGGTCCCGTCTGTCGGACGACAATGGTATTATCAAGCGTTGTGCCACCGGCTAAAAATTGAAATTTCGTGCAAAAACATGAATTTTTGTCATAAATTGATGTCAAAATGTCTATCAGAATGACAGAATGTCACCAATGCCTCAGGGGACCCGTCGCTGATTACCAGACTGGCCGTATTTTTCTTTGTATGCCTGATGGTACTCTTCATGGGTAAATTGAAGGACCAGAATCATGGCATAATCCCTGCACTCTTTATAAAGAGAATTGTTGTAGACTATGCGAAGGGTGTCATTGTCGGGAAATTCCTCGAATATTCTACCCTTGATATACTGCTCAATATAATCAGTGAAGATCTTATAACTTGAATCACATTTGTCTTTGTACCTGTACAGCGGCAATGAGTTTCGCAGGCTCATTATGGAATCAGTCATGTGTTTTACGCGCATGATGCAGTCGTACCGTATTTTGCTGTATTTCTCTTCTGCTATCTCTTGCCTTGTCTTTATCGGGGGCGCGGTTACTATTACTGTATCTCTGATAAGTGTTCCTGAGTTTTCTGAAACAGCATCAATGGCATTGTCCAGACGGACAGCAAGCATGATGCATAAGGCTG
Organism: uncultured Bacteroidales bacterium; assembly: GCA_949286415.1. GTDB lineage: Bacteria > Bacteroidota > Bacteroidia > Bacteroidales > UBA932 > Cryptobacteroides. The sequence goes on from CASEBV010000018.1 coordinate 8,375, forward strand.
TCAAGGCAATGCATCCGGTCACAAGAAGTGAGACCAGCCTTTTTTGTCTCCGTATCTTCGAGCGGATGGACTTAAGCCGAGTCTCGTCACAGGATTCCGAAGGGATGTAGTTCCTGCAGAAGTCGCTCCATCCTGCATAGCCTACATAGCGGGATAGAATGGACAGGGTAGTGGCACTCGGCTCTGCATCATATTTCACATATCCGAAGATCCGTTTCAAGGTAGACGCGCTTATTGTTTCCGAAGTTGCCTGCTTTATGGCGATGGAAAGCAAATTGAAATCCGCGGCAGATTCGATAGTCCTGCCGAATTTCAATCCGATTTCCCGTTTGAGGTTTTCTATAGGTCTTTTTCTGTCCTGATGCATTCTTTGGTTGTCTGTTGATTCCAATGTGTCTCTGAAATCGGACACAAATCTACATTTTTTCTTTTAATAACCGCTGGCTGGAGCCCATGAGGACAGTTTGAACTGTTTTGAGACAATATGAATTTTGAAAATCCGGATCTGAAAAATACTTTTGCCGTGTGAAATAATTCAAGCAGTCCGTGTTGCATCATAGCAATAAATGTATATCTTTGTAAAGCCGATCAGAAGACCGGCAGCCGGACAGGATGTCCGGGAAAAGATAATACTGGATTTGTGAATCTTAGGATTCCCTGAACAACAAAACCGCCAATTTTGTCCCGGCTCCCGAAGCCGGATACGCAGGGGAGAACAAGAGCACGGTCTGCATACATTCGTATGTGCGGACTGCTTGTTTTTCATTATGCGTAGAGGCGCTTGGCGGTGCCTGTTGTTCTGATGGAAACAGCAGGTTCCGCACTTTTTTATGACTATACCATAATGAATGACAATATGAGCAGACCGAATTTCTCCAAACAATGTAAAGCGGCAGTCGCCATGACAATGCTTTTCTTTTCTGCATTGAACATTTCCGCACAGGTCAAGAAACCGACCTTGATGATTCTTCCGAGCGACAATTGGTGTACGCAACGGTATTTCACCACGACATATCAGGACATCGGAGGTACGGTGACAGTTCCGGACTATCAGCTTGCATTCCAGCAGGACACGGAACTCGGAGGTGTCATAAGCCTTATCGGGCAGATGCTTACAGACCGTGGCTATAGCCTTAAAGACAGTGAACAGGAACTTAAAGCCATGGCGATGCGTACTGCAGAGGACAATGTCACCATGAGCAAGACAAGCGGGGCATCCCTTGTGGAAAGCCCTTTGGATGTGTTGAAAAGACGCTCCAAGGCAGACATAATAGTCCAGATAGGTTGGCAGGTGCATAAGGCAGACGGAGGAAAGGCTGTGACATTCGCCCTTGAAGCCTTTGACTCGTACACCAGCAAGAGGATAGCTACGGCTACTGGAACGAGCGAGACATCGAATGATATAGTTCCGGTGATACTTGACACCACTGTCAGAAAATATATAGATGCATTCGATTCCCAGATGGACAGGTATTTTGCGGGGCTTGTACAGAACGGCAGGGAGATAGTGCTGACAGTCCGCTGCTGGGACAGCTGGGAAAATGATCTCGAAACGGAGTATGACGGAGAAGAACTGACGGACTGCATACAGGACTGGCTTTATGACAATACCGTCAACGGGTCGTTCAATCTGACGGATGGCACGGAAAGTTTCCTGCAGTTTGAACAGGTGCGCATCCCTCTTACGGATGAGCGCGGCAGGGCCGTCGACGCCCGTGCGTTCGCTACTGACCTGAGGAAATATCTTCAGGAACCTCCTTTTGAAATAACATCCAAAGTTATGATGCGGGGACTCGGGGAGGCAATCATCGTCCTCGGGGAAAAATAAAATGGTTATTGACGAAAATACTCGCTACTTGCTGATAGAAGTGGTACGTCGCAAATGATGATATAAAATGAAAAATAGAATCAAGGTACTTATAGCTGTGTTCGTGACGGCCATTCTGCCTGTCACGGTTGCGGCACAGGAAAATACTTCGGGGATTTCCCTGAAGGCGGTGGTTGTGGATGATGATATCCCTGCAGCGGCAGTCAAGAATATCGAGACCAAACTGCAGAGGGCTCTCGCTTCCAACGGGATAGGAGATATGGACTACACTCAGCGGTTCGTACTGGCAGCGAAAGTCGATGTGGTGCAGAATGATGTGATGCCTTCCAATCCACCGCGAGTATCAAAGAAACTGGACCTTACCCTCATGGTCGGGGATGTCATTGAAAACAAGATATACGAGACATGCACTATGACCCTTGCAGGCATAGGTACAAACGATACAAAGGCATTCATTTCCGCTTTTTCAAGGGTCAATCCGAACAATGAGGAGCTGCAGGCCATGCTTGCGGCGGCAAAGAAAGAGATAATGGCTTATTATGAGAACAACTGCGACTATATTATCTCCAACGCCAATTCGTTGGCTGGGCAGCAGAAATACGACGAGGCGATAGCAAGGCTGATGTCTGTCCCCGAGGTTTGCAAGGACTGCTACGAGAAATGCCAGACTGCAGCAGTGAACATATTCGGGCAGCGGCTCGATGCGGATTGTTCGGCTCTGCTGAATGAAGCCAAGAACGAGTGGATGCATTCAAAAGATGCTGAGGCGGCAGCAAAAGTGGCAGGGATTATCAGCCGGATTGACCCGCTGTGGCAGGATTATCCGGAAGTCGTAAAGTTCCGGGATGAAATCTCCGCCAAGCTTTCCGCTGACGAGAAGCGGGAATGGGACATGATGGTAAAGAAATACGAAGATGAGCAGGCGTTCAAGAAACAGCAATACGAAGACGAACAGCAATTCAATCAAAGTATTGTGGATGCCTGCAGGGAAATAGGAGTTGCCTGGGGTAAAAACCAGCCGCAAACCGGAACAAGGAACATAACAAGATTATGGTAAACAATTAAAATAACTAACGATGAAGTATTTAAAATCTATTCTACTCTCTGTCGCATTATGTCTCGCCGCAGTCGCAGGATACTCGTCGACAACTGACGAAGTGACACTCACGGTGTCTTCCGACGGCCCGACCAAGGAAGAAGCCACGAAAAACGCGCTCCGCAGTGCGATCGAACAGGCATACGGGACATTCGTATCTGCCAACACCACCATTTTGAATGATGAACTAGTGAAAGACGAGATAGTGACTATCGCAAACGGCAATATCAAGTCATACGAGGAGATATCTTCAACAGCAATGCCGGACGGCTCGCAGTTCGTCACATTGAAAGCTACGGTCAGCGTATCCAAACTTATCAGTTATGCCCAGAGCAAGGGAGCAGAGACAGAATTTGCCGGTGCAACTTTCGGGATGAACCTGCGGCTGCAGGAGATGAACAAGGAAAATGAGAAAAAGGTACTTGATAATCTTATGGCTCAGATTAAAGCTATGTTGCCTTATGCCTATGACAGGACATTGGAAGTGAAAGATCCCGTTTTTTATGATGATTCCCTGCTAAAAGTAGAGTTTGTTGTAACAGAAACGCCGAATGGGAACATGCTTTCAATAGTAGACATTATAGAAAATACACTGAAATCTATTACATTATCAGATAATGAAACCCAACAATTTAGAGATATAAATTTACCTTACTATGAAATCACACCACCGAATGTGACTGATATAGAACTTAGATTCAAAGATATATCTTATAATCCTGATTATACATATCGTTTTAGGAATCCATACGATAACTGGATAAAAGAATTTGCAGAAATAATGATAGAAGAACTTGTTCAATTTAGAATCATAGACAACCTTGGCGATACTTCATATATAGAATACCGAAATTACGGAAAGTTAACGGATCAATATTACTTCTCAAGTAACGGCGGAGGCTATGTGTATTACTACTTCAATAGCAGCATAAATAGGTTTGGATTAATTAATTCAGAAGCCGACTGGGATTATTACCATTCAAATCTATTCCATAATATTCCTCTGATTAGTTTATTAAGATGCTGTATGGTAGAAGACATTCCGACGGAAAGATTGGATAGATTAACTAACACTTACATTCTCAAACCATATCCTGTAAAATTTGAAGTAAGTGGTTATATCCCGAAATCCGATATTTCCAAGTATAACAATTTCAGAGTTGAACGCAGTGATTTGAAATATGAATAAAACAAATAATGCTATGAACAGACCGAACCTTTTTCAGATTGCATCTTCAGAACTTTCCCAGGATGCGTTCTTCGCGTGGCTCATGCAATGGGCTGATCCGCCCAATATTCAGGATAACCCCACTTTGTGCACAATAGGGCAGGATTTTATCCGTTTTTTGATAAATAAACAATGTGATGAACCATTGTCAGAAATCCATAAAGTGGAAACCGGCAGGCAATGGGAAAATATTGATATCTGGGCAGAGATAAATGGAGCGTATCTGATAGTCGTTGAGGATAAGACAAGCACGACCAGACACTCAGATCAGTTGAACCGGTATAGGCAGATTGCCACAAAATATGGTGACGAGCAGAACATTTGTCCTCTTTTCTTTTATTTGAAATCCGAAAACGAGTCCGCCGCATCATTGCGTCAGGTGGAAATGAACGGCTATACTGTCATTTCCAGAGAAGAACTGCTTGAATTCTTTTCTGCACATTCGTCTGACAATGATATTTACAATGATTACGTGGCACATCTTCAGGAACTTGATTTGAAAATCAATTCTTTTAGGGTAGCTCCGGTCAAGGACTGGGACTGGTATAGCTGGCAAGGTTTCTATGCCTGTCTGGATAAAATGGTAGATGTCGAAAACTGGTGTTATGTGGCAAATCCGTCAGGGGGATTCCTCGGTCTGTGGTGGAATTTCAGAAAGTGGAACGGATATAATGTGTACCTGCAGATAGAACAAGGGGCACTTTGCATTAAAATCGGAGAAGTGTCGGAAAATCATAGTAAAGTGCGGAATGACTGGGCAAAAGTTGTAAAAGAGCATGCCTCAGAGTGTGGTTTTTCCGAAATCCACAAGCCAGGAAGATTCGGCAGCGGAACATATATGACAGTTGCCGTCATTGACCGTAAGGACTGGCTTGGATCTGATGACAGCGTAATCGATCTTGAGCAGGTGGCAGCAAGACTTCATAAATATGAAAAGTTCTTGGATGAATGTGTGTCCAGACAATAAATTGAATGACAATTTGAATTATCGAGTGATATGAAAAGAATAATAATCCTTGTAAGTGCAGCGTTCCTGATGTTGTCAGGATATTCTGCCCATGCGCAGAGTTATAATGCCGAGCGGACAGCATTGACCAACTTCCTTGTCAGGATGTATAACAATGCTCCCTTTGAGGGAGTAAGAGTGCTGGAAGATTATGAAGAGGCCTATCTTCTTTCCGTCCTGACCCTTGAAAAGTCCAAGTATCCGAATGAAAGTACGATGAACAGGGTTGCTTCTGTAAAGGCTATGTCACAGGCAAGTCGGTTTTTCAACGGTTCCAACATCACTTCGGACTTGATTATCCGGACTTCTGAAAAATCCGACGGGTCAAGCGATACCGAGATTATCGAAAATATCAAAGAAAATTCCGTCGGCTATGTCAAACAACTGGAGATGCTGACCAATTTTCCGGCAACAGACACTGGCTGGCAGGTATTCATGTATTTCAAGAAATTGGATACTGATAAAGAAGAAACGGAATAATGTCAAACTTTAAAATAAATCAAGATGAAAAAATTTTTAATTTGTATGGCTTTCATAGCTATGCTGTGCAGTTGTAGTTCAAAGAAGAAAGAAGCCGAATACTGGAAAGGCTGGGTGGCAATGAATACATATGGCTACTCTCTTCAAAAAGATTATAAGGAACAGCATAACTATCACATGGAATTTTCCCCATTGTTCTCTGAAAATGAAGCTACTGCTGTTCATGATGATTGGGTAAACATCTCATGGCTTGAAAATGATTTGACCAATTTGGCTTCCGAAATGTATGGAGATATGATAGATGAAGTCATATCAAGCTATTCTTCTTATGTTGAGGACAGAAAGAAATCAGTATCTACAGATGGAATAATCGCAGAAGCCATCGATAATTGTCTCACCGGTCATGCGATGAGTAGCAGTGACGGGGTAAAATATTACAATGTATATCAGGAACTGCCGGACGAGGCAGGGAAGTATAAAGGATACATGGGGACTGTATCCTACAGTATTGATTGGCTTGTCAATGATGAGGATAATCTCAATAAATTGAATACAAATCTTATCGGATTTTGTGGAAATTATAAGGATTTTTATAAGTATGTGATGAAATCTGTATCTGTCGTTGACATTGAAAAAGCCGGGAAACGGTCGGGTGCGAAGATGTATGATGTCACATACAAGATATCATACGGCAATTCATCAGGTTACGCCCTATGCAGGATTCTGATAAACAAGAAAGATTCGGAAATAGAGCTTGTCGACAAAAGCAAAAATCTTTTGGATTTGACTTATTAGCCTTTATTATGAAAACCAAATTATTGCAATGCGGCCTCATCGCATTGTCCGCGATGTTTCTGACAGAATGTACCTCAGGACAGAAAGTTGAAACCCCGGTGACAGAAAGCGTTTTATTGTATTATGGAAGTCTTATGACCGATGCGGCAGGAACCGGGTATGAAGCCGAGAGTTCCGCTGCATTATATGGACTGCCGAAAGAGATTTATCCCGTAAAACCTTTTGACGGAATGTCCGGAAAGGTCAAGGGTGTCATTGTCAGGACTGAAGACCAGTACGGGGAGACTGACCCGGACATAATAGTCTATGGGGAAAACGGATACAAGACAAAGGCTGAATATACAGACAAGTATGACCGTTACGAATACGAATTTTCCATGAAGTGGACGGATGACAATAAACTTGTGGAAGAGAGCAAACTGCTGCATGAAGATGCAGAGGGAGGGTATGATGCGGTCTATACTATAGACGGGATTCTTGACAGGTCGTCTGAAGTGGAGTTCGATGAAAACAAAAGACCGGTCAGAAGGTGTATATATTGGCATACGGAATATGAGGAGGATGAATCAGGAACAGAACATCTGGTGCCTGCCAAGAAACCGAAATTGTATTCCGAAGAGAACTGGAAATATGATGCCAATGGAAATATCATAGAATACACAATATCGTTGTGGGAAAGGACGCCGGACAAATGGACCATGACTTATTCTGAAGACGGGAAATCAATGCTCGCTGCCGTTCATGTCGATTCTGACGGGACAGAAGAAAAAGTCGGGTTCAGATATTTTGCCGATATGCCCGGCAAGCCTGCCGAAGTCACATTCTATAATCAGAACGGCAACCGGCAGAAACGGCATTGGCTGTCGTATGATGCCGCCGGAAATCTTGCTGAAGCCGTAATCGAAGAAGCCGGTCGACTCTCGCATGAGGTATTCGGACCTGCAGGGGTGAGTCTAAGATATTCCACTCCGACTTACAACAGTTCCGTATCTTATGAATCTGATGCTGTCGGAAACTGGACAAAAAAGACTGAAAAGTCTGATTATGGAGTTACCGTCAGCAAAAGACAAGTAACCTATTATTAATCTTTAAATCATATTTATCATGGAAGAAAAATCTGTACAGAACAATTGGAAAACCTATCTGATTCCGATTACTTTTCTCATCATGCTGGTCGATTTTGCACTGTCGATAGCCGTTATCGCAAAATTGGGCAATTTTATCATCCTGTAACAACATTAAAAACTATTTGAGTCATGGAAGAATTTAAGGAAATAATCAAAAAGATAGATTGGACAAATTTGGTTCCGGTACTTTTTGTCATGGCATTGGTAATGCTCATACTGTTAAGTATTGTGGTAGGGCAGATGAACGCCGGCATGTCCTCCCTTGAGGATTTTTCAAACAATTTGTATGATGCGCTTGATGCATACGACTGGTAATTAAAGAATCAATCAAATGAACAAAGTAGTTAAGATATTAAGCATAGTCGGGACCGTTTTATTCCTGATACTGGCACTCTCTACATTTTCGATAGAGATCAACACTGATGCTCTTGAATCTTTGGGTATGGTATCGCAGTTCAGCGGGGTCGATATGGAAGATACTTTCTACAGTGCATACGGAATCGCAATGGTGGCAAGTATTTTCGGACTGGTACTGTCTGTCTGCGGTCTTTTTATTCCGTACAATAATAAAAAGAACAATAACAAGGAATTGCTTGAACTTGGGCAGCTGAGAGAGAAAGGGATTCTGAGTGATGAAGAATTTGAGGCTAAGAAACGGGATTTGCTGACAAAATGATTGTGTGACGGAATCCTATGTGAAAATTCAGAGCATCGGGCGATAAAAAGTTGTCAGGTGCTCTGAATATTTTTTGTAGATTCAACACCGAAGTGCAACAGTCAGTGGCCTGCGGGCCACTGACTGTTGCACTTCTCGGCCGGGAGCCATATGGAGCTATCCTGGGGCAATGATGCAACACAAAAAACAAAAAGGGGAACCGAAGTTCCCCCGGGATCAATTAATTTTGTGTTGCAATGTATAACCAACTGACCCGTGAGCAAAGATACGCAATCTATCTGGGAATGCAAGAGGGAAGGACACTGACCGCCATTGCTCGGCAGATAAGTGTCCACAAGAGCACGGTAAGCGGGGAACTGAAAAGGAACATCAACCTTATCCGCCAATACATTCCCAAAGGCACTGACTTCAGGAATTTGACCGACGAAGACATACATGCAGTCCAGTTGAAGATAAACTGCAGGCCGAGAGAGAAACTCAATTTTTCTACCCCGAAGGATGACGAGTTCTTTAAACTTTTATTGTAATAATTTATTGTATTGAAATTCAAAATAAATTAAATGAAAAGTTTTGAAATTCAGAATAATTTCATATCTTTGCAAAAAATCTGATATGAGGATAGTGTCGCACAGAAAACTCAGGGAGTTTTATGAGAGTCGGGGGAAGGAAGATGCGAAAGTGGCATTGGAGCGTTGGTATCAGATAGCGGAAGAAGCGCAATGGGAGAATCTGTCAGACGTCAAGGTCGATTTCCCGTCGGCGGATTATGTGGGAAACCAGCATTATGTATTTAATATAAAAGGAAATAAGTACAGGCTGGTCGTTGTGGTAAAGTTCCGGATGGGATATGTCTTCATCAGATTTGTGGGAACACATGCCGAGTATGACAGGATAAATTGCGCTACTATATAAAATAACAGGGATGAACATAACGAAATCACAATACGAGTTTGCCTTGGCAAAAATTGAGGAACTGCTGCCGGTGGTGTCGGAAGAGGCTCCTGTCGATGACAAGGATGCTGTGGAACTATCCATATTGTCTGATGTGGTTATCGAATATGAAAAGGAACATTTTCCGATAGAGAAGCCCACAGTCGCCGAACTTGTGGAACTGTCTTTGGAAGAGAAGAACATGACCCAGAAGCAGTTGGCGGAAGAAATCGGAGTCAGCCCTTCCCGGATCAGTGATTATGTGAACGGACGGGCCGAGCCGACTCTCAAGATAGCCAGTTCCCTTTGTAAGGTACTTGACATTCATCCGGCAGCAATGTTGGGATTATGAGATACCTGTTCCTGTGTGGAAATTCAGAGCATCGGGCGATAGAAAGTTGTCAGGTGCTCTGAATATTTTTTGTCGGACATGTGCGGAAATCGGAGTTTATCCGTAAATTTGGGGTTGCTATTTTCAGGAGGTGGTTATGTCCGACGGCAGTATTGTAATCAAAGGGGCGAAGGTCAACAATCTCAAGGATATTTCCCTTGAGATTCCGAGAGGGAAATTTGTGGTGATAACAGGTATATCCGGGTCCGGGAAGTCTTCCCTGGCCTTTGACACTCTTTTTGCCGAAGGCCAGAGGCGCTTTGCGGAGAGCCTTTCGTCGTATGCCAGGCAGTTTCTCGGAAGGATGGCAAAGCCTGATGTGGAGGTAATAGAGGGGATACCGCCTGCCATTGCCATCGAGCAGAAGGTCAATACCCGCAATCCGCGCTCGACGGTTGCCACCAGTACCGAAATCTATGATTATCTGAGGATTATTTTTGCGAGGATAGGCCGTACTTATTCTCCGGTGAGCGGACAGGAGGTCAAATGCCATACTGTCAATGATGTGCTGGAGTATGTGCTGGCGGACGGACCTTCTTCCGTGTACCTGCTGTCTGATATAGACTGGGCCCGGAGGGAAGACAAGGTCGAGCTGATGCTGAGGCTCAAGGAGGAGGGATATTCAAGGTTTTATACGGACGGACCTGTGCGGATAGAGGAAGTGATGAAGAGGGCTGAGACCGGAGATTATCCGAATGAGATGTATCTTCTCATCGACCGACTCAAGATACCGGAGGTGACCTTCATGCCGGAGTCCGGCGATGTGACGGCTGTCTCATCTGAAGGCAGGACATTGTCTCAGACAGAGTGGGATGACCTGAATACGAGGCTGCATTCATCTGTGCAGACCGCCTTTGACAAGGGAGACGGGACGATGCTGGTCATAAAGGGGGCCGAGACCAGGCGTTTTGTGAACAGGTTCGAGGCTGACGGCATGACTTTCCATGAGCCGGACGAATACATGTTCAGCTTCAACAGTCCTCTCGGGGCATGTCCGGCCTGCGGCGGCCTCGGGCAGATAATAGGAATAAGTGAGGACCTTGTGGTGCCTGACAAGAGCAAGAGCATCTATGACGGCGCCATTGCCTGCTGGAGGGGAGAGAAAATGGGCTGGTTCAAGGACCATCTTGTCATGAACGCACCGCGCTATGGCATTCCGGTCTTCGAGCCTTACTGCAATCTATCTCAGGAGCAGAAGGATGCGATATGGAACGGCCGCAAGGGAGAGACGGAAGATGATTCGATAATAGGCATCAATGAATTTTTCAGATGGGTGGATGCCAACAAGTACAAGATACAGTACAAATATATGCTGAGCCGTTATTCTGGGAAGACGGTGTGCCGTGAATGCGGCGGCAGCAGGCTGCGCAAGGATGCCCTGTATGTGAAGGTCGGCGGCAAGAATATCCACGAACTCCTCTGTATGAATGTGGATGCTTTGCTGGATTTTTTCACGAATCTTCAGCTGACCGACTATGAGAAGACGATCGTGTCAAAGGCTGTTTCCGAGATAGTTTCCCGCCTGCAGTATATAAAGGATGTGGGACTTTCATATCTGACGCTGAACAGGACTTCCAATACCTTGTCAGGAGGAGAAAGCCAGAGAATCAACCTGGTCACGGCACTCGGAAGTTCCCTTGTCGGGTCGCTGTATATACTTGACGAGCCGAGCATCGGGCTGCATCCGCGTGATACGGACCGACTCATCGCCGTACTGAAGAAACTCCGCGACATAGGGAACACTGTGGTGGTAGTGGAGCATGACGAGGAGATAATGCGGGCTGCCGACATGCTGATAGACATGGGCCCGTATGCCGGCATCAACGGGGGAGAGATTGTATTCTGCGGCAGGCTTCTGGGGACTCCTGATGAAGAGACCGTGTCACGCTCCCTGACTCTCCAATATCTTACAGGGAAGAGGCAGCGGTATGTCAGAAAGACGCGGTCCTGGACATATTCAATCACCGTGGAAGGGGCGATGGAGCATAATCTGAAGGATGTGGATGTGCGTTTCCCGCTCGGTGTCCTGACAGTCGTGACAGGAGTAAGCGGCAGCGGAAAGTCTTCGCTGGTAGGGGACATCCTGTATCCTGCCATGTTCCGGCACATCAATCATACCGGTTCTGCCCCGGGTACATTCAGAGGGCTGTCCGGCAATCTGGACAGGATAGCACAGGTGGAATATGTGGACCAGAATCCGATAGGCAAGAGCTCGCGTTCCAATGCCGTGACATATCTGAAAGTCTATGATGACATCAGAAAACTCCTTTCTGACCAGCCGTATGCCAAGTTGAACGGCTATACCCCGTCGCACTTCTCGTTCAATATGGACGGAGGCCGATGTCCTGAATGCCAGGGAGAAGGCTTTGTCAAGATAGGTATGCAGTTCATGGCGGATGTGACCATGGTATGCGAGGCCTGCGGCGGCAAGAGATTCAAGCCGGACATATTGGAAGTCCGCTACAAAGGCAAGAATATTGACGATATCCTGAACATGAGTGTCGATGAGGCGATAGCATTCTTTTCTTCCCAGAACGACCCGGCGGCAAAAAGAATAGCAGAACGGCTTCAGCCTCTTGTTGATGTGGGACTGTCTTATATAAAGCTCGGCCAGAGCAGCAGTACATTGAGCGGCGGCGAAAGCCAGAGAATAAAACTGGCATATTTCCTTTCGATGAATGAGGCTTCTTCCAAAGCGAGGGAACACCGCATTATGTTCATTTTTGACGAGCCTACGACAGGGTTGCATTTCTATGATGTGGAGAAATTGCTCAAGTCATTTGACAGGCTTATTGCCAAAGGGCATTCGATAGTTGTCGTGGAACACAATCCTGATGTAATACATGCCGCCGACTGGGTCATTGATCTCGGTCCTGATGCAGGCGATGACGGCGGGCGTGTCGTGTTTGAGGGCACTCCGGAAGACCTCATCGGCAAGGCGGATACCTATACTGCCAGATATCTGAAGTGATTGTCCGCTGCGGTTATTGCATCGGTATGCGTTTCCTTTTCCATCGCTTGTGTGACCACAGCCAGTATTCCGGGGCCCTCATTATGGTCTTTTCAAGCATTTTCATGAATTCCCGTGTGTACGGGTCCGGTCCCTTGTCTTCCGGGTCAGGTTCAATCGGGAGGAATGTCAGGCGGTAATGGCCTCTTCCAGTCTTTTCCATCTCAAGGTAGACGAATCTTGCGTCTACATGATTGCCTATTGTCTCACCTCCGACTACATACGGCGTATCCTGTCCCAGAAAATCTGTCCAGTGCCTGAGGATTTTTCCTGACGGCCTCTGGTCTGAGATGAAACCGATGACAAATTCCTGTCCGTTCCGGACTATTTCAAGAAGCCGGCGTACGGCTTTTTCCTGGGGTATGCATTCCAGACCGAATCTTGAGCGGATTTTCAGCATTATCTTGTCCATCACCTCATCATGCAGGGTCTTGTATACCTGACCTCCGACAAGCGGCTCCTTGAAATGGTGGATGATGGCCTGTACCCATTCCCAGTTGCCGTAATGTCCGAGGAACAGCACGACGGAATGGCCGGATCTGATGATTTCGTCGATGTATTCACCGTTGGTGACTTCAACGCGTCTGTCTATTTCTTTGTCTGAGATATGCAGGAGCTTGACAGTCTCGACAATACAGTCACAAAGATGTCTGTAGAACTTCTTTTCAATCCTGATGATTTTTTTCCTGTCATCTTTCCCGAAGATGAGTTCAAGATTCTGCCTTACTGTCTCACGCCTGTATCTGACAATATAATATACAATAAAATATGCCATGTCGCTTAGTGCATACATAATGCACAGCGGCAGGCGCGCAGCTGCCGAAAGCAGGTTGAGTGCAATGGAATATTTGGTGCTGTTTCTCATTACCGGGGCCTTTGTCCCTCAAATTCTGTTCCAAATTCATTGCTGAAGTCAATCCCGAGTCTGTCTCCAATACATGAGACCAGTTCTTTCTTCTGTTCTTGTGTGGCTTCTCCGAAAGAATTGATGCAGCAGAAATGTGCTTCTCTGCTGCTTCTGAGATTGTCAATGTCTTTTCTGGTCTGTTCCTCTCTTTCTGCTGAAGAATGCAGGTAAATAAGCACATTCTTCTCACTGCGCAGGATACATTGCCCACCGTAATATGACATGGTGTGGAAAAGAGTCTGTGGATTGAACTGTTCCTTGTCCCGGAATTTATGCCGTATGTTCCTCAGCATCATGTCCGGATGCCCGGCATAGAATTTCTCGCAGATGCTTTTTCTCAATACATGCGGAGTATGGGATATCCGGATGAATTTCCATGACGCACGGCCTCCTGCAATGAGTGCGGCATTCAGCATGCTGTCCCTGAACTTGAAGGTACTGTGTCTTTTCAGTCTCCCGAGCAGTCTGCATGCCCATGCTGTTGATGTAAGATGCATATAACCATATGCAACAGTCTTGCCTTCATGGACAAAGTCATCCTCGGTCACCGGTGATGTCAGGAACAGATCATCATTGAAGTAGATGAAATATTCGCTCAGATCCGGTATCCTGTACAGCATGGTCTCAATGGCCAGGCTGTTGAATGTCGGAAGATATTGCTCATATCCCCTGAATATGTCAGTGTGGTCTATAATCCGGATTTCTGTTTCCGTATCAGGAAAGTTCCGCCGTATAAAGTTGTCAAGATGAGGGTCCTGGCCGTCGGTGACAATGAATATCCGCCTGATGAATGGGGCGAATTTCAGGATTGATGCCACGCAGAAAAAAAGCTCTCCTGACGAAGAGTATCTTGACGGGCCGGCGATGTCCTCTGACTTGTCTTCATGTTTCTCCGTAAGCCAGCTGTCCCGTTTCTTCTTTAGGACAGGATCGTTCCCGTCTACCCAGGTTATGACTGCATCAATAGGAATCATTGTTCTGCTATTTTAAGTTTTTCTCTGAACCATCGGAAGAACAGTTCTCTGTCGGCTTCAGTTGCCTTGTCAAGAGAATTGATGCATCCATATCTGTATTGTCCTGTTTCTGCTTCATGAAGTTTTCTTTCCATATATCCTTCTTTTCCTGATTTTATGAAAAGTGTCTTCCCTTTTTCGGGCTTCACGACACATTCTCCTCCGGCGACGGCTCCTATATAGAAGAGCGACTGCGGATTGAACTGAGTCGGCTCACGGAAGCGGAAGCGGGCATTTCTTCCGACAAGCTCCGGCCTGCCGGCATAGAACTTCTCAAACCAGCTTTTTTTCAGCGGAAGAGGAGAGTGTGGCGTCTTCCAGAACCATCTGCTGCCGAGTATGTCAGCTGCATTCAGCATGGCGTCTTTGTGCCCGAACGGCTTATGCCCGTTTATTTTCGGCTTGATTGCCTTCAGCACTCTTGCAAGAGCCGCCGGATATCTTCTGCCGAAACATATTGCCTTGTCTCCTTCGAACCAGTCTGCGGGACAGACATCGGACATTATGAATACATCGTCATTGAAATATACATAATGTTCGCTCAGTCCTGGAATCCTGTACAGCATAGTCTCTATGGACAGACTGTTGAATGTCGGAAGAAAATCCTCATATCCCCCGAATATCTCTCTGTGGTCAACGATTTCTACCGTTGTCTGTGACGAAGGAAAATTGGAGGCAATGAAATTATCGAGCCGTGGCCGCTGAGAGTCCGTCACGATGAATATTTTTCTCACGAACGGCGCGTACCTGAGGATTGAACCTACGCAGCAGACAATCTCCCCTGAAGACATGAATCTTGTTTCTCCTCCTATATCATCGGATTTGTCTTCTTCTGCGCAGGAAATATATGACCTTCTCTTTGCCTTGTGCACAGGGTCATTTCCGTCGACCCAGGTTATTATTGCGTCTATAGGAAAATTGTTCATGTCTGCAAGTATAGCCAGTTGTCCCACAACAGCAGGAAATTCAGAAATAGTCCGTAAATATAATGGTTTTGATGCTAGTCTACAACAATTACAATCATTTCGCTCTGACTCAAAGGATATCCGGTTTCCATATAAATAAGTCCCGACCCATTGTCCTTGAGGTTAAGGACAACACCATTGCCGTCATCATCAATCCTGTAGTCGTATATCCCTCTTTCCCTGTCTGTCTCAAGATAGTCTTCTCCGATGTCAAAGGATGCCGAAGGCGGAAAGTATTCACATCTGACATGAATTGTTTCCCCCCTTTTCCCCCTGATGAAATTCCCGGGATAAATTTTCATATAATATGGTGAAAACCGGACTGATATCCTGCATTCAGCATATATCCCGCTTCCGTCTGCCGCAGAGCAGCGGATAGTGCATTCCCCTTCACCGGATGCTGTTACCGTGCCGTCTTGAGAAATTCTCGCTATGCTTGTGTCATCTGATTCCCAAATGACATCATTGTCGGCGGCATCTTCAGGATATGTGAATGCCTCAAGGCGAATAGTCTCGTTCATATAAGTCATTTCCAGCTCACTGTATGAAAGCCTGATTTCAGAAATCAATTTTCTTATGGCGCTTTTGTCAATTCTCCAGCTGTCATCGCCAAGCCCGTCGTCATGCGGTGTTACGCAGAAATTGTAGTGCCTGTTCCTGCGGACATCGAAATTTCCGTTGCTTTCCCCGAGATAAAATCTGTATATCAGGCTTTCCCCTGGCAATGTATATGCCTCGTCTGACAGATAGTCGGCTTCAATTTCAATATATGAGCAGACTTCAGTGTGCGGATTGCCGTCTTCAAAGACTTTTTCGTCATCTCCGATGTCATCAGCAAGCAGGTCACCATGCATATTTTCAAGCATATATACACTGATTTGTCCGCTCTTCCCATATCCGACATCATCATTCAGCGGAGCTACGGCGTCATCCTCTTTGCTGAATCCCTGCAGAAAAACATCATCTTCCGTCTCCGCGCGGCTCTCCCGGAATGGCGTCACTGATTTTGGACATCCGCCTATTTCAACTTTTCTGACATGAAATTCAACATTGTCAGACAATTCGCTCCTGTCAATGCTTAATGAAATCTTGCTCATAAGCCTCTCAAGCGGTATTCTTATGATGCCGTCATCCGGAACTGTGATGTTTTCAGCCCATCCGCTCATCGGTATTCCTGTCCGGTAGTCGTCCGGATATACAAGATAATACCTGAATGATTTCAGTTCATCAAGATTTCCGGCATCAATCTTATAGCCGGTATTTGCGCAGACATATATTGAATATCCGGTATCTCTCAGCAGGCATGTCTCATGTGCATATCCTTCTTCAGTCCTGCTGAAATCCGATATGTCGGCATAAATGTTTTCTTCAAGTATGCCTCCGGCGTTGAAAATGAATATATTGATGTCTGTTATTATATTCTCGTCCGGATCTTCCGATCTGGTCCACGGCATGTCATTGCCAGGTATGGCAATTATTCTTGCTGTCTCCGTGTCCCGTGAAATGCTTGCCCCGTCCTGATGCTTTTCACATCCGGATATCGGCATGACGGCTGCCGCAGCCAAGACCGACATAATTCGTACAATAAGTTTACCCATATCATGCAATTTCTTTTGTATAATAGCATCTATGTAATTTTCAGAAATCAATCCTGTCTTCATCAATTTCTTCCCAAGGCTCAGGCATCATGTTGATCTTTATCATTGACGGGTCTGCCGGAATATCCGGGTCATTTGTCCCGCATCTCGTGATTGTCACATCAAACACATATCTGCAACTTCTGGATATCCCGTCGCCAGTCCGGTTCTGATTCCCTGAATTTCTGTTTATGTTTATCGGATAATAGAATGTTTTCCCGAGAATTTTACCCTCGATTACCAGTCTTGTATACGGAGAGCCGATGCTTTCCTCTCTGCTTGTATTCGGGTAGCAGTACAGATTTATGCCGGGACTGACTGCATCTGGGCCTATTGGATTTTCTATCCGGCTGAACAGCATTTCCGGGTGTAGCATCCTGCCCATGTCATAATCGGACAGTCCTGCGGCGTTGATGATTTCAGCCGGTATGAAATCATCCTGCCGGAACAGAGGGACTTGGGCGCTGACATTTATGAGATATGCCCTGACATCCGTAAGCGGGGCTCCGGCATATGGCCGGCCGCTGAAGTCGCATCGTATTGACTTCAGGCAGACCGATGCAAGCAGCGGAGCCATCTCTATGGTACATTCCTGTTCCGATCCCATGCTTACATCCGCGATTCCGCACATTAGCGGCGATGCCGGATTTTCGTCAGCTATGTCGGACATTGTGTCATATAGGCCGGCAATGGAATTGACTTCGGCCCAGTCCGAGGCGTCCTTCCCTGAATTGGCTATTACAGCCAGTATTTTGTCTCCCATGCGTGAAGCCGCCGGAATCTTGTCAGTCAGACATGCTTCAATCCTCTGATAGGAGTCCAGCCGGCCAAGCCCGTCATTATTGAAGACAAAAATGTCAATAATTGACGGCCCGCAGATGCTGTCTGATACATTCCTCAGCCGAACTTTGACGGATGTCCGGTATTCATTGCCGGAGGTTTCCGGGAAACTCCCTTCCGATGAGAGCAGTGAACCATAGTCGCATGAAAAAAAGACCGGAAGGAGAATAAGCAAGGCGTATGCAAACAGAATGTTGCGATTTAAGAAGAATTGTAAAAAGAACTTCCGGTCTTTTGTCGTATGTCTTTCGGTGTCTGTCATAGTCGTGTCTCCCTGTCAATGTCTCTCTCCGCGTTTGTGCCGGCAAATCTATGGCGGAATATTTTATGTATTGTCATATTTCAAAATAAAAACATAAAGTTTTTCTCTTTTTGAAAATGATTTTTTCTTTTTTGTCATCTTTTCTCTTTTTTGAAGAAAATTTGTCCTAAATTTGAAAAAGATGCCTGACAACTGCGCACGATTCATGATGTGATATTGTAATTATATGGCTAATAAGAAAATATGTGCTTTGACCATGGCAAGGAACGATGAATTCTTCCTTCGCAAGTGGGTTTCATACTATGGGAAGGAACTTGGCATGGAGAATCTTTATGTATTTCTTGACGGCAAGGACCAGCCTTTGCCGGACTGGTGTCCTGGAGTGCATGTCACTGCCTGTGACAAGATTCAGGGCAAGGTGGTGGAGCTTGACCGGAGGCGTCTTGAGTTCCTGTCGGATCAGGCGGCGGAGTTGTTTTCCGGATATGACATGGTAATAGGCACGGATGCCGATGAATTTCTTATTGTTGACCCGAAGCTCGGGATGGGACTTGCTGAATATCTGAGTGCTCTGGACTGCCGCTCATCTGTCTCAGGACTTGGAATCGATGTGGGGCAGAACATTTCCTGTGAAGGTGTGATTGATTCCTCAAGGCCATTCCTGAATCAACGCAGCTATGCCTTGCTCGGTACGAGATATACGAAACCGTCGGTGATGGCACGTCCTCTCCGCTGGGGATCAGGATTTCATCGGATCAAAGGACATAATTTCCATATTGCCGAGGGATTGTATCTTTTTCATTTCGGCTATCTGGATCTCAAGAGGATAGAAGACAGATTCAGGGACAAGGACAGGATTGCCGGCGGATGGAGCCGTCATCTTGCCAAGCGTGCCCGCACTATCAATCTTGTCAGCCGGAGAAAGGCAAGGGACTGGGACAGGTGGACTGCGGCGGCGCGGACGATGCAGACATTTATCCGGCCTCCGTATGCGTTGAACAAGCCGGCAATGCTCAATATGGACATTGTCGTTAAGATTCCCGACAGATTCAGGAACATTGTGTGATGTCCGCACCTGAGAATGTCATTATAAGAAAATAGTCAACAGTTATAAACATTATTCCGGAAAGGCATGAAATTTCTAAGATATTTCAGAAGATTCTCATCTTCAAAAACTCATTTTGTTCCGATATTTTCCCGTCAGGCAGGTTATATAAAGCAGGCTTCGTCGGCACTGGTTGCAATGATGAAAACTGTTGACAGGGCTGAATGGCGCAGGCTGGAGAAGGAAATCAAGATGTGTGAAGTGCAGGGCGATGCAATGCTTACGGAATTTTATGGTGAATTGTATGAAAATATCATTACTCCCATCGGCCGTGACCATCTCCAGACAATAGCAATGTATATTGATGATTTTCTGGACAATATCAACGGTTCTGCCAAATCAGTATTGCTGTACCTGCCGGAAAAAATCGCTCCGCAGCTTCTTGAACTGGCACAATATATCGAATCAGAGGCTGATGCTCTTAAAGAGATAATATCCATGTTCGGGGACATCAAGGCCAATTTCTCGGCCCTGTCTCTCCAGTGCGAGAGAATTTCCGAGCTTGAGCATGCTGCAGACGACTCGTATGAGGAATTTATCGGGGATATTTTCCAGAATGAAAAGAATCCGATAGAACTTATGAAATACAAGAATATCGCCGAGAATCTTGAGACGACTTCAGATGCAGCCAAGAAAGTGTCTGATCATGTCCGCACGATTCTTCTCAGTTATGCGGAGTGATATCTTGACGGCTTTTTTCTGATTTAATAAAAGAGAGACGGGATGTGCCGCGCACATCCCGTCTCTGTATATTTCAGGATTACTAAAACAGTCCTGAGAAAGTCTTACGGACTATGCTCCGAAGTTGTCGTAGAGGATATTCTCCGGCTGTACTCCGAGGCTGTCAAGGAGATTGACTACCGATGCAGACATCATAGGAGGGCCGCACATCAGGTAGAGGCAGTCCTCAGGAGCCTCATGGTTCTTCAGATAAGTCTCATAGAGCACATTGTGGACGAATCCCGCCGTGTAGGCAACATGCTTAGCATCTGCCTCAGGGTCCGGCCTGTCAAGGGCAAGATGGAACTTGAAGTTCGGGAATTCCTTTTCAAGCTCATGGTAGTCTTCAAGATAGAAGGCTTCCTTGAGGCTGCGGGCTCCATAGAAGAAGTTCACTTTCCTTGTGGTCTTCTCTGTCTTGAAGAGATGCATGATGTGGCTTCTCATAGGGGCCATACCTGCACCGCCTCCGACGAATATGAGTTCCTGATCTGCAGGAAGGTTGTCCGGAAGGAAGAATTCTCCGTATGGGCCGGAAATTGTCACCTTGTCACCCGGCTTGAGGGAATAGATGTAGGATGAACATACTCCCGGATTTACCGGCAGGAACTTCCTCGTTGCGCGGTCTATAGGCGGGGTTGCTATGCGGACATTCAACTTGATGATGTCGCCTTCAGCCGGATAGCAGGCCATGGAGTATGCCCTGAGGGTCGGCTCCGGATTGACCATCTTCAGGTCGAACACGCCCATCTTTTCCCAGTCTTCCCTGTATTCAGGGTCCACGTCAATATTTTTGTAGTCCACTGTGCAGGCTGGCACATCAACCTGGATATATCCTCCTGACCTGAAGTGAAGGTGCTCGCCTTCAGGGAGTTTGACAACAAATTCCTTGATGAAGGTCGCCACATTGTGGTTGGAAACGACTTCACATTCCCATTTCTTTACGCTCAGGGCAGATTCGGAGACAACGATTTTCATGTCTTCCTTGACTTTTACCTGGCATCCGAGTCTCCAGTGGTTGTTGATCTGCTTCCTGTTGAAGAAGCCCACTTCCGTCGGCAGGATTGTTCCGCCGCCTTCAAGCACCTGACATTTGCACTGGCCGCAGCTTCCTTTTCCTCCGCAGGCGGAAGACAGGAATATCTTCTGTTCTGCAAGTGTGCTGAGCAATGACGAGCCCGGAGTGACTTCGATTTCCTTTTTGCCGTCGTTGATGCTGATTTTTACTTTACCTGCAGGAGTGAGCCAGATTTTCACGGCCAGGAGCACTGCCACAAGCAATATGGTAATGACCACAATGGTTATTACGCCTGATATTATTGTCGTTAACATTTTTTCCTCCTGTTTTAAAGTTGAATGCCCATGAATGTCATGAATGAAATAGCCATGAGCCCTACTGTGATGAATGTGATTCCAAGACCCTTGAGGGCATCAGGTACATTCGAGTATGCCATCTTTTCCCTTATTGCAGCGAGGGTTACGATTGCAAGGAACCAGCCGATTCCAGAACCGAGTGCATATACTGTAGCCTCACCGACATTGACGAAATCCCTTTCCTGCATGAAGAGAGAGCCTCCGAGGATGGCGCAGTTCACGGCGATGAGCGGAAGGAAGATTCCCAGCTGAGAATACAGTGTCGGGGTGAATTTCTCCACCACCATTTCCACTATCTGTGTGATGGCCGCAACCACTGCGATGAAGATTATGAAGCTCAGGAAGCTGAGGTCCACATCCGGAAGTCCTGCCCACGCGAGGGCTCCTGCCTTCAGCACATGCTCATTGAGCAGGTAGTTTATAGGAAGGGTCACGAGAAGCACGAAGATCACTGCAATACCCAAACCGGTAGCTGTCTTCACACTTTTGGATACCGCCAGATATGAGCACATGCCCAGGAAGTAGGCGAATATCATGTTGTCAATGAATATTGACTTTACGAACAAGCTTAAATATTCCATTTCGATTTGAGTTTAGAGTTATTTTTCCTGCAGGTCTTTCTGGATGCTTCTCTGAATCCATACAATCAGTCCGAGGAGGATGAGTGCCATCGGAGGAAGAATCACAAGTCCGTTGTCCATATAACCGGCGTCATAGAATGACTGCGGGATAATGCGGTATCCGAACAATGTGCCTGATCCGAGAAGCTCGCGGAAGAATGCGAGGACAATGAGTATGAGCCCGTATCCGGCGCCGTTGGCCAGACCGTCAAGGAGTGACGGTATCGGCTTGTTGCCGAGCGCGTATGCCTCGATGCGTCCCATCACGATACAGTTGGTGATGATGAGCCCGACATACACGGACAGTGTCTTGCTTATGCTGTATGAGTATGCCTTGAGGAACTGGTCGACAAGGATTACCATGAGGGCAACTACCACGAGCTGCACGATGATACGTATTCTGTTAGGAATGGAATTCCTTATAATGGATACGACGAAGCTTGAAAGTCCGGTCACGACGATTACGGACAGTGCCATGACGAATGCTCCCTTGAGCTGTACGGTGACTGCCAGGGAAGAGCAGATGCCGAGCACAAGGACAGTCACAGGATTGCCCTTGAATATAGGCTTCAGAAGTACTTCTTTAAAGTTGATGTCTTTCATTGTTTACTCCTCCACTGTTTGAGTTGTTTCTGGATTGGCCTGGCATGCATCCTGGGAATCGGCAGGGACTTCTTCAGCTGCCTGCATTGTCATCAGGTACGGCTGATAGTATGTCGCCCAGAGATTAATTCCTTTTCCGAGGGCCTGAGAGGTGATGGTAGCTCCGCTGATTGCATCTACACAGGCCGGGTCATCTTCATGCTTTCCCTTTTCAACGGCAAAGACTTTTTCGCCGGTTCCGAAAGCCTTCCCCTGGAATGATGTGTAGAACGGGGCTTCAGCTATCTTGGCGCCCAGTCCCGGAGTTTCTCCCTTGTGGTCGAAGATGGCTCCGACAATGGTCTTTCCGTCTTCAGCGAGTGCGATATAGCCCCAGATCGGGCCCCAGAGTCCTGCACCGTAGCAAGGAACGACAGTTACTGCCTTGCCGTTTATGTCGAATACGAATACAGGGAGGTCAAGAGATTCAAGCAGAGCGGCTTTGGAAGCCTCATCCTTGGCATCTGCGATTTTCTTCAGGATGTCATTCTGCTTCTTAAGGTCTGCAGTGGACGGAACTTTGATGTCACGGACATTTTCCTTGCCCATGTTGAGATGCTCTTTTACATTGCCGAGTCCGTCTACATTGAATGCGTCAGTGATTTTCTCCGCATACATGGCCAGGACATCGGTCGTCTCGTCGATAGTGAGAGCCTCGTCTGACTGAGCGGCGGCGCTGAGCACTTTTGTTATGGTCTCAATCTTGATGTTCTCGTTCTGCTTGTCCTGCAGGCTCATTGCCACGAAGGCAAGGATGGCGGCGACAAGGATGACAAGAACGGTAGAATAGATCACCGTATATGTATTGCCGTTTGTGTTCATACCTATTATATTAAGCGGTTTTGATTTTCTTTGCCCTTCTGCTCATTGATGCCTGTATGACATAGTGGTCAATGAGCGGAGCAAATGTATTCATCAGAAGGATTGCCAGCATCATGCCCTCAGGATAACCCGGATTGAACATTCTGACTGTCACGGCAAGTGCTCCCACCAGGAATCCGTAGATCCATTTTCCTGTTTCTGTCTGGGCGGAAGTCACAGGGTCAGTGGCCATGAATACCGTTCCGAATGCGAAACCTCCCATCAGCAGCTGATAGTAGCCCGGAAGGTCTGTCACGCCGACTGCCTGTCCGAGGTAACCTATTGCAAGGCCTCCGACTACTGAAGAAAGCATGATTTTCCAGCTGGCGACACCGGTCCAGATGAGTATGGCCGCACCGATGAGGATGGCTATTACGGATGTCTCACCGACGCATCCCGGGATGACGCCGGAAATGAGGTCCCATACATTTGTCCCTGCTGCCTGAAGACCTTCAACTGAAGGATGGGCAAGAGGTGTGGCTCCGGAGAATCCGTCCACGAGTCCGTTCCCGCATGCATAGGCCTTTCCTTCTGCAAGATATCTGGTGACGCCTGATGTCCAGATTGTGTCGCCTGACATCATGCTCGGATATGAGAAGAAGAGGAATGCCCTGGCGAGCAGAGCCGGGTTCCAGATGTTCATTCCTGTGCCTCCGAACACTTCTTTGCCGAGGATTACGGCGAAAGCGACGGCAATTGCAAGCATCCAGAGAGGAACATCGGCAGGAACAATCAGAGGTATGATCATACCTGAGACGAGATAGCCTTCGTTCACTTCATGGCCGCGTATCTGTGCGGATATGAATTCAATGGCGAGACCTACAATATAAGAGACAAGGTAGAGCGGAATGACTTTGACAAGTCCGTAGCCCACCATGTTCCAGAAGCCCCAGTCGTTCAGACCGAAGGCGACGCTGTGCTGGTAGCCGGTGTTCCATATTCCGAAGAGCATGGCAGGCACGAGTGCCAGCACCATTATGATCATGATTCTTTTCAAATCGACGCAGTCCCTGACATGGGAGCCTCTTCTGGTCACTGTGTCAGGCACATAAAGGAATGACTCGAAGGCATCGAAAGTCGAATGAAGGAATCCGAATTTTCCACCTTTTTCAAAGGACGGCTTTATTTTGTCGATAAATTTTCTCATAACTTTCTTCTTTTAAGCCATTTCTTTCATCATAAGGGCGATGCCGTCCGCAATGATTGACTGGATCTCAATCTTGGAAGGACATACATATTCACAGAGAGCGAGGTCTTCCTCCAGCACTTCATATATTCCGAATTCCTCCATCTTGTCGATGTCTCCGGCAAGGCATGCCTTCGTGAGATATACAGGATATATGTCCATAGGCAGTACCTTTGAATATACATCGGACATCACGAATGCGCGCGGGCCTCCGTGGAGGTTGGTGTCCATGTCATATTTCTTGTTCGGAGTAAGCCATGAGAAATATGTGTGCGAAGTGCTGAACAGTTTTGTCCTGAATGGTTTTGCCCATCCGAGAAGTTCATGCTCATTGCCTTCCTTGATCAGGGTAATCTGAGTGTCAAAGAAGCCGAGGAATCCGTCCTCCCCGACATTTTCACCAGTGAGTACATCCCCGCTGATGAAACGGATGCCGGAGGCTGAATTGCCGTAGAACTCGCTGATGTCTTTCATCGATATGCCCGGAAGTCCCTTGACATAGGATGGTTCGATTGCCTTCGGTCCGGTCACCGCAATCAGTCTGGTCATGTCATATTTCCCTGTGTTGAGGAATCTTCCGATGGCGGCGAGCATTGCAGGGGAAACTGTCCATACTGTGTCCCCCTTCATTATCGGTGAGATATGATGAATCTGCACTCCGACGTTTCCTGCAGGATGTTTGCCGCTGAATGAATGGAAGACGACGTTCTCAAGTTTATGGAAAACTGAACCGCTGGCATTTGCCGAGTTGAGCGAAACATGCACTTTCCCGTCAGTAAGTTTGGCGAGTGCGTTCACTGCTGTCTGGAGATTTGCGAACTCATCCTTCAGAATGTATTCCGTGTCTGCAGCAAGAGGCGCTGTCGAGAATGCGGAAACAAAAATGGCCTTCGGCTGTATTGCAGGATTGGCAACGATGCCGTAAGGCCTCTGGATGAGGGCAGGCCAGAGCCCGCTTTTCATCAGAAGGGATTTGATCTGGGTCGCGTCGAGGGAAGATACATTTCCGACAGCAAAGTCCAGATATTCCTGGGATGCATCCGCCTTTATGCGGACTTCAAGCAACTTTCTCTTGTCGCCTCTGACAACTGCAGCCACTGTTCCGCTTACCGGAGAAGTGAAGAGAATGTCAGGCGACTCCTTGTCAGCCAGTACAGGAGATCCTGCGAGGACCTTGTCGCCTTCCCTGACCAGAAGCTTAGGCTTAAGGCCACGGAAATCAGTCGGTTTGACAGCGACAACGTCAGGCACAATCGCCTTTCTGGTCTTGAGGCCGGCAATTCCTGAAATAGGAATGTTCAGACCCTTTTTCAAATCGATGTTGTTTGACATTATAAAAACTGTTTTGTGTATTTTCTGGAAACCGCCGCGAATATAGTCATTTTTTTTGTATTTTCGCGCCCATTATGGAAAACATTGAAAGTGTGATTTTAGAGGGGCTGAACAGAGGGCAGAGACAGGCTGTTGTCTGCACTGAAGGTCCGGTTCTGATAGTGGCGGGAGCGGGTTCCGGCAAGACGCGGGTATTGACCAGCCGCATTGCCTATATTCTTGGGCAGGGATGTCCTCCGGAGCGCGTCATGGCGTTGACATTCACAAAGAAAGCTGCCTCCGAGATGAAGGAGAGGATTGCCGTGATGGTGGGGGAGAGGAAGGCCAGGAAACTGTTCATGGGAACATTCCATTCCGTTTTCATCAGGTTCCTGAGGGAATATGCCGAAAGCCTCGGATATCCTTCCGGCTTTACGATTTATGACACAAGCGATTCTGTGAGTGCAATAAAGGCATGCGTAAAGGAACTCCAGCTGGACGAGAAGGTCTACAAGCCGAAAGAGGTGCTTTCACGGATATCCATTGCCAAGAACAATCTTTATACGGCAGAGGCATATGTGTCAAAACCGGAAATAATGCAGAATGACGCTGCGCGCAAGAAGCCGAGGATAGGTGACATATATCTGCTGTATGCGAAAAAGTGCAGACAGTCCGGCGTCATGGATTTTGATGATATTCTGCTGAACATGAATATATTGCTTCGGGACAACAAGGAAGCCCTTGAAGATATTTCCGGCAGATTTTCATATATCATGGTGGACGAGTACCAGGATACCAATTTTGCCCAGTACAACATTCTCAGGAAGCTCAGCGGCCGGCATCGCAACATCTGTGTCGTGGGGGATGACTCTCAGTCAATATATGCATTCCGGGGAGCGAAAATAGAAAATATACTGAATTTCAAGAAAGACTATCCGGACTGCAGTCTTTTCCGCCTTGAGCAGAACTACAGGTCGACACGGACAATTGTCGATGCCGCGAATTCCCTCATAGCAAAGAATACTTCCCGAATCCCGAAGACATGCTATTCTGAAGGCGAGGAAGGCCGCAAGATTCAGTTGCTCAATGCCTACACGGAACAGGAGGAAGCATATCTGATATCATCTTCCATCGTGTCGGAAATACAAGTGGAACATGCACAGTATCAGGATTTTGCAATTCTATATCGCACCAATTCCCAGTCCCGGGCCCTTGAAGAGGCCCTGCGGAGGCGCAATCTGCCGTATGTCATTTTCTCCGGACATTCGTTTTACGATAGGGCTGAGGTCAAGGACATGATGGCATATTTCAAGCTTTCCGTCAATCCGAATGACGACGAGTCGTTCAAGCGCATTGTGAACAAGCCTCTGCGTGGAATCGGAGACACTTCTCTTGCCGCCCTGGCGGCTGCGGCATCGGACAAGGGATGTTCGCTTCATGCTGCAGGTCTTGCCCCAGGTCTGGAGACATACGGACTGAAGCAGGCTGCAATATCCAGGATTGCCGCCTTCTGCAATATGATATCGGCATTCAACTCCAAGGCTGTATCCGGGGATGCATATCCGGCGGCATCTGCGATAGCCATGGAATCCGGACTTCTGCCTGCCCTGAAAGAAGACACGAGCATAGAAGGTCAGTCGCGCTTGTCGAATGTTGAGGAACTCCTTGACAGCGTGAGCACATTTGGGGAAGAAAAGAAGAATGAATATTTCGAGGAGATGCAGGCTGACGGAACCATTGAGGACGGCAAAGGTCCCGAGGATTGTGACCTGCCGGCAGTGACGCTCAGTGACTATCTGGAAAATGTGTCTCTTCTGAGTGCGGTGGACATGACTGACGACGAGGACAGCACCAACAGGATAGCTCTGATGACAGTACACTCGTCAAAGGGCCTTGAGTTCCCTTATGTGTTCGTGGCGGGCATGGAGGAGAATCTTTTCCCTTCCGGGGGCCTTCTTGCGTCAGAAGCGGACATCGAAGAGGAGAGGCGTCTGTTCTATGTCGCTGTCACCAGGGCCGAAAAAGCAGTATGGCTGTCATTTGCGGCAACCAGAATGCGCAACGGCAAGCATGAGTCGAACTCTCCGAGCCGTTTTATAAGAGAGATTGACAGCAGGTATATAATGAATCCTCTGCCGCTGAAGTCATCCATGTCCGAAAGGCATGCGGAGCCGGCTTCGGATGAATCCTGGGCGCGGCATGCGCGTATGGAAAAGAGACTGTCAGGAGTGTCTTCTTCTCGCAACACTGTGTCTTCCGCCCACAAGCCGGCACCGGTATCAAGGCCTGTTCCCAAGCGGGTTCCGGATGTTGATTTTATTCCGACTCCTGTGCTTGAACTTTGTGAAGGACAGCGGGTCGAGCATAACCGCTTCGGGTACGGAACCATAGTGGCTATATCGGGTGACAAGTCCAGTCTGAAGGCAAAAATATCCTTTGATGACTATGGCGAGAAGATACTCATGCTGAATTATGCAAAGATTCGTCGGATTTGACTTGAACGGCAGGAAAAATTCACTATCTTCGCCGTGAAGTTTTTCATAGTTTAAGTTTAGGTTAAGTTTAGTAGCGGGGTGACCATTCCGATGGTTGCCCCGTGAATTTTTTGTGGCCAAACATTAAAAAAAATTATCAAATTAAAAATTCAGAAATTATTAATTAAAAAATCAGAAAAATCATTTCTCCGGCGGAGCGGCATAAATTTCATGAACCTACATTTGTATCGGGGCATCCGTGGTGGGTGTCCGATAAAATGTGGAGACAGATATGAGAAGAAAGATTTTCAAGACAGTGTCCGGGATATTGTGCCCGGCGGCAATCACCTTGTTCCAGCTCATGACGATGTCATGTGAGCGCAATGTCGCTTCGGCAGGCAGCCCTGCATTCATCCGGCTGACTTTTTCTGACAGCTGGTACAATTCCACACGGACACTTTCCGGTATGCCTGACACGAATGATTTTATCCTGAATGTTTCAGATGAAGACGGAGATGTTGTCTATTCTGGGCTCTATGGGGCTTCTCCTGAAGTTTTTGAGGTACCTCCCGGAAGCTATGACATATCTGTCAGGTCTTCGGAATTTTTATCGCCGGCCTTTTCTTCTCCGGTATTCGGAGACGACAGGTGTGTCGTCGTTCCGGATGGAGGGTCTGTATGTGTTGAACTTGAATGTGTCCAGGTCAATTCCGGAATCAGGCTCAGGATAGATCCGGATTTTCTGACAAGATTTCCACAGGGCGTTCTCTTCCTGTCATCAGAAGACGGACGACTCATGTACGGCTATTCGGAAAAAAGAATCGCGTATTTCAATCCCGGTAATGTCTCTCTTGTCCTGAATGAGGAAAATGAAAGCAGGACTCTTCTTACGAGATGGCTTGAAGGCCGGGAAATATTGACACTGAACATAGATGTCCCAGATGCTTCTGCTGCAGACGGAGGATATATCAGGATATCAGTAGATACATCCAGGGTGTGGATTGAAGAGGACTATATGATTGACCAAGAGCAGGGAAATACCGGAGACGAGCCTGAAAATGCCGTTTCTGTCAGCCAGGCCAGGACTATGGCCGGAGAAAAGGATGTGTGGGTCACCGGATTTGTCGTCGGCGGAGATCTTACGCGTTCTTCGATGTCATTTGAGGCTCCGTTCGGGTCAGCAACCAATCTTGCGATAGCGGCAAGGTCTTCAGTCCGGGACAAGGATGCGTGCATGTCGGTGGAACTTCCTTCCGGAGATGTCCGGGATGCTCTGAATCTCGTTTCTCATCCGGAATTGGTCGGCCGGCAGATATGGCTCAGGGGCGATATAGTCGAATCATATTTCGGGATTCCCGGCATTAAGTCAACAGATGAATTTGTATTGAAATGAAACGCGGGGTATTTTGTCTGGCCGGATATGCTGCCGCAGCATTGTTGTCCGGATGCTGCGATGAAGTCATTCCGGAAGTGTGTTCGGAGAATGGAACGGATGCCGTGAGGTTTGTCCGGGTAGGCCTTGTGTCTGACGGATATGGCAGTCCGGCTGATAAAACCAGAAGTGCAGTGGGGGATGCCGTGTGCGATGACGGCTATATTGCGGATGCCAACATTTTCATTTATGACGATGCCGGCAGTCTTGTACATTCTGAATATATGCACGGACAGTCTGAAACAAATGTGGGAATACCTGCAGGGAGACAATATTACATTTATGCCTATGCCAATTCCGGCAAGGCTGATGCTCCGGCATGTATGGATGATTTGGCCGGATTCCGCATGCGGATATCCGATGTGGGAGAGATGGCATCATCAGGTTCTGTGCCCATGTGCGGAAAGGCAGTCATTGACATGACATCAGCACAGGAGGAAGTCGGTATTGTCTTGAAACGGATGGTGTCGGAAGTAGTCCTCAGTTTCAGAAGCGATGATGACCTGCGGCTTGAGCTCTGCTCTGTGGAAATGGAAAATTCACCTATGGATATGGCTCCGTTTCTGGCCTCTTCAGAACCGCTGCTGCGGGGCAGCGGTGATTATGCCACGGACGACGATTTGTCAGAACTGATGGATGACGGGAGGGTGAGTCTGTATCTGTTTGAAGATATGTCAAGTCCCAATGAGATGCCAGTTACTGATGATGGCCGGCTCTCCGGAAGTCTGCCTGAAAATTGTCCTGCCGTCAGAATCAAGGGCAAAGTTATAAATTCATCCGGCCTTGTCGCTGCTTCAGTTGACTATTGGCTGGCACTTGACTGGAAACTGCGCCGGAATCACAGATATGAAATCCCGTTTGTTGCTACGGCATCGGGCATTCATGAAGATTCGTGGCGGGTTGAAGTTTCCGATGGTGAACTTCAGATCTCCGATCATAGGATTGAACTTCCGGTCAATGCGTCTGCCGTGTTGAAAGTCCCTGCAATGGAATATTCTGAAGTGATTTTTTCATCTGACAATCCTGAAATTGCAGCATCGGATTGCTTCGGCAATATCACTGCATGCTCCCCGGGATTGACGGTTATAAGGGCGTATTGTCCGGCAGTGGATGCTTCTGCGTCTTGTGAAGTGGAAGTGTATTCTCCGGATGCATTCGTCGAGTATACTGCAGACTTGTCTGAATATGCGAGGGCTTGGGGAAGAATTGATTTCATGACAGCGGATGAGGACAGCCCGGTATTGCTTGTATGCGGAAATGACACATTGCATGTCGGAGTTCCTTCGGGTGGCAATATGATGAGGCTCCATGCGGCTTCACATGATCTTTATTATGTCCCGGACGAGGCGGTTTCCACAGTATATGTATGGAACGGAAAAGCATTGGGCAAGACTGTTCTCAAAGTCATTCAGGGCCGTAAGGAAGGGGAGATAGTTCTTGAGAACAGGATATATCCAAGGTATATGCTGTTTACGGACGAGATAAATGAAGTCTCGTTGTCGGAAAGCGGGAGTAAGACTGATTTCAAGCTGTATCTGGCTGATGAGGCTTGGGATTATCTTGATTCAGAGCCGTTTTTTGCCCCGGAGGAGGTATGCGGCCATTGGGAAGAAACTGTCTATGATGAGTTTTTCTGGGACTATATGGACTGCATTGAGATATCGGGGCCTGACGGGTATGAAGCCTATCTTGATTTCAGGTTTACGACTTCCGGATGGGATGACGGAGACGAAGATTATCTCAGCGCCGGTGAGATGTGGGTGATGAAGTCGGACGAAACCGTACCTGAAAATTTTACCCTGACGCTGCACAATGGCGCCAATGGATTTTCAGCTATGCCCGATACGGAAGTCCGTGTCTCTGTCAGCAAGACTTTCCTCAGGCAGGGATATATGGGGGAATACTACAATTTCCAGATTGCTCCTGATGACATGCATTCGGACAGAATATTGCTTGACCGCTCCCTTCTTAAGGACGCACAATGGGAGGTCAGAAGATTTTTGGCAGAAGATGAAGGGGAAACCATGGCGGAGACATGGGCAAATGCCGACGATAGATTTACCGGGCTTCTGGCCGGACCGTTCCGGGATGTGGAGACCGGCCGGAGTTATCTGTCGCTTCTTCCTCCTGCAGAACTCTCCGCCGACGAGTTCTTCGCCAACGGCTCATACATATTCAGAGGCAGGGTCGTCAATCCTCAGTCCGGCCAGGAAATATGCGGGTACTACACTCTGGACATAATATTGTATGTGAGTGTCATATCTTCTGTGGACATCAGCATTTCAGGACTCGCCACAAGCCGGGTGGAACGGACTTATGTGCCGTTGAGCAGGTGGTCGATGCCGGGGTACGAGGATTTCTGGAACAATCTGTATCCTGTGGAAATCTATGACTGTGAAACGGGTTACAGATACAGGCTCAATTCGCTTGTCGGCGGGTATGCAGTGGATTCATTTGAAATCCCTGGAGCCATAAGCAATCCGCAGCAGTCGTATGACACTGTATATATGGCTCTTGACGGAGTATTCGGGAAGGGGCCGGGAGACTTTGAGTTCTGCCTGATAGGCGGTCAGCATAGTGTGGAAGAACTGAAGATTGACCGGTATACGGCTGACATGTACAATTCCTGGGGTTACTGGCATTTTGTCCGGCAGTATGATTTCGGCCGACGTCTGGAAAATTACATCATCGAAGCCTATTATCATGACTTTGACACTTATTGATCATGACTTTGATACCTGTTGAAAAAAAAAGCGGACGGTCCTTTCAAAGGATCGTCCGCTTTGATGCCCGGAGAGTCTCCGGTTATGTCGTGCAATGATTACTGCTCGTCAGGCCCCTGGTCGTCAGGTCCATTCTGCGGACCCTGTGGACCTCCCTGATAAGGATTCTGTGGACCTCCCTGCTGTGCGCCTGCGGCTTTTGCCATATCTTCGGATGCGGCATGCCATGCAGCCTCGAGTTCGCTGTTGTATCTGTCGATGTCAGAGATGTTCTGATTCTTGACAGCCTCCTTGAGGTTGTTGAGGGCAGACTCGATTGCGGACTTCTTGTCGGCAGGAATCTTGTCTCCGTATTCCTTGAGGTTCTTCTCTGTCTGGAAGCAGAGGGCATCGGCGCCGTTGATCTTGTCGACTCTTTCCTTCTCGGCTTTGTCGGCTGCCTCGTTGGCCTTCGCCTCGTCACGCATCCTCTTGATTTCATCCTCGCTGAGTCCTGATGAAGCCTCGATGCGGATCTTCTGCTCCTTGCCGGTAGCCTTGTCCTTTGCGGAGACATTGAGGATACCGTTGGCATCGATGTCGAATGTCACTTCAATCTGAGGAACTCCCCTTGGAGCCGGAGCGATTCCGTCAAGATGGAATCTTCCGATTTCCTTGTTGTCCTTTGCCATAGGCCTTTCGCCCTGAAGGACATGGATCTCAACTGACGGCTGGTTGTCGGCTGCGGTCGAGAACACTTCGGATTTCCTTGTAGGAATTGTGGTGTTGGACTCGATGAGCTTGGTCATTACGCCGCCGAGGGTCTCGATGCCGAGTGAAAGCGGAGTGACATCAAGCAGAAGCACATCCTTTACATCGCCGGCAAGCACACCTCCCTGGATGGATGCCCCGATTGCGACTACCTCGTCAGGGTTGACGCTCTTGTTAGGCTCCTTGCCGAAGAATTTCTTCACAATTTCCTGAACAGCAGGGATACGGGTTGAACCTCCCACAAGCAGGACTTCGTCTATGTCAGACGGCTGGAGGTTGGCGTCCTGAAGGGCTTTGCGGCATGGCTCGATTGTCCTCTGGAAGAGGTCATCAGCGAGCTGCTCGAATTTGGCCCTTGTCAGTGTCTTTACAAGATGCTTAGGAATACCGTCCACCGGCATGATGTAAGGCAGGTTGATTTCCGTTGAAGTCTGGCTTGAAAGCTCAATCTTGGCTTTTTCAGCAGCCTCTTTAAGTCTCTGAAGAGCCATCGGGTCTTTCTTGAGGTCGATTCCGCCGTTTTCTGCAGCAAATTCAGAAGCCAGCCAGTCGATGATTACCTGGTCGAAGTCGTCTCCTCCGAGGTGTGTGTCTCCGTTGGTTGACTTTACTTCGAACACGCCGTCGCCGAGTTCCATGATGGAGATATCGAATGTACCGCCTCCCAGGTCGTATACGGCGATCTTCATGTCCTTGTTCTTCTTGTCAAGGCCGTATGCAAGAGCCGCAGCCGTAGGCTCGTTGATGATACGCTTTACATCAAGGCCCGCAATCTTGCCGGCTTCCTTGGTGGCCTGCCTCTGTGAGTCAGAGAAGTATGCAGGGACTGTGATGACAGCCTCGGTGACTTCCTGCCTCAGATAGTCTTCGGCAGTCTTTTTCATCTTCTGGAGAATCATTGCCGAAATCTCCTGCGGAGTGTAGAGCCTTCCGTCAATGTCGACTCTCGGCGTGTTGTTGTCACCTCTGACGACCTTGTACGGCACTCTCTCAATCTCTCTGGAGACCTGGTCGTATGTCTCTCCCATGAATCTCTTGATGGAGAATACAGTCTTGTGAGGATTGGTGATGGCCTGCCTCTTTGCAGGGTTTCCGATTTTCCTTTCGCCTCCGTCAGTGAATGCCACTACGGAAGGAGTTGTCCTCTGTCCCTCATTGTTTATTATGACGGTAGGCTCGTTGCCTTCCATCACTGCCACGCATGAGTTCGTGGTTCCCAAGTCGATACCGATAATTTTTCCCATAATATCTTTTCCTTTTTATTTTCTTTTGTTTTCAATTTGTGTTGTCTGTCCACCCGGGCTGCCGGGCGACGCCGGGGTATTATCCAATGTTATGCCATTGCCGCTCTGACGGCAAAATGTGCCAAAATGTCATGATTTCTGGCAGAATTCTGACAGGATTCATGCTTCTGATGCTCCCGGAATGGTGTCCGTGACATGAGGAAAATTGGTTTTTTCGGCAAATAATTGCATATATTTGTTCCCTGAAACGGCATTCGGCCGGACATGAGAGACGAATAATACAGATATGTCATGATTTACAGGGAATTGACAGAAAAAGAGTATGCTGATGCGGAAAACCGTATACTGTATGAGGACAATCATCTTCTTGTCGTCAACAAGCGGGCCGGGGAGATAGTGCAAGCAGACATGACACAGGACGAGACTCTGGCGGATTTCTACAGGGCATTCATCGCAAAGCGCAATGGAAAAGAAGGCTGTGTCTTCCTCGGGATTCCCCACAGACTGGACAGGCCTGTGAGCGGAGTGACTGTTTTTGCCCGCACTTCCAAGGCACTTGAGCGGCTGAATGCCATGTTCCGGAGCGGCGACATGCATAAGTTCTATTGGGCCCTCGTATGTTCGCGGCCGGTTCCCGACAGTGCGGAACTGTCTGACTGGCTCGTCCGGAATGAGAAGCAGAACAAGTCCTATATTTATGAAGGCAATCCTGAGGCGCGCAAGGACGCCAAGTTGGCGAGGCTCAGGTACAGGACATTGGGACATACTGACAGATATTGGCTGGTGGAAGTGGGCCTTCTGACAGGACGGCATCACCAGATAAGGTGCCAGCTGGCAGGGCATGGTTGTGTCATAAAGGGGGATCTGAAATATGGTGCGCCGCGCTCCAATCCGGACGGAGGCATCTGCCTTCATGCCAGAAGGATAACTTTTGTGCATCCGGTGAAGAAGACGGAGATGACGATAGATGCCCCGCTCCCTGCGTCATGGGCAGGCATCGCCGCTTCCGCACTGGACGCCGGAACAATAATAAAATAACAGGAAACAACGCAATAACAACAAGCCATGAGAAAATTTTTCTTGATTGCCGCTGCAGTTGCGGCTGCCGTTCTGATTTCCGCCTGCTGCGGCGACGGGCAGAACATTATCCGCACGGAAGTGCCAGAGCGTCCTGCCGGACAGGAGGATATGCTGAATTTTGCGGCTGAGCCGCTTGATACGGTAAGAATCGGATTTGTCGGCCTCGGCATGAGAGGTCCGGGAGCTGTGTCCAGGATGTGTCTCATAGACGGGACCAGAGTCGTAGCTCTGTGTGATGTTGAAAAAGACAGGGCGGAGGCAGCCGCGAAGATAGTGACCGGCCACGGCCGTCCTGAAGCTGTACTGTATTATGGCTCCGAAGATGTTTGGAAGCAGTTGTGCGACAGGGATGACATAGACCTTGTATATATAGCCACGCATTGGACCATGCATGCCGAAATCGCAAAGTATGCCATGGAGCACGGCAAGCATGTGGCGATAGAAGTGCCTGCCGCGATGAACCTTGCTGAAATCTGGGACCTGATAAACACCTCGGAGAGGACAAGGAGGCACTGCATGCAGCTTGAAAACTGCGTGTATGATTCATTCGAGCTCACTGCCCTGAATATGGCGCAGCACGGGCTGTTCGGTGAGGTCCTGCATGGCGAGGGCGCATATATCCACAATCTCGACGAATTCTGGGATGAATACTGGCATGACTGGAGGCTGCTTTACAACAGGGACCACCGCGGAGACGTGTACCCTACCCATGGTCTGGGACCTGTGTGTCAGGTGATGGATATCCACCGTGGGGACAAGATGAATGTGCTTGTGTCAATGGACACCAAGGCAGTCAACGGAAAGGAGTATTATGAGAAGCACCGCGGCGAGGCTGCCCCCGACTTTCAGAACGGGGACCATACGATGACAATGATCCGCACGGAGAAAGGCAAGACAATAATGATTCAGCACGATGTCGTCAATCCGAGGCCATACAACCGCCTTTACCAGCTGACAGGAACCAAGGGCTTTGCCAACAAATATCCTATTGAGGGATTCGTCGTGGACCCGTCCGCTGCGGGAGAGCTCATTGCGGCAGACGGTGACGGCAAGTCAGGCAAAGTCGACATAGAGAACCTGTCATCCCACAGTTTTGTGCCCGAGGATGTGAAGGCCGCCCTGATGGAAAAATACAAGCACCCTATCCAGAAAGAACTTGAAGCGACTGCAAAGAAGGTAGGCGGCCACGGCGGCATGGACTATATCATGGATTACCGCCTGATATATTGTCTGCGCAACGGTCTCCCTCTTGACATGGATGTATACGACCTCGCCGAGTGGTGCTGCCTTACTGAACTGTCCGCCATCTCGATAGAGAACGGCAATGCCCCGGTTGAAGTCCCGGACTTCACGAGGGGAGGGTGGAACAAGACAGACGGTTACCGTCACGCCTTTGCTCAATAGCATTGGTGTCTTCTCGGCAGCTCCGGGACGCTCATCATTTCCAGGTGGAGAACGGAGCTGCTGCCAGCATCGAATTGTAATACCGCCGGTCTCCGGTGACTTCCTCTCCGAGCCATTCAGGTCTGCTGAACGGCTCGGATTCGTTTTTCAGTTCGATTTCTGCCACCGTGAGCCCGAGATTTTCCCCGAGGAATTCGTCGACTTCAAATATATGGTCTCCGTATGGTACAAGATGGCGAATTTTCTCTATGATTCCGGCTTGACACAGTTTCATGAGTCTTTCTGCGTCTGCGCCGGAAATTTCCGTCTCCCATTCGAACCGGCTTAGCCCGTTGTCAGCCGAAGGCCCCTTGATTGTGAGCCATCCCCTGTCTCCTGCCTTTCTGACCCTTACTGTCCTGCCGCTTTCCCTGCATATATATCCCTGGGCCATGTGGATGTGCGATGTGGCCGTCCCTTTGTATGAATTGTCCCTGACGAGGAACTTCCGTTCTATCTCAATGTGTTCCATCTGTAAGTTGCTGTTGGAGTATTCCGGTGGCTAAATTAATAATTTTATCATAACTGGCAGAATTATTGCAGGAAATCCGCCCCGGCTGCGGTGTCCGCATGGACTTGATAGGGAATCCGGTCAGAATCCGGAACAATACCCGTTGCTGTGTGTCCGCAAAAGGGACTGCACAATATGCCACTGCCTCTGGCGGGAAGGCGTGCAGTCCGGACGAGTCAGAAGACCTGCCGCTGCCATGACTATAAGTTGCACCGCGGGATTACGGCTTGCAGATTCGTCTTAATGGGATGTTTTCCGGGCATCGTGTCCGGGATGTCTTTTGTGCGATGATGCCTGTACTTTCCGCCCAAAGACATTAAAATGACAGCATTACAATTCATTTTCCGCGCGTTCACGGCTCTGGTGGCCATGACTTTTCTTTCCGGATGCATGAAGGACAGTTTCCCCGGACAGGACTCTCCTGATGTGCTTCCTGAAGCCGGCAGCGGCCTTTTCATCCTGTGTGAAGGGAATTACAATGCAGGGAATTCATCTCTGACATTTTATGACACAGAAGAAATGAAGGCATATGACAATGTGTTTTCCGGTGCGAACGACGGACAGAAGCTCGGAGACACGGGCCAGTCGATGACAATGCACGGAGGCAGCCTGTGGGCGGTAGTCAATGCCTCGCATGTGGTTTTTGCGATAGATCCCCTGACTTTCAGGGAGAAGGGGAGAATAGTATCATCTGATATGACTTCTCCGCGTTTCATCCATTTTGTCTCTGACAGCAAGGCATATATCAGCCAGCTTTACGACAGCAGGATTCTCATTGCGGATCCCGGGACATTCCGGGTGACGGGAAGCATTGACACGGGAATGGAACAGGGAACGGCTTCTGTGGAGCAGATGGTGCAGTACGGGGATTATGTGCTTGCCAACTGCTGGTCCTATCAGAAGTCCATCATCAAGATAGACTCGCGCACTGATGAAATCGTGCAGAAGCTTGAGGTGGGCGTGCAGCCGCAGTCCATCTGCCTGGATTCAGAAAACAGGCTGTGGGTGCTGACTGACGGAGGTGCTTGGCCGGAGAATCCGGCAGGATACGAAGCTCCGCGCCTTGTATGCGTGGACCCTGATGCCTTCACGGTTGAAAAGACATTCTATTTTGCCCTCGGAGACTCTCCTTCTGAACTTCAGGCAGGTCCTGACGGCAATGAACTGTATTTCCTGAACAACGGGAAAGTCTGGAAGATGCCGGTTTCCGCGGATTCGTTGCCTGGCAGCCCTTTCATAGACCCTGGAGACGGCACTTGGCCGTATGCGATGACTGTCTGTCCGTGGAATTCCGATGTCTATGTGGCTGATGCCATAGATTATGTCCAGAACGGCGCGGTGACAAGATATTCCGCAGACGGAAAGGCAGTTGACGAATTCCGTACCGGTGTATGCCCGGGCTCCTTCTGCTGGTTCTGATGAAATTTAACGGCATATTGAGCCGCCTTCTTCCGCTGTGTGCCCTTCTTGTGCTCATGGCGGCAACGGAGCCTTTGCATGCGTCCGGCTCATTCCTGTATGCCGGACAGGAGGCCCTTTATGCACGGCCGGACACATCGGCAGGTTATGTCGTGCCGGACTCGGCGGAATCTGTTCCGGACTCGAAGTTGGAGCCGGACCAGAAGCCGAATCCGGACCAGAGACCGGAACCGACACTGAAACTGAAAGAGGCAAAGGTGACGGCATCGCGAGACACCCGGGGAGTCGGTTCTGCGGTGACGGTATTCGCAACACCGGCATTGAGGGAGAATATTTCAGTGTCACTTTCGGATCTTCTCGCATACAATTCCTCTGTCTTTGTGAAGCAGTCGGGACGCGCATCATTGTCGACAGTCTCATTCAGGGGAACCTCGTCTTCCCATACGCAGGTGCTGTGGAACGGGATGAAAATCAACTCTCCGATGCTCGGGATGACGGATTTTTCCATGATTCCGTCATTTCTGACTGACAATGCTTCTCTGCTGCATGGCCCGGCATCCCTGGCTGAGGCATCCGGAGGTCTCGGCGGTGCCGTAAGTCTTAAGACGGGGGCAAGGCCTGACGGCGGCTGGGGGTTGGAATATGTCCAGGGCTTCGGTTCTTTCCTGACGGCAGACGAATATCTGAAGGTATCATACGGCGGCAGGCGTTTTTCCTCTTCGACAAGGGCAGTGGTCTCGTCGTCCAGAAATGACTTCAGGTATGTGAACAAGGACAAGAATGAGAATGTATATGACAGCCAGATGAATATAATCGGCACATATCATCCTGTCGAGCGGAACCGCAACGGGGCATGGCTGGACATGCATCTGCTTCAGGATTTCAGATATGATGCCGGGAGAGCCGGTTCGTTCGTCCTGTCCGCATGGTATCTCCGCTCCAGAAGGGAACAGCCACCGCTGACAGTGGATTACGGCATGCCGGCGGATTTCATCAACGAGCAGAGAGAGAATACATTCCGGACAGTCCTGACATGGACTGCCCCCATTTGGGAAAAATCATCCGCCTCGGTTTCTGCCGGATATGCCCGGACAGCCCTTGACTACGATTATGCCAGGGACGGCGGCAGCGGGGAGATGACATGGATGAACAAGTCCCGGAGCAGGACGAATACTGTTTTTCTCAAAGGAAAATACGCTGTCCGCCTGGGAAAGCAATGGCATCTGAAAGCCGGTCTGACTCTGAACAGACATTTTGTGGACTCCCGTGATGAAGCTAAATTGTCGTCCGGTAACACAGACATGTCCGGCACATATCCCGGCTACAGGGCTTCCCGTACGGAACTGTCATTGTATCTTGCCGCTGAATGGCATCCGTTTCCCCGGGCAGGTATTTCCCTGTCGTTGAGGGAAGAATTGTACGGCAGGGCATTCAGTCCTGTCATTCCTGCCCTGTCCGCGGAATATCTTGTGTCAGAAAAAGGCAATCTTCGTCTTATGGCTTCAGTGTGCCGCAACTACAGGTATCCGACTCTCAATGACTGGTATTTCCGGCCAGGAGGAAACCCGGACCTGAAACCGGAGTGCGGCTTCTGCTATGATGCCGGATATTCGTTCTCTCTGACATTTTTCGAAGACCGGGTATCTTTGTCGGGAGAAGGCTCATGGTTCGACTCCTATATCGACGACTGGATATTGTGGCTTCCGGCCGGCTCTGCGAAAAATTTCTATACTCCGGTCAATCTCAAGAAGGTACATGCATACGGAGTGGAGCAGTCCCTTTCATTCGGATGGTCATTTGCAGATGCCTGGACACTTGTCGCTGACGGCAATTTCACCTGGTCTCCCTCAATTAACTGCGGTGAACCGATGAACAGATGGGATGAATCCGTCGGGAAGCAGCTTGTATATATCCCCGAATATTCCTCCTCTGTCTCGGTGTCCCTGTCGTGGCGCAGCTGGAAACTGCTCTACAAATGGTGCTGGTACAGCGACCGCTTCACCATGAGCAGCAACGACTACACGATTTCCGGCTTCATCCCCGACTATTTCATGAGCGATGTGACCCTCTCCAAAAACTTCTCCTTCACCTGGGCCGGCATCACCGTTTCCCTTGCCGTCAAGAACCTTTTCGACGAGGACTATGTCACAGTCCTTTCCCGTCCCATGCCCGGAATCAATTTTGAAGCCTTTGTGGGGATAACTCCGAAATTCGGGAGACGGTGAATGTGTTGTCTTGTATTGTCTTGTCTTGTTGTGTCTTGTTGTGTCGTGTTGTGTCGTGCCCACCTGCCGAAGTTTCGTTGAGTTTCTGTGCTCGGTGGGCAGCCTGAGGTGTCATATCGTGCCCACCAGACATGGTTTGGAGTGATTTCCTTGCGAGGTGGTACAATGCATGCACTACCTGACACAGAATGGCAGCGAAAGTCAGTCAGGTAGGCCGACAGCATTGAGGTGGGCCGGCAGCATTGTCTTTTCGTGCCCACAAGAATTACATCAGATACCCGCTCATGTCGTGTCCTGCGGCGAGACCTTCCCTGATTTCGGTCGAGGAAATGTCGACGGCGGGGGCGTCTGTCATAAGGAGTATCCTGCTTCGGGGGCATTCTTTTTCCAGCCGGGCTTTTGCAGCAGACATGTCGTGGCCTTTGCGGGGATAGACGGCGACTCCGTATTCGGTGAGGATTCTTTTCCAGTCTTTCCATCTGTCGATGTCGGGCAGGTTGTCGCCCCCGATGACAAGGGTGAAGTCATTCTCCGGTTCGCGGGCCCTGAGGGCATCGAGGGTACGGATTGTGTATTGGGGTGCCGGCATGTGCAGTTCTATGTCATCGGCCTTTGCCTTCAGTTCGGGATGTCTCGCCAGAGCCTTGACGGCCGCGCGGTATCTCTCGGTCCCGGTCTCGGCTTTCATGAATTCCTTGAACGGACTCTGCGGGGACACGATGAGATACACCATGTCGGACAGGCCGGATTCGGTCATGTATCTGATTATGGACAGATGTCCGATGTGCAGGGGATTGAAAGTCCCGGTGTAGACTGCAATCTTCATTTCGGGTGATTCAATTTTTTTGTGGTTCTGCCGAATGAAGGCGCCCCGGTCAGTTCCCCGCGGAGAGGAACTTGTCCACTACTGCTTCCGCTTCCTTCAAGGCCTTGTCCAGGTCGTCATTCACGAGGACATAGTCGAACTTGCCGTCGGCGAATTCTGTCTCTTCGGCGGCCTTGGCGACACGCTTTTCGATGGCTTCAGGGGAGTCTGTGCCGCGGCCGACGAGCCTCTGCCGCAGAACTTCCACGGACGGGGCTTTTATGAAGATGGAGAATGCGCTGTCCCCGAATATCCTTTTCAGATTCACGCCGCCGCGGACATCGATGTCGAATACTATCACATGGCCCTTGGCCCAGATGCGCTCCAGCTCTGACTTGAGGGTTCCGTAGAATGAGCCGGGATATACTTCCTCGTGCTCTATGAATTTGTCCTCGGCTATCATTTGCCTGAATTCATCGGCTGAGAAGAAATAATATTCTTTCCCGTTCTGTTCCGAACCTCTCGGCGCACGCGATGTGGCGGATATTGAAAATTCCAGTTCAGGGTGCAGCCCGAGGATATGGTTGACAATCGTGCTTTTGCCGGCTCCTGACGGTGCGGAGAATATGATGACTTTCCTGTCCATTTCTTATATTTTTAATTTCACGCAAAAATGTTATTTTTGCAGCAAAATTGGAATTGCCGCTGACTTTGCCCCGCAAAATTATAAATAATTTGCATTTGTCAAATATTATACTGCAAAGTCGTGAGGACAGACGGATTGTCCGGGGAGAATTTCAGATGTGGCAGAATTATTGCAGTCAAGGGCGGCGGCTTTCCGGGTGACAACTTGTCATCCACGGGATAATGAAATGTCATCCATGTGATGTGGAAACTTGAAACTTTTAATATCTTATATAAGTTATGGTATCTTATAAAACACTCGGTCTTGTGAACACCAGAGAGATGTTCAAGAAGGCCATCAACGGCGGTTACGCCATCCCTGCATTCAACTTCAACAACATGGAGCAGCTCCAGGCCATCGTACAGGCTGCAGCCGAGACCAAGTCTCCGGTTATCCTCCAGGTTTCAAAGGGTGCGCGCAACTATGCCAACCAGACTCTTCTCCGCTATATGGCAGAGGGAGCAGTGGAGTATGCAAAGGAACTCGGATGGGCCAATCCTCAGATTGTCCTCCATCTTGACCACGGCGATTCATTCGAGCTCTGCAAGAGCTGTGTGGACATGGGCTTCTCTTCAGTCATGATCGACGGTTCACATCTTCCGTATGACGAGAATGTTGCCCTTACAAAGAAAGTCGTTGAATACGCTCATCAGTATGATGTGACTGTAGAAGGCGAGCTCGGTGTCCTTGCCGGCGTCGAGGACGAGGTACAGGCTGAACATCACACCTATACAAGGCCTGAGGAAGTGGTTGACTTCACTTCCAAGACTGGATGCGACTCTCTCGCAATCTCAATCGGAACTTCACACGGTGCATACAAATTCAAGCCTGAGCAGTGTACTCTCGACCCGAAGACAGGCCGTCTCGTACCTCCGCCACTCGCATTCGACGTGCTTGACGGCGTGATGAAGGAGCTTCCTGGATTCCCTATCGTCCTCCACGGCTCATCATCAGTTCCGCAGGAATATGTCGACATGATCAACAAATACGGCGGAAACCTCGAGGCAGCCATCGGTATTCCTGAGGAAGAGCTCCGCAAGGCAGCCAAGTCAGCAGTCTGCAAGATCAACATCGACTCTGACTCCCGTCTCGCAATGACAGCAGCCATCCGCAAGGTATTCGCCGAGAAGCCGGCTGAGTTCGACCCACGCAAATATCTCGGTCCTGCACGCGACGAGATGAAGAAGCTCTACACTCACAAGATCATCAATGTCCTCGGTTCAGACGGAAAGGCTGAATAATCGGGATTGACATACAACTAAGCCGCAGGTCCGGAAGCTACTGCTTCCGGGCCTGTTTTTTTGTGCTCCGACTCTGC
Organism: uncultured Bacteroidales bacterium; assembly: GCA_949286415.1. Classification (GTDB taxonomy): domain Bacteria; phylum Bacteroidota; class Bacteroidia; order Bacteroidales; family UBA932; genus Cryptobacteroides. The sequence goes on from CASEBV010000018.1 coordinate 52,494, forward strand.
CGACACGATTTCACATCAGGAGATATGCCCGTTCTCCCCATTAGTGGTTAATCACCGGGAACAGGATGCGTCCCCATTTTACCAATTTGTTGCGATTGCCCGCCGGAAACACCGGCTGTACCTTTGCATCTGAAATTCAAGCCGTCCTGCCAGACTGCAGATGGCTGGCGACTTCGGGAATCTAACAGGTATTAAAAATAATTTAAAAGGTATGTATATCATGAAAAGGTTAATCAGTGCAATCGCAGTAATCGCATCAGTTGCAGCAGTTCTCGCATGCAACAAAAATGAGGGAAAAGAAGAAACGCCGGCAGGTACGGCACTCGCACAGGAAGTCGCAGGGACCTACAGCGGCACGTTTACAATGTCAGTGATGGGGTCTTCGGCAGGAAGCGAGAATCTTGACTGTACTATCTCGGCGGCCACTGGCAATACTGTGGATATTGTCCTTGACCAGTTCACCGCAATGGGCTCCATGCAGTTCTCCCTTTCAGCCGAAGGTGTCAGTGTGGCTGAATCCGACGGAGGGTATTCTCTGACGGGAAGCATTGATACAATGAGCGGCGAGACACATATCACCGGTTCAGTATCCGGCACGGTAGGAAAAGACGGCTCGACTGAAATCACATTCGAATTCACTCCGGGCGCAATGCCGATGTCAATAACAGGCGTATTTTCTTCACCTGCCCGGACCAATGAATAGCAGAATGATTGCTTCGGCATTGATGTCTGTCACAGCGGGAACGGCAATGATGCTGTTCCCGTCTTGTGAAGACGGCATCCTCGGCGGCATTTATGACGAGCCGGAAGAAAAGTCAGCGTATGGCTTTGTCCAGACGGAGACATTGGTCGGACACGGGACCATATATATCAACACTTCTCAGTATACCCATTGGGTTTATCTTGACTTTCAGGAGGCGACGGCTGATTCCGTGAACATAGTATCGGGAGACCCTCTTCCGGAGCAGTGGGACATGGCGGTCCACAGATATGATGTGAAGACCAACGGCGGTTCAGCTGCAATGACTTCCTGGACTGACATAGAAGAATTCGAGGATTCGGGGACAATGCCTGGAGACGCAGCCTTTGTCAGCGACATCATGACAGATGATGTCATCGCGGTGGACATGAGCGGAATGATGCAGGGCAATATCGTATATGCGGAGGACTGGTACAACCCGGAGTTGTCCAAATGGCTGGATGTCGACACAAGCACCATGCCTCCCGTATACACCAAGTCCGACAATGTGTTCGTCCTCAGGCTTGCCGACGGAAGAAACATAGCGCTGCGGCTTGAGAATTACATGGACGGGAGCGGAACGAAAGGATATATGACCATCCAGTACAAGACCTTGACGGGGGAGGTGGAGCTATGAATGCGGCAAAATGTATCTGCATCGCACTGCTTCTGGCGGCAGTGCCGGAAATCATGTCTGCCCGGTATGTTGTCCGCGGGAGGATAACTGACAAGAATTCGGAGCCGCTTGCCGGGGCCGGCATTGTGGTCCGGGGCCTTTCCGGTGTCGGGGCCATGACTGATGCCCGAGGGGAATATTCTTTGGAAATACCGGACAATGAACCGCATACTGTCGTGGTCTCATTCATGGGCTTCATGACACAGTCGCGGGTTGTCAGGCCTGAAGGCAGAAAACTGACGGAGAATTTCGCCCTCGAGGAGAATCCTATGACAATTGACCAGGTAGTCGTCACGGGGACCCGGACTCCGAAGACTCTGATGGAGGTCCCGATAGTGACAAGGGTGATTTCCGGCCCTGACATTTCCAGAAGCGACGCCACGAATATCCAGGACCTGCTGATAACCGAACTGCCGGGGATAGAATTCTCTTATTCCATGGACCAGCAGGTGAATGTCAACCTGCAGGGGTTCGGAGGAAGCTCGGTGCTGTTCCTGATTGACGGGGAGCGTATCGCAGGCGAGACGCTTGACAACATTGACTACAACAGGCTCAACCTTGACAACATTGAGCGCATAGAGATAGTCAAGGGCGGGGCATCATCCCTCTATGGCTCCAATGCAGTGGGAGGTGTGATAAATCTCATCACTAAAGAACAGAGCGAGCCATGGTCTCTGGATGTGAGTGCCAGATACGGAGCCCATAACGAGCAGCGCTATGATGCCAGTGCCGGATTTTCGGCCGGCAAGGTGTCCAATGTGCTGAATGCGCAGGTGACCGGCATTGACACATACGATGTGGGCGGCCAGGGTGACTTCAGTACAGTCTATGGAAACAAAGTGATGAGTGTCAAGGACAGGCTGACCTATAGCCCGACGGACAGACTCCGGCTAACCGGCCGCATCGGATATTATCAGAGGCAGCGGGATGCCGACATAATTGTCAAGGACCGCTACAGGGACCTGAATGCAGGCCTGAAGGCAAAGTATGACATAGGGGAATCCGGTGATGCCGAGCTTTCCTGGTCGTACGACGAGTACAACAAGAGCGACTTCATGAGCAATACGGGGGACGATGTGCTCAATTACAGCAATGTCCAGCATAGTGTCCGGGCTCTTTTCAACTGGAGATTCGGAAAGACGGGCACATTGACCGCCGGCGGTGATTTCATGAACGATTATCTGAGGTCATACCAGTTTGAGGACGGCGGGCACTACAGTCAGATGACCGCAGACTGCTTCGCCCAGTTTGACTGGAATGTCGTCGGGGGATTCAATGTCATCGGCGCACTCAGATATGACTTTTTCTCGGCAAAAAGGCTCAGCAGCCTGTCACCGAAGCTCGGCCTCATGTACAGGCTGGATGCAGGAAAGACCGGAACCTTTACTTTCAGAGGCTCATACGCCAAAGGTTTCCGTGCACCTACCCTGAAGGAAATGTACATGTCGTTCGACATGGCCGGCATCTTCATGATTTACGGCAATCCTGACCTGCAGTCGGAAGTGAGCCACAATTTCACACTTTCTGCCGAGTATTTCAAGAAATACTGGAATGTCACCCTTACGGGATATTTCAACATGGTCAGGAACGGGATAACCACAGTCTGGAATGAGGAACTTGGCAGCATGAGATATGCCAATGAAGTCCCGTCCGATGTGACTGGGGCGGACATGACTTTCTCCATGAGGCTACCTTGCGGTTTCGGGACGAAAGTCGCCTATACTTATTCTTATGAATACACGCTTGACGGCTCCCCGACAATGACTGTGACCCGTCCCCATTCTCTGACTGCAAGGATAGAGTATGGACGCGAATGGAAGAACTACGGCTTCAATCTGGCCCTGAACGGACGGTATCTTTCGCGGCTCACGACCAATGTATATGCCTCCACTGACTTCGAGACCCTCTCTGAAATCACTTACCCGGGCTATACAATCTGGAAACTTGTGTTTACTCAGGACATTTGGAGAGGGATATCGCTCAATCTCATCGTGGACAATCTCTTCAACTACAGGCCGGACTACTATTACAACAATTCTCCGGTGACTGTCGGCACCACATTCGCCGCCTCCCTTGCACTTTCGATAGGGGAGATGTTCAGAAAATAATTCAAGGACGGTAATAATTAAGGAATGAAATAATCATAGGACAGGAATGGGAAAAAGGAAAAACATTTTGGCGGGAGCCGCCCTCATTGCGCTGGCGGCGATTCTGACAACCGTTTGGTCAGTATGGTTCTCGTCGACGAAGGTGGCCTTTGTCAACTGGCAGATATCCGAACTCGGACAGATATCAAAGTCGAATGACAGCAGGTCCGTGAAAATCAGTGAACTGCCTGCCGACAGACTTCATGAGGCCGTGAGGTACGACATGGTATTTGTCAACGGTATGGGGCTGCGCATAACTGCGGACCAGAGGGAGGAACTGGGCAGAGCGGCAGAGAAGGGTCTGCCCGTGGTGACCATAGCCGCGACAAATCCGGCCAATAATATAGTTTCGCTGGATTCGGCCGATTTTGCGGCAGTCCGCGGCTATATTGCCGGGGGCGGCAGGACGAATTACAGAAACATGCTCCGGTATGTGCGCCGGTACATCGACGGCAAGGTCTTCAGGACTCCGGAGCCTGCCCCTCCTGTTGAACGCACATACTGCATGCTCTATCATCCTGACCCGACTGACCCTGAAAATGAAGATCTCGGCTTCAATTCCGTGGAGCAGTATGAGAAGTTTCTCAGGGACAACGGGCTGTACAGGGAAAATGCTCCCTCTGTCGTCATTACCGGTCAGATGGGGGAGCCTTCAGAACTGATAAGGAGACTCGAGCAGACCGGCAATATGGTCTGGCCCGTCCGCTTTTCCCGGACCTTTTTCAGGGAAGGCCATGCCGACAGCATTGATGTCTCGGCCGTAATCAACATGGCGCACGGGCGCATGGGCGACTGGATGGTAGATTATCTGGAAGAAAAGAATATCCCGCTCTTTGCTCCCCTCAATGTCAACAGTCTCGTGGAGGACTGGGAAAATGATCCGATGGGGATGAACGGCGGCTTTCTGTCCCAGAGTGTGGTGACTCCTGAAATTGACGGGGCTCTGAGGCCTTTCGTCCTTTTCGGAAACTATGTCAATGATGATGACGGCCTCCAGTATCTCCGCGCGATTCCGGAGCGGCTCGGACATTTTGTCAACACCGTAAACAATTACATCTCATTGGGCCGGAAAGACAATTCTGAGAAAAAGGTGGCCATATGCTATTTCAAGGGACCTGGCCAGAGTGCCCTGATGGCTGGAGGAATGGAGGTGGTCCCGTCTCTGTACAATCTGCTTGTCAGGATGAGGGAAGAAGGGTACGATGTTTCGGGTCTCCCGTCTTCGGCTGAGGAACTCGGTAAAATGATTCAGAGCCGCGGCTCCATTTTCGGTTCCTATGCCGAAGGCGCGATGGAACGCTTCATCCGGACGGCCGACCCTGAAATCATCGGACCTGCAGAATATTCTGAATGGGCCGGGGAGTCTCTCGGAGAAGAAATGTATGCGGAGGCAGTGGAAGCCAACGGGGATTTCCCTGGGCCGTATATGGCGACCCCGGACGGGAATCTGGCCATGGCACGGCTGCAGTTCGGCAATGTGGCGCTTTTCCCGCAGCCGGCAGCCGGAATGGGTGACAATGAATTCAAGATAGTGCACGGGACAGACACAGCCCCGCCGCATGCCTATATCGCGGCCTATCTCTGGGTTCAGCATGGATTCAAGGCAGATGCCCTCGTGCATTTCGGGACCCACGGCAGTCTTGAATTCACTCCGCGCAAGCAGGTGGCCCTCAGCAGGAAAGACTGGAGTGACCGTCTCGTCGGGGACTTGCCTCATTTCTATGTGTATACCATATCCAATGTCGGGGAGGCTATGACGGCAAAGCGCCGCTCATATGCAGGCATTGTCTCATACCTTACTCCTCCGTTCATGGAAAGCGGAGTGCGGACCCTCTATTCCGGACTGACTGACAGAATCCGGGAATACAACCGGCTCCTCGGGGCTGAAGTGCCGGATGAAAAGGCATTGGAGAAAGCTTCACTTGAAGTCAAGGAGTCTGTGCTTGAGCTTGGCATAAGCCGGGACCTCGGGCTGGACACCATTCCGGGAAAGGCCTATTCGGAATATGAGATATCCAGGATTGAGACATTTGCCGAGGAACTTGCGAATGAGAAGATGACAGGGGCGCTGTATGTCATGGGTGAGCCCTATTCGGAAAAGGACATTCGCAGCACCGTGCTTGCCATGGGCACCGACCCTGTGGCCTACGGCCTTTATGCCATTGACAAGGCCAGGGGGAGGGCTGCGGCCGATGCCGAAAGGCACAAGTCTGAATTTTCCCGCAGATATCTTGCTCCTGCCTCCGGCATCGTCTCGGACATACTGGACGCGGGTATCTGTCCCGGCGACAGGGAGGTATGCCGGATTGCCGGCATCACGGCAGAAGAACTTTCGAGGTGCAGGGAAATGGCAGCGGCGCTTTCTTCCGGGGACGACATGTTCTCGATGATGACGGGGATGGCGGAGGAGATGCCGTCTTCATCTGTGCCTTCAGGCATGGCGGAGATGATGTCCGCAATGCTGGGCGGCCGGCAGGAGTACACAGATTCAGAAAAGGCGTTTGCCTCTGCCGTCTCGGAAGTTGAGACAGCCCTGCGCAATGTCATAAGGTACAGGGATGCCCTGAGGAACAGTCCGGAGAAAGAGCTGGAGTCTCTGATGAACGGGCTTTCCGGAGGCTATGTGCTGCCTTCACCCGGAGGCGACCCCGTGGCCAATCCGAATACCCTTCCGACCGGCCGCAATCTGTATGCGATAAATGCGGAAGCCACTCCGGGCGAAGAGGCCTGGGAAAAAGGAAAGCGGCTGGCGGAGAATACAATAGCTCTTTACAGGCAGCGTCACAATGACAGCATCCCGCGCAAGGTGAGCTACACTTTATGGAGCAGTGAATTCATCGAGACAGAAGGAGCCACCATAGCACAGATTCTCTATATGCTCGGGGTGGAGCCGGTGCGCGATGCATTCGGAAGGGTTACGGACCTGAGGCTGATTCCTTCAGAGGAACTCGGGCGGCCGCGCATAGATGTGGTGGTGCAGACGAGCGGCCAGCTCAGGGATCTCGCCGCCTCAAGACTCTTCCTGATAAGCCGGGCGGTGAAGATGGCGGCTGAAGCGAAGGACGATGTCTACGAAAATCTGGTGGCTTCCGGCGTAGTCAATACGGAGCGCCTTCTGACAGAAAAAGGGCTTGCCCCCAAGGATGCCAGGGAGGTGTCATACTACAGGGTTTTCGGCGGTGTGGACGGCAGCTACGGCACGGGTATCCAGTCCATGGTACAGGCCGGGGACAGGTGGAGTGACGAGAGTGAAATCGCCGAGGCATACATCAACAATATGGGGGCATATTACGGAAGCGAAGACAAGTGGGAGGAAGTCCGCCGGTTTGCCTTCGAGGCGGCTCTCGACAGGACGGATGCAGTGATACAGCCGAGGCAGAGCAATACATGGGGAGCCCTGAGCCTTGACCATGTCTATGAATTCATGGGAGGGATGAATCTTGCCGTAAGAAATGTCACAGGCAAGGATCCGGACGCATATCTGAGCGATTACCGCAACAGGAACAATGTCCGCATGCAGGAAGTCAGAGAGGCCATAGGCGTGGAAAGCCGCACCACCATCTTCAATCCCAATTATATAAGGGAGAAAATGAAGGGTGATGCGGGTGACGCAGGTGCGATAGCGGAGATTGTGGAGAATACCTACGGATGGAATGTCATGAAGCCCCGGGCGATTGACGGAGAGATGTGGGATGAAATCTATGATGTCTATGTGAAGGATTTATATGGACTCGGGGTAAGGGAGTTCTTCGAGGACAAGAATCCGGCGGCATTGCAGGAAATGACTGCTGTGATGATGGAGAGTGCAAGAAAGGGACTGTGGAATGCTTCGGATGCCCAGCTCTCGGACATTGCCGGTCTGCACACTTATCTGATTGACAAATATCGCCCTGCATGTACAGGTACCGTCTGCGACAATGCCCCGCTGCGGGACTTCATCGCATCCAGGGCCGATGCAGTCTCTGCGGAGAAATATCTTTCCGGCATAAGGCAGGCACGGGAGGCTTCCGCCGCTGGCGGAAAGGGAGTGGTCATGCAGAGAGAGGATATCGACAGCCTTTCGCACCGGCATGCCAATGTGTTGAACAATACCATTATAGCGGCTGTGTCGGTGGCGGTTGTGGCTTTTCTTGTGATTTTTGTCAGAAAGAGGCGCCGTCAGGCGGCTGACGATGCCGGCAACGGAGAAGGGGAGGCTCTGTAAGATGGAGACTGTCATAATAGTGCTTATGATATTGGTTGCCCTGGGCTTCGTTCTCAAGCAGAGTTTCGGGAATCCGGCTGCGGTGATTGCAGTAGCCGTCGTCGCGGCAGTGTTCACAGGCATGATGTGGCCGTATGCCATAGAGCAGTCCAAAAGCCAGATATCGTCATGGCTCTCGGATTCGGACCTGATGCTTGATGTCGCTGTGGTGATGAGCGTGGAAATCATTCTCCAGATGGCTTTCTGCATCATGGCAGTGAACATTTCAGCCGAGGGGTGGCTCCCCAAGTGGCAGATAGCAGTCTATAAGGTCTTGAGGTGGTTTCCCGGAGTACTGTTCTTCCCTGTCCTTTTCAGTGCTCTGACATATCTGATCTTTGCTCTTCCGGGGGCCGGTTTCAGTACCGTCGCATGGATTCTTGCAGGGGCCGTGCTTGTCATTGTCCCTGCCGGAGCATGGCTTTTCCGCAAGGCGGTCCCTGAAAAGGACCTGCGGCTTGAACTTTATTTCATATTGAATGCTCTTATGGCAATTTTCGGCGTAATAGCTACGGTAAACGGTCAGACTGCCGTTGACGGTTATTCCGAGGTGGACTGGAAGGCTTTCGCCGGCATGGTCCTGATTATTCTCGCCGGCGCAGCTGTCGGACTGGCATGGTATGCATTAAGGCTCAAGGGGCTTGGCCATCTGTTGAAAAGAAAGGACAGACATCGGTTGTAAAAAAAGGACAGACATCAGTTTAATCAGACAAAACAAAAACTAAAATGAATTTCATATCAGACATTCTATTCTGGATTTCCACAGGTCTGCTCGTGCCTGTGATTGTATTGCTTATTCTTCTGTTTCTCCGTTCTCTCCTTCTGGTCGGGAGTTTCTTCGGACAATATCTGAATATCCGCAGAAGCGGCCGCGCACTGAGGACAAGACTCGAAGGCCTGACTCCTGACACTGTCGGGTCTCTTGAAGGAATGCTTCCCAAAGGGAACCGTTCGCTTGCCGTGCGTTATCTCAATGATATCCTTGCCCACAGGGACTCTCCTGCACACATAAGGAGAATCCTCGCTGACTTCGAGATTGCCGCGGACAAGGATCTGTCTGCATCCAGGACCCTGACCAAGCTCGGTCCGATGCTCGGGCTCATGGGAACCCTGATTCCTATGGGACCGGCGCTTGTCGGGCTTTCCACAGGGGACATTTCATCCATGGCGTATAACATGCAGGTCGCCTTCGCCACTACAGTCGTGGGCCTTTTTTCAAGTGCCGTCGGTTTCCTTACCCAGCAGGTGAAGAACAGGTGGTATATGCAGGACATGACCAACCTTGAGTTTGTGGCGGAGCTCCTCGGTGGAAAATCAAGACAGGAAGGAAAATGAGAAGAAGGAGACTTATAGGAAAGGAAGAGGACAATGACCCGATGAGCGTAGTCGGAAATCTCTTTGATGTGGCGATGGTCTTTGCCGTCGCGCTGATGGTCGCCCTTGTGACGAGATACGACATGACGGAGATGTTCAGCAAGGAGGACTTTACGATTGTCAAGAATCCCGGTCAGGAGAATATGGAAATCATCACTAAGGAAGGGGAAAGGATCAGCCGCTATACTCCGTCAGAGAATCAGGATGATGCTTCCGGACGGCGCGGCAGGCGGGTCGGGGTGGCATATGAGCTGGAGGACGGGGAGATCATCTATGTCCCGGAGTAGCGCAGGCCTTGAAATTCCTCCTTTGGGGCGGCTTCAATGATTGCTTTTTACCATCAGGATTGCCATTTCATAAAGCAGGTACAGGGGAACGGACACCACAAGGAGGGTGAACGGGTCCCCTGTCGGCGTTATGACAGCTGCAAGTATCAGCAGCACGACGACGGCGTGCCTGCGGTATTTCTTCAGGAACTGCCTGTCGACGAGGCCGAGGGCGGACAATGCCTTTGCCAGCACCGGAAGTTCGAAGACAAGGCCCATGACGAAGATCATCAGGAGGAAGTTGCTCATGTAGGAGTCAAGCGATATCTGGTTGACAATCCCGCTCCCGACCTGGTATTCCGCAAGGAATCTGAATGTGAAAGGAAAGACTATGCAGTAGCCGACGGCGCAGCCGAGATAGAACATCACTGTGCTGAGCACGAATGCGGGACGGACGCTTTTCTTTTCCCGGGGATACAGGGCCGGGCTGATGAATTTCCAGATTTCATAAATGATATAGGGGAAAACAGTCACTGCCGCCAGCCAGAACGATGTGCTGATGTGTGTCGTGAACTGCGATGTCACGCTGATGTTGATGATGTCCACGGAAAAATCTCCGTCCATGAATCCTCCGAGCCACCTGTACAGGAAGAAGTCCGGCCTTGAAGGGCCGAGGACAAAGCGGTCGAAAATATGGGGGATGGCGATGAAGTATCCTGCCAGGAATACGGCCGTCACGGCCCCGATGCGTATGATTGCCCATCTGAGCACATCGAGATGTCCCCAGAATGACATTTCATTTTGTCCGGTCTTCTGAATCTCTTCTTTCATCCTTCAGGCTGACAAGTTTCATCATCCCCGCCCGGTCGGTCCGGCAAGGTCCGTCGTGTCCATCAGTTACGGCGAGTCCGGCGGCAAATATAAGAATCTTTCGGAATAAATCCGCAGGTGACGAATAGTGCCTGTATTGCGATAAAAATTACAATATCCGGCACTATCTAATTTTTACATTTGCATGCGAAAAATTGTTTTGAGTACGATTCTGATTTTTATCGGACACTAAACCTGATGACCATGCATCTGAGAAAAAACGGAACATTGGCGGCAATTTCCCTGTGCCTTGCAGGCGCAGCGGCTGTTTTGGGTTGCCGGGAGACTTATGAGTTCGACTATCTGTATCAGGAACTGCCATTTGACATGGATAAGGTGCATAGACCGAGGATTCCTGACCGTCAGGTGCTGCTCACAGACTTCGGGGCAACGGGAGACGGGGTTACGCTCAATACTGATGCCTTCAGGAGGGCCGTGGATTCGCTCTCGTCTGAAGGCGGAGGGCATCTTGTCGTGCCGGAGGGGATATGGCTCACCGGACCGGTTACGCTCAAGGACAACATAGACCTGCATGTGACTCCGGACGCAGTCATAAGATTCTCGTCGGACCGGAGTCTCTATCCGATAGTGGAGACTGTATTTGAAGGACTTGACACCAAAAGATGCATTTCCCCGATCAATGCGTCCGGGGCAAAGAACATCTCCATCACAGGAGGAGGGACAATCGACGGCTCCGGCGACGACTGGAGGCAGGTCAAGCGCTCCAAGATGGCTCCGGCGCAGTGGAAGGACCTTCTGGCGTCAGGCGGATTCACAGATGACAAGGGGAATGTATGGTATCCGGACTCCAGCTCATTCCGCGGCTCGCTCGTGAGCGATGCCTTCAATGTCCCGCAGGGAATGGTGTCTGACGAAGACTGGGAGTCTGTCAAGACATATCTGCGTCCTGTGATGATTGGCCTGAAGGAATGCGAGAATGTCCTGCTGGAAGATGTCCTTTTCCAGAATTCCCCATGCTGGAACATACATCCGCTCATGTGCAGAAATGTGATTATCAATAATATAACTGTAAGGAACCCATGGTATTCCCAGAACGGTGACGGACTTGACATAGACTCCTGCGAGGATGTGCTTGTGATAAACTCCACTTTTGACGTCGGTGATGACGCGATTTGCATCAAGTCCGGCAAGGATGAGGACGGACGCAGGCGCGCCAGACCATGCAGAAATCTCATTGTCAACAACTGCACTGTCTTCCATGGCCACGGAGGCTTCGTGGTGGGCAGCGAGATGTCGGGAGGGGTCAGCAACATCCATGTGTCCGACTGCCGGTTCCTCGGCACTGATGTCGGACTCAGGTTCAAGAGCTGCCGGGGCCGCGGCGGTGTCGTGAGCAACATTTTCATTGAGGACATCACCATGATGGATATCCCTACCGAGCCGCTTCTGTTCGACCTTCACTACGGAGGCAAGTCGGCGGTCGAGGCTGCCGCCGAGGAGCACGGCTCATCCTTCGACATAGAGCCTGTCCCTGCTGACGAGACCACTCCGGAATTCAGGGACATCCATGTGCGGAACATAGTCTGCAGCGGGGCGGCAAGGGCCATGTATTTCAACGGCATACCAGAAAAGAACATTTCAGGCATAGAGATAGAGGACTGTCTGATTGTATCGGACAGGGGAGCGGACATCAGATATTCGGACGGGGTGACCCTGAGGAATGTAGATATCCGCCAGTCTTCAGGGAAAGGTTATTCATTTGCCAATTGCCGCAATGTCAGGGCGGAGAATTGCAGAGACGCCTCCGGCAAGGCCGGCAGGGAGACGGTCTTCATCCATAACAGCGAAGGAGTGGACATATTATGAGAAAAATTATTTCTGTATTCATGGCGACGGCCCTGTTCATGGCGACGGCGGCCATGCCGGAGACTGTTTCAGCAGGCAATTCCATGTCGCAGGAAGACAATGCCCCGGCCGGAAACTCCGGAGGGGAGAGGATAGTGCTGCGCCTGATGGGGGACTCCACGATGGCGGACAAGGACCTCTCCGGGGAGAATCCCGAGCGCGGCTGGGGCCAGCGTCTGCCTTCGCATCTGGACAGCTGCGTCACCGTGGCCAATTATGCCCAGAACGGAAGAAGCACGAAGAGCTTCATCACACTCGGACTCTGGGACAAGGTGAAGAAAGACCTGAAGTCCGGCGAATATCTCTTCATCCAGTTCGGACACAATGACTCAAAGGTATCCGACACCACAAGATATGCCCCGGCGTTCGGGCTTTATCAGGAGAATCTGCGTCTGTTTGTCAGCCACGCCCTTTCCGTCGGGGCAAAGCCGATACTTTTCACTCCGGTTTCCAGAAGGTGGTTCGACGACAGGGGAAAGCTGAAGACAGATTGCCACGGGGACTATCCGGAGGCTGCCCGTCAGGTGGCGGAGGAATTCGGAATACCTTTGATAGACGCCAATTCCATCACTCAGGAGTGGCTTTCCTCGATAGGGGACGAGGCTTCACGGAAATATTACATGTGGATACCCTCGGGGGTATGTCCGAGACATCCTGACGGACTGACGGACAATACGCATACGAATGTGGCCGGGGCCAGGAAGCTTGTGGAGCTTCTGCTGCCGGCTGTCACGGATGTCATTCCCGGGCTTGCCCCTCATGTCACCTGCTATGACTTTGTGGTTGCAAAGGACGGGAGCGGTGATTTCTTTACAGTGCAGGAGGCGGTGGATGCTGCGCCTGACTATTGCAAGCAGTCCGGGACACGGATTCTTATAAGGGAAGGAGTCTACAGGGAGAAGCTCACGGTCCCGTCCAACAAGCAGAAGCTCCGCCTGACAGGGGAAAATGTATGGAAGACTGTAATCTCGTGGGACGACTATGCCCTGAAGACCGGCCCGACCGGCTATCCGATGGGAACTTCTGCCACCTCGACGGTATTCATGCATGCCGATGATTTCCTTGCGGAAAATCTTACTTTTGAGAACACCGCCGGCGAGGGAAAGCCGGTGGGGCAGGCCTGCGCGATAACAGTCGACGGAGACAGGGCTGCATTCCTGAACTGCCGCTTCCTCGGGAACCAGGATACAATGTACAATTTCGGCCCGGGTCAGCGCCAGTATTTCAGGGACTGCTACATAGAGGGGACGACAGATTTCATCTTCGGGTTTGCGACGGCATATTTTGACGGCTGTACGATAATGAGCAAGAAAGACAGCTATGTGACCGCAGCCGCGACTCCCGAGGAAGAGAAATACGGATTCGTCTTCAGAAACTGTACCCTCGTGCATGCGGACGGCGTGTCGGAAGTATACCTCGGCCGCCCGTGGAGGCCATATTCAAGGACCGTGTTCATAGACTGCCGGCTCGGAGACCACATTCTGCCGGAAGGCTGGCACAACTGGAACAAGCCTCATGCGGAGAAGACTTCATTCTATGCCGAATACGGCAGCTATGGCCCGGGTGCCGCAGGCAAGGACTCCAGAGTGCCGTGGGCGCATTTCCTGAAAGAGAAGGACCTTGAGGACTATACGCCGGAGGCCGTTCTCGGCCCTGCGGATGCCCCGGAGGCCACCACATCCCCGGAAACCTCCGCATGGTATTTCAAAGTGTTCTGAAATCCATCCTGCCCGGTAATTTTTTTGAGATAAGCGCCGGAATGTGTAAATTTATGGAATGTTTGCAATGAAATGAATGGAATATGGTGAGGAAGAGTACAATGCTGTCTGTGATTCTGCTTCCGGTGCTGCTTCTGGCTGTGCCGGCCCTTCCCGTGTCATCGGCTCCCCTGAACTGCATATTCGAGCATTATTCCTCCGAGGACGGGCTCTCTCACAATTCCATTGCCGACATTCATCAGGACCGTACAGGCTATATCTGGTTGTGCACCTGGTACGGACTCAGCCGCTTCGACGGCAATACCTTCGTCAATTACTCCATCCTTCCGGGGGACTATACCAAACTGTCGCACAACAGGCTCCTCTCCATCGATGAGGACAGTCTGGGATATCTCTGGATAACTACTTATGACTACAGGCTGTTCCGCTTCGACCCTGTGAACGAGAAATTCGCCGCAGTGCCGGACGACATTCCCGGCGCCGGGCTGAAGAATCTGCATGTGAATATGTTCCATTGCGATGCGGCAGGCAATGTATGGGTGTCTTTCCATGATGCGGGCTTGTGCCGGATCTCGCCGGACCTCAGCGCCGCAGTCTTTTTCCAGGTCGGGGCCAATGAAATCGGGAAAGATGTGAAGTCGATATATGAGGATTCGGAAGGCGTGATTTATGCCGTGTCTGAGAACGGGATATTCGCAATAGAAAATGACATTCCTGTCCTCATATCGAGGACAGGCGGAATTGCGGGATTCACTGAATTCGGCGGAAACCTCTATTTTCTCTCGGATGAAAACCTTCTTGTGCTTGAGAAGAAGACAGGAAAGCAGCATAAGGTTGACATGGCTCCGTATGATGCCGGGCGGGCGACATCATTGTCCCTGACAGGCGGACAGGACAAGTCTCTCTTCGTCGGATTCTCGGACAATGCCGTTGCTGAAGTGGACACATCGGACTTCTCATTGGAAGTACACCGCACCCGGATGGGACGGGTCAGGTATCTTTTCCCGGATTCCGGGGGGCTTCTATGGATTGCGACCGACCGCACGGGCATCTGGTCCTGGAATCCGTCCCGGGAAAAGTTCCGGCATTATGAGCATTCCCGCAATGTCAGGTCCTATTATGCGGACACACTGGCCATGGTCCGGGAGCATGACGGGCAGTTGTGGATCAAGATGAACAATTACGGTTTCGGATATTATGACAGGGACAATGACTCCATCGTGCCTCTGAACAATGTCAAGGAACAGAAGGACAGCCGCTTCATGAACGGAGTCGCCTGCTTTGAGGTCGACAGGACAGGCGTGGTGTGGCTCTCCACTGCCGACAGGGGGCTTGAGAGGGTCACGGTGATTACCCCGAGGCTCGATGTCATCGTGCCTCCGAGCCGTTCGGCAGACCCTCTGTCAGCTTCGGAAATAAGGGCCATCATGAGAGACAGGGACGGGAATGTGTGGGTGGCCAACAAGAGCAGCGAACTTTTCATATATTCTCCTGACATGTCTGTGTGCCGGCGCTTTCCGGGCTCTGAGACATTCGGGAACATATATTCCATATTCCAGGATTCTTCGTCGAATGTATGGCTCGGGACCAAGGGAGACGGCCTGCTGAGGCTCTCTCCGGACGGCAGCGGAGGTTTCGGCGTGTCCCGATTCCGCCATGACGCGGCTGATCCCGCCTCATTAAGTTCCAACAGCATCTATTCCGTCGCGCAGGACAGGGAAGGCCGCATTTGGGTCGGCACATACGGTGACGGGCTGTGCATGCTCCCTTCTCCGGACGCCACAGGATTCTGCACTGCATACGGGGATTTTCCGGATTATCCTCTTGAATCAGGGGACAGGGTCAGATATGTCCACTGCATGGATGACGGCAGGATGCTTGTCGCCACGGTCGGGGGACTGATATGGTTCTGGCCGCAGGACAATCCGGAGCTCATAGAGTTCCACACTGTGCGCAAGGTTCCGGGGGACAGCCGCTCGCTCGGGAACAATGACATCATCTATATATTTGACGACAATTCGGGAGGCACCTGGCTGTGTACTTTCGGCGGAGGGGCGGACAGAATCAGATTTGACGGAGATGATGTCAGCTTCGATGTCACCGGAGCCAACGAAGGGCTTTCCAGCAATATTGTCCTCTCCGGAGTATGCGCCGGGAACGGGGACATCTGGCTTGCATCGGAGACGGGCATTTCAAGGATATCGCAGGCAGACGGGAGAATCACCAATTTCTCCCAGTATGACGGAGTGGTGCCTGCGACTTTCAGCGAGGCGGCATGTGCTGTCACAGAAGACGGCTCCCTGCTCTTCGGTACCTACAATAATGTCTATATGGTGGATCCGGCGGACTTCGTGTACAAGAAGGAACCGGCGGACCTTACAATATCCGGCGTAAGCATCGACGGCAAGAGGGTCCCGGTTGCCGGTGAAATTGAAATCCCGCATGACTATTCGTTCTTCAGGATAGATTTCTCTGCGCTGAACTACAGGGTCCAGGAAAGGCTGAGCTATTCGTACAAGCTTGAGGGGTATGACAAGAAATGGATATCGGGGCAGTCCAGCAGCGCCGTCTATTCCAGGATTCCCCAGGGAAGATATGTGTTCAAGGTGTCGGCATCCCCGTCCCATGGAGAGGGTGATGATGCCGAGGTCGTCTCTGTGAATGTCCGGGTCAGGCCTTCCGTGTGGACATGCACGGCCGCAAAGGTCATATATGCCGCCGTCTTCCTTCTTGTGTCATGGCTGCTCGCCAGAATGCTCTTGACCTCCATGAGGCTCAGGAATGACATGAAGCTGGAACAGAACCTCAATGAACTGAAGGCCCGCTTCTTCACCAATATATCACATGAGCTGCGTACCCCGCTGACCCTGATTCTCGGAGGAATAGATGAAGTGCGCAAGAATATTCCCCCGGGAGACAAGTCTGAATACGGGGTCAACCTTGTCTGGAAGAATGCCCGGAGGATGATGACACTCGTGGACCAGCTTCTGGACATAAGACGGATAGTGAACGGCAAGATGAGGCTGAGGGTGACAGAGTTTGACATCGTGAAAATCTGCCGTTCCGTCTATGACGACTTCAAGGACATGGCGGCTGAGAGAAACATGGAGATGCTGCTGACGCATTCTGTGGATTCACTTATGGTCTGGGGTGATGCCGGCCGTCTTGAGGCTCTTGTCTACAACCTGATGTCCAATGCCTTCAAATATACTTCGGACGGGGGACGGATAGAGCTTGCCCTGTATTACAGGGACGGGGAGAATGAATTCACGATAATGGTGAAAGACAATGGTATAGGAGTACCGAAAGACAAGCATGCGGCCATATTCGAACAGTTCGTCCAGGCTTCCGGTTCCACTTTCCGCGGCATGGCAAGCAGCGGGATAGGCCTGTCGTTCTGCAAGGAAATTGTCGAGATGCACGGCGGAAAGATTTGGGTCGAGAGCGTTGAAGGCAAGGGTTCGGAGTTCTTCGTGACATTGCCGGCGGACAGGGACCATTTCACAGAGGAGACCGCAGAAATCATAGAGGAAGACAAGGGGACCGGAGATGCCGAGGAGTCATACGGACTCAGCAAGTTCAGGCTCAAGCCGACATATCCCGCCGGCTCTCTCAAGGTCCTGGTCGTTGAGGACAATGCCGAACTCAAGGTGTACATATACAATTGTCTCATAAACCGGTATGAGGTCCGGGATGCCGCAAACGGGAAGGAGGCGCTTCAGATTATCGCAGACGGCTGGGTGCCGGACATGATTGTCACGGACCTGATGATGCCGGAAATGGACGGGATTGAACTCATAAACCGAATCAGGGGAGACTTCAATACCAGTCATATACCAATAATAATGATTACCGCGAGGCATGAGAATGACACACATCTGAAGGCCATGAAATACGGGGCCGACGGCTATATAGCCAAGCCGTTCACAATGGAGCTTCTGACGGCCAGGATGGAGAATCTTCTGGAGCGGCGCCGCGCCCTTGTCTCAAGGATGTCCGCCATGTCAGCCGCACAGGAAGAGGGCAGTCATTCCCGGGAAGGAGCCGGGACCCGCAAGGTGGAGTTCTCTCCGGACGAGATTGTCATCACCGACAGGGACGGGGAACTGATCAAGAAAGTCATGAAATGGCTCGAGGAGAATGTGTCGGACTCTGAGGTCACCGTCGACAATCTTGCCGGCTATGTCGGGATGGGCAGGACTTCCATGTACAACAAGCTCAAAGGGCTCACCGGCAAGTCTCCGGTGGAGCTCATTCAGGAATTCCGCCTGGAAAAGGCCACATATTACCTCAGGAGCGGCCAGTATTCCGTATCCGAGACTTCATATAAGGTCGGCTTTTCGGATCCCGGATATTTCAGCAGGACATTCAAGAAAAAATACGGGATTTCCCCGGCTGATTATATCAAGGCGCACAGACATTCGGCCGCGTCAGCCAAAGATTCAACAGGAGTATTATGAAGAAATACGGATTCAACATGAATATTATGAAGAAAGACAGATTCAACAGGCATATGAAGAAATTACCGGCTGCTGTATTGTCTGCCGCGGCCTTCCTCGCCGTAGTCCTGCCTTCGGCTTCCGCATGCATGGGGGCTGCAGAAAAGGATTTCGGCTTCATAAGGGACATTGAGCCGTATTCTGTGAAGATGATGCTTTCGGAAATGGCCCGGAATCCGCATGCCACATGGCTTGACGGGCGCCAGGGACAGTTGAAATGGAACTACACCACCGGCCTGGAACTGCTTTCTTTCCTGGATGTGGCGGAGCGCTATGATCTCGGCTATGCCGGGGATTATGTCCGCGAGTGGGCCGATACCATGGCGACGGAGGATGGCAAGGTATACAAATACAGGAAAGAGGCCTATAATGTGGACCATATCTGTCCGGCACGCATATATTTCCGCCTTTACGAGGACACCGGAGACAAAAAATACAGGAGGGTGCTGCGCAATATACGCGGGCAGCTTGACACCCAGCCGAGGACGGAGGACGGCATATTCTGGCACAAGCAGATATATCCTCATCAGGTATGGCTCGACGGCCTTTACATGGCACAGCCTTTTTATGCGGAATACACGAAGAAATTTTCACCGAGGGCAGAAAGGGATTCCCTTTACCATGACATTGCAGGGCATTTCAAGGGCGCTGCAGAGCATACATACGACCCGGCCACCGGGCTGTTCCGCCATGCGTGGGACGAATCCCGCTCCATGTTCTGGGCTGATACTCTGACTGGACAGTCCGCCCATGCGTGGGGAAGGGCCTGCGGATGGTATGCTCTTGCCCTGACGGAGACCCTTGACTATTTCCCGGAGAAGCATCCTGACAGGAAGGAGCTCATCGGACAGTTCCGTTATCTCATGGACGCGGTACGGAAATATGCAGACCCCGTCACCGGGATGTGGTATCAGGTACTGGACTCGCCGGGCAGGGAAGGAAACTATCTTGAAGCGACAGCTTCTTCCATGTTTGTCTATGCGGCATTGAAAGGTGTCCGCATGGGTTATCTTGACAGTTCGTGGAGGGAGTATTCACGGGATCTTTACAACCGTTTCGTGGATACTTTCGTCAGGGAAAATCCTGACGGTACCATTTCCCTCACATCGTGCTGCTCGGTGGCCGGACTCGGCGGCAAGGAGATGCGTGACGGCACATACGCATATTATCTCAGCGAGCCTGTCATTGACAATGACTGCAAGGGAGTCGGACCGTTCATCTGGGCCTCACTCGAATATGAGGCAGCATACAATGTTGATTATATATTTGATGGGCAATATATTGCCGGAGGTCTGCCTGTGTCGGAGGATTTCGCCCGTATCCCTGCATTTGACGGAGCCCTCGGAGGCGGAATGTACACTGCAGGAGGCCGTGGCGGAAAGGAATATGTGGTCACATCCCTTGAGGACAGCGAGGAGGAGGGCACTTTCAGGCATGCCGTGAGGGCTGAAGGACCAAGGATCGTGAAATTTGCCGTCAGCGGGGACATTCATCTCAAGTCCACGCTCAAGATAGAGAACCCGTACATAACCATTCTCGGGCAGACGGCTCCAGGCGAAGGCATCACCATCCGCGACCACGGGGTGTATATCGGCACTGACGAGGTCATCATCCGCTATCTCCGTTTCCGGATGGGATCCGCTTCCAGGGATGAGAATGACGCCTTGGGCTCAAGGCATAACAACAACATCATCATCGACCATTGCTCCATCAGCTGGGCGACGGATGAAAACGCCTCTTTCTATGCCAACAGCAATGCCACCATCCAGTGGTGCATAATTTCAGAGGCTCTGAACAGTTCTATCCACAGGAAGGGGGAGCACGGCTACGGAGGCATCTGGGGCGGCCGCAATGTCACTTTCCATCACAACATCATAGCCCACAACAACAGCCGCAACCCGCGTTTCGACCATCCTGCCGTATATGAAGGCACCGACCTGCTTTTCCGTCGGGGAACCGTCGAATTCGTCAACAATATAGTCTACAACTGGGGTATGAAAGCCATCTACGGCGGTGAGGAAGGATGGTTCAATGTCATAGGCAACCTTTTCAAGGCAGGTCCCGGCACGAAGAACCTTGACGGGAGATATGTGGAGATTTCCACTTCCGAAAGCACATCCATGATTCCCGGTTCTTTTTACATAAAGGACAATGTCTATGATGTTTCGGCCGTAAGGGAAGGAAACAGGCTCGGCAAGAAGCCTGATGAAGGGAAAATTGAAAGATATGCTTCAGAATACGAAAATGTTTCGCCAGCAGAACCGTTTGCCTGCCGGAACCCTCTCTCTCCTGCCCCTGTAATGAAGGAATACAAGGCAATACTGAAGTCTGCAGGGGCTTCCGCCAGCCGTGATGCCATAGACAGCAGGATAGTAAAGGAAATAAAGACCGGCACCGCCTCATTCAAAGGCTCCGTGACCGGCATTCCGGGCATCATCGATTCCGAAAATGATGTGATTGCTGACTGAAAATGGCGATGTCTGTCTTAATTTGGGATAATCATTGTATTTTTGCCGGACGACAGACAAAAATAAGGAATATGAGGAGATCTGCACATCTGCTATTTTACATTTTCTTTTTTCTGTTCCTGACAGGATGTCAGGAACATGGGCCGGAAAGCGGCATGGTGCTTTCCGTTCCGGGCAACTTTGCAGGGACTGTTTCCGGAGAAACTTCACTTACATTCTCTTGGGATCCTGTGGAAGGTGCGTCACAGTATTATGCATCCCTGACAAATGCGTATGATGAGACAAGTGTCGGGGATCCGGTATTCGTGACGGAGTCGTCGGTTACATTCGAAGGTCTGGAGAAAGGATTTTCCTATGTGTGCCGTGTCCGGGCCATAGGCGGGATGGAATATTCGGAATTTCTGGTGTCAGATGCAGTCTATCTTCCTGATCCTGAGTATGAGTCATTCAAAATGCCCGCCTCGGAAGATGAACACGGTCTGACTCTCGCTTTCCCTGGTGCGGAAGGCGGCGGAATGCATGTCACAGGCGGCCGGGGAGGAGCGGTGATCCATGTCACGAATACGAATGACAGCGGGGAAGGCTCTCTGAGGGAAGCTCTGAACACTTCCGGCTCCAGGACAGTGGTATTTGACGTTGCGGGACGGATAGACCTGCAGTCAGAACTGCGGATCAGTGAAGGAAACCTCACCATAGCCGGTCAGACAGCCCCGGGACAGGGAATCTGCATCAGCGGCTATCCTGTGGCGGTGGATGCTGACAATGTCATCATCCGTTTCCTGCGTTTCCGCCTCGGGGATGTCAATGCCGCTTCCGCTGCAGTTGCTGATACCCTTACCTCCGTCTACGGACATTACCGTGACGGCATCATCATAGACCATTGCTCTATGTCGTGGGGACTTGACGGCTGTGCATCCTTCTATGCCAATACCGATTTCACCATGCAATGGTGCATGGTATATGAGGCCCTGAACAATCCCGCTTCCTCTGCCGGTGCAGGCCTGCATGGCATGGGCGGCATCTGGGGCGGCAAGAATGCATCATTCCATCACAACCTCCTGGCCCACAACGGCAACGGAAGCCCCCGCCTTGACTGTCCGGACATGTACGGTGACCATCTTTCCACCCACAGGGGAAATGTGGACATCCGCAACAATGTGATATACAACTGGGGCAGCAATTCCATGTATGGCGGAGAAGACGGTTCATTCAATGTAATTGACAATTATTTCAAGCCGGGACCTGCATCCGAAGAGGCGGCATGGTTCGTGGATGCCTGGTGGTATTCTCCGGAATATTCTTCCGGTACGGATTACCCGGACATTTATGTCAGCGGCAACTGGCACTCCGGAAGCTACGCCTCCGACATAAATTCGGACAATTCGCAGGGTGTCGTATGGCGGGACCAGAGCCAGTATGGGGAAAACCCTTCCTACAGTCTGCAGACTGAACCGTTCAAAATTCTGGCGGATGATGCGACGGCATGTTACATGACCGCACATTCTGCTGAAGATGCCTTTACTGCCGTGACCGGATATGCCGGAGCTTCGCTCGTCCGTGACAATGCCGACACAAGGGTGGCTTCTGAGGCCATGAATGCCAATTCGTCGACATCGAGCAGCAACAACGGCAGTACCAGCGGTCTGATTGATTCCCAGACAGATGCCGGAGGATGGCAGGAATATTCCGCCACTTCAGACGAACTCACTGCCGTGACGGATACGGACGGTGACGGAATGCCGGATGCATTTGAAACTGAATACAGCCTTGATCCGTCAAATGCCTCCGATGCATCTTCCATGACGCTTGACAACCACGGCCGTTACACCAATCTGGAGATGTATCTCCATTGGCTTGTGCGTGACATCATTTCCGCACAGCAGGGTGCAAACGGCACATATACTGAACTGTAATAGATTGAATTGATTTATATTATGAAAAACTTTCATCTGTTCCTTGCCGCAGCACTGCTGCTTTTCCTGTCCGCATGTCAGGAAGAGGGGCCTGAAACTCCGTCAGGTCCTCTCCCTGCGCCTCAGAATGTGCATTGTACTGATGTCACTTCCACTTCCCTGACATTTGCATGGGATGCAGTGGATGGCGCCGAAAGATATGCCGTCAGGCTGAAAAATGCCGATGACGGCACAATAATGGTGACTGAATACGAGACCTCTTTGTCCCATGCATTCACAGGCCTTGAAACAGGAACTTCCTACATCTGCATGGTCCGCGCAATTGCCGGAAGCCGTTTCTCGGAATTCACCTCATCTTCAGCCTATACCCCGTGCGAGAGTACTCCTGATCCCGAGCCGGAACCGGATCCTGACCCTGACCCAGACATGACCGAAGCCTACAGGGCCATGCTTATTCCGTCTGCTGAAGATGACCACGGACTCACTCTTGCCTTCCCGGGCGCAGAGGGCGGCGGCATGTACACCACCGGCGGACGCGGCGGCAGGATAATACATGTGACCAATCTGAACGACAGCGGGACAGGTTCGCTTCGAGCAGCCGTCGAGGCGACGGGGGCGAGAATCATTGTCTTTGATGTAGCCGGAATAATTGAACTCCAGTCAAAACTGAGGATCAGAAACGGCAATCTGACTATCGCCGGGCAGACTGCTCCTGGTGACGGAATCTGCATAAAGAATTATGCCACGGTAGTTGAATCGGACAATGTCATCATCAGATTCATCCGTTTCCGCCTCGGTGATGAGGGGACCAATACTGATGATGGAGAAGATGCAATCTGGGGACGCAGACAATCCAATATCATAATTGACCATTGTTCCATGTCCTGGTCAATAGACGAGTGCGCATCATTTTATGGTAATGAAAACTTTACCATGCAGTGGTGCATCATGACTGAAAGCCTCAGACATTCGGTTCATGGAAAAGGCAACCACGGATACGGCGGCATCTGGGGAGGGGAGAATGCTTCATTCCACCATAATCTGCTTGCCAACCACGACAGCCGCAACCCACGGTTCGACCATCCTGAAATCTATGAGAATCCATCCGACCCTGACCGTCGCGGCAATGTGGACTACCGCAACAATGCAGTCTACAACTGGGGCAGCAACAGTACATACGGGGGCGAAGGCGGGCATTTCAACATGGTCGGGAACTATTACAGGCAGGGCCCGGCTTCGCGCGACCGTGCGTATTTCATCGATGCCAACGGTATCTATACATCGAACGGCACGGATTACGGCTATCCCTATCTCTACATGTACGGCAACCATTATGTCCAGTATCCAGACATGACTGCCGAGGACGGGGTATACTGGCATGACCACGGGACAACCACTCCTCCGGATGCTTCAAGGCTTCTTTCCTCCCTCCTTCCGATATCCGGCCCTGACGGCCAGACCGTCTATACTACGACGCATTCTGCACAGGATGCCTTTGCGCTGATATGCGAAACCGGCGGGGCTTCCCTTGTCCGGGATGAGGTCGATGACAGGGCCTGCCTTGATGCACAGTCAGGCACGGCATCATATCCCGACGGCGGCAACGGCAGTGAAGGAGGAATAGTCGACACCCCTTCGGCAGTCGGCGGATGGCCCGAATATTCGGCCGACACGGAAAATGAGGCCAATGACAAGACCGACACCGACGGGGACGGAATCCCGGACTGGTTCGAAGAAAAGTTCGGCCTTGACACTGAGTCCGATGATTCCAAGGCCATGACGATTGACATCAAGGGAAGGTATACCAACATTGAGATGTACCTTCATTATCTTGTGCGCGACATAGTGGCGTCACAGGCTGGGAACGGCATATACACGGCTCTTGATTGATTTTCCGGACAGGAGCGGGCCGCATCTGCAGCACTTTGCCGATATGTGTCGTTACCGTACACGGAAAAATTGTCGCAATGTTAAAAAATACAAGCATTGCGACAATTTTTCGCATATTGCATTGTCATTAATAGGTAATTTCGCATATCCGTTGATGTCAAAAGGCAAAAACAATAACCAAATAACAAATACTAACCAAATAGTTCTTTTATGAAAAATCTGAAATACAAGATTTCTCTGCTGGTTGCAGGGCTGCTTGCGACATTTTCATTGTCGGCCCAGGAGATCAGCGGCGTCGTAAAAGATACCGGCGGCCTTCCTCTGGTCGGCGTGTCGGTCTTTGTGGACGGCACAACTATGGGAGTCTCGACCGACGCAGACGGAAGATATGCAATCAATGTCCCGGAAGCAAAGGGAAAGACCCTGGTGTTCTCTTGTATCGGTATGAGGACACATAGTGTTACAATCGGAAACTCATCACGGATAGATGTCATTCTTGATGAAGATGCCAATTTCCTTGAGGAGACGGTTGTCATCGGCTATGCCACGGTGAAGAGGAAAGACCTCATGGGCTCTGTGTCTTCCGTAGACAGCAAGGCCCTGAATGCGATGCCGGTCACTTCCGTCAGTGAAGCCCTTTCCGGAAGGATGGCAGGAGTACAGGTCACGACGACAGAAGGCGATCCTGATGCTGAAATCAAAATCCGTGTACGCGGTGCCGGTTCCATCACTCAGGACAGTTCACCTCTTTATATTGTGGACGGATTTCCTGTGGAAAGCATCTCTGATATCCCGGCTTCTGACATACAGTCAATCGATGTGCTCAAGGATGCATTCTCTACTGCAATCTACGGTTCCAGAGGAGCAAACGGAGTTGTCCTCGTGACTACAAAAGGCGGCACGAGCGGAAAATTCTCCGTCAGCTACAACGCATACTGGGGTATGAAGAAGATGGCCAATGCCGATGCCATTCAGGTAAACAGTCCGTATGACTTTGTCCGCAACCAGTATGAGCTCTCTATGATCAGAGGTACATACGATGATGATTATGTGGACTATTTCGGTTCATACCAGGATATTGACCTGTACCGGAATGTCGAGGGAAATGACTGGATACGCCAGGTCTTCGGAAATACCGGCACCAACTACAGCCATAATGTCTCAGTATCCGGAAGCACTGACAAGGTGCGCTGGACTGCCAGCTATTCCCATATCGGGGACAATGCCATCATGACAGGCTCCACCTACAAGAGGGACAACCTTAACTTCAAGGCCAATTTCAAGCCTATCAAGCAGCTTGAGTTTGATGTTAATGCCAGATATTCCAATACAAGGATAATGGGCTCGGGCTCCAACTCGATGAATGACGCAGGCTCCACATCCGGTAACGGCCGTCTCAAGCACTCCGTGCAGTATACTCCGATACCGATTGCCGAGGGAGCAGCCTCCGGTTCCGACCTTGAGGAAGACTATGGTGACAACGCACCTCCTCTCCAGTCAGTTGCCGACAATGACAACAAGCGCGTGCGCCGCAACTGGACGGTGAACGGCGCCGTCACATGGCACATAATCAAGAATCTCAACCTCAGGGTGGAAGGCGGTCTTGACGACTATACACAGGAGAATAACAGATTCTACGGCCTCACCACATATTATGTGGGCAACAATGCACAGTATCAGGATCATCCGGCAACACGGTACACCGACCAGTATAGGCAGACCATCCGCAACACCAACACACTCAGCTACAATTTTGAGGAAGTGTTCAAGGATGACCGTCATCATCTGGACATCCTCCTCGGCCAGGAGTATATCGTGAAGAAATCCAATGAACTTACCTCTATGGTTGAGAATTTTCCGGTTTTCTTTGATGCGGAAATGGCCTGGAACTTCATGTCCACAGGTACTGCGATATCCACCAACAATTATTATGACCAGAATGACAAGCTGCTTTCATTCTTCGGCCGGGCCAACTATGTATTTGACGACAGGTATTCCGTATCGGCGACAATGAGGGCCGACGGTTCGTCCAAGTTCACAAAAGGGAACCAGTGGGGATATTTCCCTTCTGCGGCAGTGTCCTGGACTATTTCCAATGAGCCGTGGATGAAAAGCGCATCCGACTGGCTGAGCAACCTCAAGCTTCGCTACAGCTATGGTACAGCCGGCAACAATAATATCCCGTCCGGAATGACAATGCTGAATTTCGCGTCATTCTCCACTTCCTGGATTTCACAAAGTGACACATACTGGTCTACTGTGACAGACGGCGGTGATACCATCATGCCTAATGAGGACCTGACATGGGAGACGACAATATCACATAATATCGGACTTGACTTCTCATTCTTCAACAGCAGGCTCAGCGGCTCCTTCGAACTCTATCACAATACTACCAAGGATCTCCTCATCCAGTTCCCGACTGCCGGCTCAGGATATGAGTTCCAGTACCGGAACATGGGCTCTGTCCAGAACAAAGGATTTGAGATTTCGCTCAATGCTGTCCTTGTCGAGAAAGAAAACTTCGGCCTGACTCTCGGAGCCAACCTCAGTATGAACGAGAACATGGTCACAAGCCTCGGAGGTCTTGACAGAATCGAGTCTGAGACCCAGTGGGCTTCCACCGAAATCGGCACGGACTATCTCGTGACGGTCGGCCAGCCTCTCGGCAATATCTACGGCTATGAGTCAGACGGAATGTATACGGTGGATGATTTCACATACAACGGGACAGAGTGGGTGCTCAATGATGATGTCGTGGACTGCTCGGCTGTCATCGGTGACCAGTATCTGAGGCCGGGAGCCATGAAGCTCAAGGATCAGGACGGGGACGGTGAAGTCACCGTCGATGACAAGAAAATCATCGGCAACGCCACCCCTAAGGGATTCGGAGGTATTTCCCTCACGGGTTATCTCTACGGATTCGATTTCTCCGCCAACTTCAACTATGTCTTCGGCAACGACATCTACAATGCCAACAAGATAGAGTTCACTTCCACGAGGAAATACCGCAACAGGAACCTCATGAAGACTGACGAGCAGAGGTGGACCAATATTGACTGGTCTACGGGGCAGATGATTACAGACCCTGAAGTCCTCCGTGATGTCAATGCCGGCGCGACGCTCTGGTCTCCGGCAGTGGGCAATGCGGTGCTTTCTGACTGGGCTGTCGAAGACGGGTCGTTCCTCAGGCTTTCTTCAGCTACCGTCGGTTATACGCTGCCGTCGCAGCTTACAATGAAGGCTAAGATTTCCAGACTGCGCTTCTATGTGACAGGAACAAATCTTTTCTGCCTCACACGGTATTCGGGATATGACCCAGAGGTCGACACCCGCCGTGCGACTCCTCTTACCCCGGGAGTAGACTATTCAGCCTATCCGAAGAGCATAGGATTCGTTGTGGGACTTAATCTTACTTTCTAAAAGACAGAGCTATGAACATTATAAAAAGAATATTGGCCGGAGCCGGAATCCTTGCCGGACTGTCGCTCGCATCATGTGACCTTACGACAGAATCGCAGTCAACTTTTGCGGAGCCTTCTGTGTTTTCAGACCCGACTCTCACTGAATATCAGATATATTCGATATATGAGGTGTTCGGCCACACCAACTCGCACAGAGGCCGTTACCTTCCGTGGTACGGCTACAACACCGACATCGAATGGTATATCTCCAACACGATGGATGACAAGGCTGACATCGTGCGCTACAACATGATCAGCACCAATTCCCAGCTGAATGTGGCTGACGGACCGTACAATGAGCTGTTTGCCGGCATCGAGCGTGCCAATCTGACAATAGACGGAATCAGGGAGTACGGAGACCCTCAGTCCCGTCCCGAGATGGCTGCACTCCTCGGTGAGGCGCTCACGATGAGGGCTGTCCTCTATGCCGAGCTGCTGAAGGCATACGGCGAAGTCCCTGCCCGTTTCGCTCCTGTTACCCCTGAGACAATCTATCTCAACAAGTCAGACAGGGATGACATATACAAGCAGCTTCTTGCTGACCTTGAAGAGGCTATCCCTTATCTTTCATACAATGTCGCCACTACCGACAGGGTAAGCCGCGCTTTTGCCGCAGGAATGTATGCCCGTCTCGCGCTTATGGCTTCAGGATATGCCCTCAGGCCGGACAAAGGGACTGTGGGAACCGGAAATGCCGGCTCTGTGAGGCTTTCCGATGACCCTGAACTTTCCAAGGCAGCCCTTTATCCGAAGGCTCTTGAATATCTGAAGGATGTCATCAGTGCCTCAGGCCTGGAACTTGAGCCGGACTATGAGACCCTGTGGAAGAGCGTGAACGAAATGGACTTGACAGCCGGTCATGAGATTATATGGGTGATTCCGTTCAGTAACTCCCGCGGACGATGGAACTATACCTTTGCCATACGCAACAACGGCTACACTGATTATTCTCCTACAACATCCAACCGGGGGGGGCAGGCAGGTCCTGTGCCATATGTATATTACTGGTATGGTGAGAATGACTCACGCCGGGACATCAGCTGCGTCAATTACGAATGGGAAGACCGCGGCAACGGCACATTGCCTTATCCTGCCGGCATAGCCAACTGGTATTTCGGCAAATACCGCTTCGAATGGATGACGACCCACCCTTATGGCGGAGGAAATGATGACGGAGTCAAGCCTGTCTATATGCGTTACGCAGACATTCTTCTCATGGCAGCCGAGTTGGCCAACTGTTCCGGCGATGAGAACGGTTCCGTAACCAGAGATGAAAGCTATGCCAAGGAATGCCTGAGGACTGTGCTCAGAAGAGCCTACCGGGATCATGAGGCAGATGCCGACGCCATAGTCGACGCCCTCTCGGGAGAAGAGAATATATTTGAAGAAATCAAGAAGCAGCGGGCCCTTGAGTTTGTCGGAGAATTTCTCCGCAAGGCTGACCTCATCAGATGGAACTGCCTGAAATCAAGCCTGGACGGGGCGTCGGAAGAACTGGTGACCATGAGAGACAAGGGTACAGGTCCTGTGACAGGATTCAACTATGCCGGCCTCGGCACATATCTCTGGTATCGCCACGGCACCGTGGACGGAATCCCTTCAATCGAGATGTACGGGATTCACAATGGGGAGACGGCAGCTACTGATGTCATCGCTCCGGAAGGTTCCGGCTGGGTTCCTTATACCAATTCGGACGGTGAGCCTTCAAGATATTTCTACTATGAGAACGGCAAGGGAGCGTTCATAAGTTCCGACACCGGATTCGACAAGGCCGTGAACGGATTCTATGATGAAGAGACCAATCCTGACGCAAAGCAGTGGTGGCCGATACCGCAGACTACCATCACCAATGCCCAGGGCTCACTCTACAATGACTACGGTTATTAGCAGACAGAATAAAAAGTTAATTATATGAAAAAGATATTTTCCATATTATCCCTCGGCCTCTCGGCGCTTGCGGTCTCATTCCTTGCGGCCGGCTGCGTGGAAGAAGTGCCGGAAGTCATTGAGGATCTCAACCTCTCCAATGTCCTCATGCCTAACAGCCTGACTGCGACTGTCAGTACGGCTGACGGACATACGGTCACATTCTCATGGACCAACTCCAATACTGCCACCCAGTATCTGATTGAAATCTATCAGTTTGAGACTGAATCTGCACCGGCATCGGCAGATGCTGTCACTGAAGAGATGCTCTCGTCGATGACACCTCAGGAGGAGGTCGTGATGCCGGCAGAGAGCGGCAGCCGCACGAGCACTGATGTTGTCCTTGACAGGGAATACAGCTACTATGCGCGTGTCTGCGGGCAGAACAGGGCTGAAGGCTCTTCCCAGGGCGATTCCAAGTGGGCAGTATTTCCGTACCCTATAGATACATATACGATAATGGACCCTCTCGCAAGCTTCACTCTGACGGACAGGACTTCCAGCTCCGTGTCAGTTGAATGGACTCTTGCCGAGGATGATGAGGACGGAATCAACCAGATCCGCATCTCACCGAATCCTGATGACGAGACATCGGCATTCAAGGCATATCCTGTGTCAGGAGGGACTACTTCGCTGGTAATTGACGGCCTGAAGGCCTCTACCCGCTATACCGTTGCCGCACATTTCAATTCAGCGACAAGGGGAACAGTCTTCGCATGGACAAGGCCTTCTGCGGAAGGGGCCGTACAGGTTTCGGACACAGCTGCCTTCAAGCAGGCTCTTGTCGAGGCTGCCGACTGGGCTACACCTCCTCTCAAGATACAGGTAGCCTACAATGACGGCATCCCATACGAGATGGGGCCTATGCATATTCTCGGACCTGTGGAAATCTTCGGCGAGCAGACAGTCGGCGGAGAGAGTCCGGTCATCATCGGATATTTCAACATGCGTTCCCCGGGCATCAGCTACACTTACACCGACTATACCAACCCTGATGCCCCTGTCGAAAACACGGTCGACAATATTCTCGGAGCAACATCGCTCCGTGCCGAGGCGCTTTCATTCAGCGGCAATGCATACGAGCTCGGAAGGAATGTGACATTCGCCGAGAACTTCCCTGCAGAATCATTGGTCAGTGTTGAAATCATCAACTGCGAGATGTCCGGATATTCCAACGGAATGTTCTATGACAACAGCAAGACCGTCAATTTCGGCAAGATCAGCTACGAGTCTGTATATGTGTCCGACATCAGCGGTGACGGCGGTGACAACTTCGACATCCGAGCCGAGAATACAATCGGAAGCATCACAATGCGCAACAGCACATTCACCGACGGAATGAGGACATTCATCCGCATCGACAAGGCGACTGTCAATTCCTTCGTATTCAAGAACAATACGGTCAACAATCTCGTCGGAATAGACAACGGCAACAACAAGGGGCTGTTCAATATCAGGGGAACAGCAGCAACATTTGAGATCAGCGACAACCTCTTCCTCAATCTGAACGGATGTCCGTCCAGAACAGTGATGTTCCCGACGCAGGCCACGGCATATCCGACTCTTGTATCAGGCAACTATTATTACAATCTTGCGGGTACATTCTTCTATGATGCGGATGCCAAGGAGTGTCCGTCATCGGATGAGTTCCCTCAGTCCGCTGCCATTGCCGGCGGCGGGGCAGTCCTTACCCAGGATCCTTGCTACAACAGCGAAAGAGGCATCTTCAATGTTACCAGTGCGGCAGTTCTTGCGGCTGAAGCCGGAGACCCGAGGTGGCTCACGGACTATGTGGAGCAGCCGGATCCGGACCTCGTGCCTGTAGAATACGGCTATACATGGGATCTGACGGACACTGACACATATTATGATGTCATCGACGAGTCTTGCGTGAGAGGAAACACGAAGTTCATCATCTCCTCCAATCCTATCAATGTGACTGAGGACGGCTTTGGATTCACGGCAGAACCGGCGTCATTCGAATATTCCGGAGTGCCGACCGACTGCGCGATGGCATTCCTTGTGGACGGCCCGGGTTCAGTGGTGCTTTCTTCTGTGGAGGAAGGCTCTTCCAATGACCACATTACAGTGGCATACGGACCTGCAGACGGGACTTCCGTTGAGGAGGTCGCCGGAGCAGTGTATGCAGGTGCGGTACGCACAAAAGTAGTGTTCCCGGATTTTGCGGAAGGCGAGCAGCATCTTGTGTACATCTATGCCTGCGGCCCTGTCATCCTGAGCGAACTCTCGTGGACATCCGACACAGAGACCGGCGGCACATCTCCTCTTGACACTCCTTCGAATGTGGCGCTTTCTGCCCCTGAGGCCTCAGACGGCACTGTGACGCTTTCATGGGACGCCGTGGACAATGCAGCATCCTATATGATCAAATGGACTGGACCAGTGCCGTCTCTGGAGGATTCACTTTCAGTGACAGAAAACAGTCATGAGTTCTCTGTGGCCGACCTTGCCACTGGCATATACAATTTCTCCGTGCGCGCCGACATTTCCGAGACTGACCTCTCTCATGAGTCTTCAGAATTGTCCGAGGCTGTGAAATTCATCAGGCGGGAAACTCTCTCGAATGTCTCCGCGACATCACCTACGACATGGGGACTTGAGGACTTCACTTTCATGCAGGAACTCATCGGTTCAGACCAGAATACCGACCCCGAGACTATCTGGGGAGATTCGTTCATCTACAATAACCTTGAGTATTATGCTGGAAATACAATCAGGTTTGCCAATTCCGACGGTCTTGTCTGCTTCCAGTATCCTGGCAGCAGCAACAATCCGCCAAACAGACGCTATCTGCGCTTCCTTGCCGGCGGCAGCGGTTCCGTGACAGTGACATTTGATGCCACGGCGTCAGGACGCAACCTGTATGTCCAGGCGGCGGGAGTTTCCGGCCCTGCCCATGAAGCTCCTAACACCGATGAAGAAGGTGTTGAAAGAGGCACATTCACCGAAACAGTCACCGCAAATGCCGGCGACGAGATTATCCTTTGGGCGGATGCATCTCTCAGGGTATTCGAAATCACATGGACTCCTGAAGGATACGACCCGGATGCGACAATCCCGTCAGACCCTGATGCCATTGAGACGGCTACCGATATTATAGCAACATCCTTTACTCCGGATGTCTCCATGACAATAGCCGCAGCCGGCCAGAGCAATACCATCAACAAGGTCACATATACGGCCAAGAGCGACAAGGATATACTCTGGGACGGCGAGAGAATCAAGCTTCAGGGTGCCTCTGAAGTCGACGACGCGGGAATGCCGACCGGCAATGTCATCTCCTTCAAGATTACTCGTCCGGGCACGATAAAGCATTACATCCGCTCCGGCTCGAGCAGCGATGTGGAGAGACAGGTAAAGATAGACCTTGTGAAAAACGGTTCCGAGATTCTGAACATCTATGATGCCTTTGCCCCGACTCCTGGCTATAAGGACGGTTCGGAAATCTCCACGGCAATCACAAAGGAACATCTTGCCGGGACTTCTCAGACTGTAGTAGTGAACATATATGCGCCGACCAACAGCGTAAATGTCTACTGGCTGGAATATATACCGGATACACTATGAAAAACTCACCGGCCTTGACGGCCAAATGAAAGGGCCGATGGACAGACAAAAACCTGTCCATCGGCCCTACTTTTGCTGAGAAACCGCGGCCGGTGGATGGTTAAATTGCTGTCTACCGGCTGCGGGTCAGTCTATCTTGTCAAGCCATGCCCTGTTATGCCCTGCTGACCTTGATGACATTGCGGGTCATGCGTATCTTGGAGATGACCTTGTCCAGCTCAAGGTTGCTTGTGACGGAGAGCTTTACTGAAATCTCGTATGTGCCGTGACGGTTGTCTTCGCTGACATTGAAAGCCCTGATGGAAGCCTTGAAAATGTTGATGTTGTCAATTATTTCATTGATGACCGACGGCTCGCGCGCAGCGGTCACCTTCAGTGTGGCCTGGAAACTTGATGTGCTCGGAGTATCGCTCCAGCGCACTTTCTGGATTCTGTACGGGTACATTTCAATGAGCCTTGCCGCATTCGGACAGGAGATGCGGTGTATCTTGATGCCGTCCTTGATTGAAACGAATCCGAACACATCATCTCCGTAGACAGGGTTGCAGCACTTGGCCATCTTGTAGTCAAGATTCTTCAGATTTCTGGCATCGATTACGAGTATGTCATCGGAAGAAACTTTCTGGGCATCTTTCCTTTTTGCTCCCTGGGCATTATCCTGCGGGCTGCCGTCCTGCTGTCTGTCTCCCTGGACTGAAGCAGTCTGGGCCTGTCCGGTAGGGCTCTGTCCTGAGAGACCGGCACCTGAGGCTTCGGTTATTATGTCCTTCATGTCGGCTATGTCGACGGTTCCTTCTCCGACAGCAGCATAGAAGGCGTTTACAGTCTTGAACTGCAGTTTTTTCATTATGGCGGCGAGGATATCGTCTGTCAGCTCCATTTTCCAGTTCTTGAGCCTTCTGCCGAGGAGTTCCTTGCCTTCCGCGGCTTTCTGGAACTCTGTCTCGCTGAGTTTCTGGCGTATTTTTGTACGCGCTTTTGAAGTGACGACAAAATTGAGCCAGTCCTGGGACGGCTTCTGGTTCTTGCCGCTCATTATTTCCACTATGTCGCCTGTCTTGAGCTTTTCCTTGATGGGCACTGCCTTCCCGTTGACTTTTCCTCCGGTGCATTTAATCCCGAGGTTGGAATGGATGTCAAATGCGAAGTCAAGGACCGTGGACCCGGCCGGAAGTTTCCTCAGTTCTCCGGTAGGGGTGAACACGAAGATTTCTCCGGACGGAGGCTCAGGGAGTTCATCGTGGTAGTACGGATTGTCCTTGCCGCTGCCGGGATGCTCAAGAATGTTGCGGACTGACACAAGCCATTTGTCCAGGGTGGCCTCATGCTTGATGCCCTTGTATGACCAGTGGGATGCAAGTCCGTTCTCGGCCATGTCGTCCATTCTCTTTGTCCTGATCTGGACCTCAAGGAAGACATTGTCACTGTTCTTGACCGTGATGTGCAGGGATTCGTAGCCGTTAGGCTTCGGGTTTGAAATCCAGTCCCGGAGCCGGTTGGTATCTGATTCGTACTCTTCTGTCACATATGAGAATACTTTCCAGCACAAGGCATGCTCTGTCTCCCTGTCAGTGTCGCAGTCGATGATGAATCTTATGGCAAATACATCATACACTCCCTCGAACGGAACCTTCTGCTTCTGCATCTTCTTCCATATCGAGAAGGCTGTCTTGGTCCTGATTTTCAGCTTGTACACTATGCCCGCGTCCGAAAGTTTCTTCTCAAGCGGCCTGATGAACTCCGTCATCAGTTTATGCCGGTCTTTCTCGGTGGCTTTCAGCTTGTTGGTGATGGCCCTGTACTGCTCCGGCTCGGCATGGCGGAAATAGATGTCCTCCATCTCGCTCTTCATGTTGTAGAGTCCGAGCTGGTGGGCGAGGGGAATATAAAGCATCAGGGTCTCGAGAATCTTCCTTTCACGTGAAAGTTTCGGGAAGATGTCAAGAGTGCGCATCACTTCCAGCCTGTCGGCAAGCTTCAGGACGGTGACCCGCGGGTCCCGGGAGTACGAGACAATCAGTTTCTTGTAGTTGTCGGCCTCAAGCTTCGTGTCCTTGGGCTTGATGGTGGAAATCTTGTTTAGCCCGTCGACAATCGTCAGTACATCGTTGCCGAATGTAGATATGATTTCCTTCTGTGATGGAACCTCATCCCTGAGTCCTGCTTTTTTCATCATAACGGCAAGGAACTCTGCGGGATTATGCGTTTCCTGGAATCTCATCGCCTCATGGATGAACACGGCTGCGATGCATTCTGCAGGCAGGCCTATCTCGTCCGCCGCAATCTTTGCCACATTGACCGGATGCTCTATGAATGGCTTCCCGTTGCCTCTTGTCTGTCCTTCAAGGGAGTGAAATGCAATGGTATATGCATTCCTGACAAGCTCTTTCCCGCTGTCGCTGAAATCAGGGAACAATGTGTCTGTAGTCTCCATGTCTCTGTCACTCAAGTCCGATTATATACTGCCGGATTCGCAGCGATTGTGTCTGTGAATTCATGACAGTTTCCCAAAGTTAGTGAAAAACAATTATTTTTTCCAGACTTTCAGATATTCTTTAAGTGCCCACATCTCGTCCCTGTACTTGGCTGCGGAGAGGAAATCCAGGGCGGCAGCGGCCTTCTGCATGTTCTTTTTGGCCTGTTCGGCAGCCTTTTCCACCTGTTCCCTCGACATGGCGCGTATGACGGGGTCCTGAAGCACGGCGGCAAGGTCCGCCTCTATGTATCCGTCCTTGTAAGCCGAGTTGCTGTCGCGTACGGAATCGTGCCCGAGTCCAACGGATATGATGCCTCTGCCGAGGTCGCTCGGGTCGGGGATATAATGAGGGTCATCGTACGAATTTGCGGCAGAGACTTTTCCTGAAACAGTGTTGGACAGGCGGGGATTCTTTTTTATGCCGACCTGGGTCGGTGTAATGTTGTGTTTCTTGTTGTATTCCATCTGCTTTGCCCTGCGGCGGTCTGTCTCGTAGATGGTTTCCTGCATCGACTGCGTGATGGTGTCGGCATACATTATGACCAGACCGTTGACATTCCTCGCCGCGCGGCCGGCAGTCTGTGTGAGCGATCTCCCTGACCTGAGGAATCCCTCCTTGTCGGCGTCAAGAATAGCTACAAGCGACACTGTCGGGATGTCAAGCCCTTCCCTGAGCAGGTTGACCCCAACGAGCACATCGAAGAGCCCGTTCTTGAAGTCTTCGATGATTTCCACCCTTTCAAGCGTGTCCACATCCGAATGGATGTAGCGGCTGCGCACACCCATCCTTGTGAAATATTTCTCCAGCTCTTCCGCCATCCTTTTTGTGAGAGTCGTCACAAGTACTCTCTCGTCCTTTTCGGCCCTGACACGGATTTCCTCCAGCAGGTCATCCACCTGATTCTTTGTCGGCCGCACTTCTATCGGCGGGTCAAGGAGACCGGTCGGCCTGACCACCTGCTCTACGACAAGCCCTTCGGACTTCTCGAGCTCGTAGTCCCCCGGAGTGGCGCTGACATATACTTTCTGACCTGTGACGGCTTCAAATTCATCAAATTTGAGCGGCCGGTTGTCCGCAGCGGCAGGGAGCCGGAAACCGTATTCGATGAGCACGGATTTGCGGGAATGGTCTCCTCCGTACATCGCCCTTATCTGGGGAAGGGTCACATGGCTCTCGTCGATGAATGTTATGAAATCCTTCGGAAAATAGTCGATGAGGCAGAACGGGCGCATCCCTTCGCTCCTGCCGTCGAAATATCTGGAATAGTTCTCGATACCCGGGCAGTAGCCCATCTCCTTTATCATTTCCAGGTCGTATTCCACCCTCTGCTTCAGTCTCTTCGCCTCCAGCGGCTTTCCGATTTCCTGGAAATATTCACATTGCCTTGTGAGGTCGTCCTGGATCTGGCTGACGGCCTTGGCAGAGCGCTCGCGCGTGGTCACGAAATTGTTGGCAGGATATATGGACACCTCGTCAAGAGAGTCTATGAATGCTCCTGTCACCGGGTCTATGATGGATATGCTGTCCACCTCGTCCCCGAAAAACTCGATTCTGACCGCATTTTCTCCATATCCGATGCAGATGTCCACGGTGTCCCCGCGGACTCTGAATGTCCCTCTCTTGAAATCTGTTTCAGTGCGGGAATAAAGAGCATCAACGAGCTGGTAGAGCAGCCTCGTCATGCTCCTTTCCTCGCCTTTGCGGATAGTCACGGTCTGGGCGTGGAAATCCTCGGGATTGCCTATGCCGTACAGGCATGATACGCTGGAAATCACTATGACGTCCCTTCTCCCGGACAGAAGGGAAGAGGCCGCGCTGAGCCGGAGCTTCTCAATCTCGTCGTTGATGCTGAGGTCTTTTTCGATATATGTGTCAGTCGTGGGAATATAGGCCTCCGGCTGGTAATAGTCGTAGTATGAAACAAAGTACTCCACCGCATTGTTCGGGAAGAATGACTTGAATTCACCGTACAGCTGCGCGGCAAGGGTCTTGTTGTGGCTCAGTATCAGCGCCGGCCTCTGAAGCCGCTCAATGACATTGGCCATGGTGAATGTCTTTCCCGAGCCTGTTACTCCGAGCAAAGTCACCGCGTCCACACCGCTGTCGAGGGCGGAGCAGAGTTCCTTTATGGCCTCCGGCTGGTCTCCGGAGGGCCTGTAGTCAGATACTATCTTGAATTTCATCTGCGCAATATACGCAAAAATCTTCAGAATGCGATTGTCCGGCTTTCTCCCCAATCAAGTCCGGGCTTCATGTCTGCATTCCAGAGGCATTCTCTCGCAGTCATTGTCCGGGCTTCATGGTCTATCGTGACGGCAATGAAGGAGACCAGTGTCTCGTCAGAGGAGGAGTCGAAGCCTTTCATCGGGGAATCGACTCGGAATACGGGCAGCGAGATTGTCCCGTCCACTCCGTGCCATGTATAGAACTCATTGTAGTTCCTGTCTCCGTGGAAGTAAGCCTTGATTTCCGGATGTGACCGCAGGAATTTTTCGAGTTCTCTCCAATTGTTTTCCGCTTTCTGGCTGACATTACGGACGCAGCATGTGTCACTCAGGAGGTTCTGAAACTTGTCGGTTGGATTGATGTCATGCTTCCCGTTCGGATTCGTGAAATGCTTTGTGTCCGCATCAGGCGGGTCATGGGTGAAAATCATCACCGGCAGTCCGTCCCCTGCCCAGGATTCATTTTCATACCAGGCCCTCATGTGCGAGTCCGGCCACATTCCCATGAAAACGAATCTGATGCTGTCCATCACAAAAGAAAAATGTGTCTTGTCCACAGTATGGTCAAAGGTGCCGTCGTCGGAGGTATGGGACATCATGCGGTAAATCCCGGCTGCGCTTGCATCGTCCCGTTCAGGGGAGAGCGGCTGCGGATATCCGATGGCATTGGAGATGTCATGGTTGCCGGGAACGAGATAAAGGGGTATGCCTTCTGTCATTTCCCAGTCCCTGCAGAACTGCTCCCAGGATTCAGTGGCCGTCTGCACTCCATTCTCCATCCTGTTGGCAATGTCCCCTGTGCAGGCTATGAAGTCCGGCTTGCCGAAAATTTCTCCTTCGGCAACTCCTCCGTCTTCCGGAAGAGTCTCATGCTCAAGCATCCTGAATGAAGCAAGCATTGCCCTTGAGACAGAGTCCGCCGGAGTCACGGCCCCGCGGAACTCGCGCTCAAGTCCATAGTGTACATCTGAGCAATAGATAAAACGGAGAATTTCCCTGTCCTGAGCCTTCAGGAGGCTTCCGAACAGGAAAATTCCAGTCAAGACAAAGAGAAATCCGTGTCTCATATCACATTCAATTTACGGTTCAGGCCGCAAATTTATCAATTTCCTTTGAATAGAGTTTC
Source organism: uncultured Bacteroidales bacterium (assembly GCA_949286415.1). Classification (GTDB taxonomy): domain Bacteria; phylum Bacteroidota; class Bacteroidia; order Bacteroidales; family UBA932; genus Cryptobacteroides. The sequence continues at coordinate 91,969 of CASEBV010000018.1, forward strand.
CCGCTTACCAGGTAATCTTCCCGTTGCGCTCTTCCGCGGCTTCTGCCCCGGCTCATTCTTTATGAATGATTGTGGCCGTGGCCTGGCAGGTCGGGAGCACCAGCATTTCGGCGATCTGCACATGTTCAGGGGCAGAGGCAGCGAACCATACGGTCTCTGCGATGTCCTCTGCCGCAAGTGGCCTGTATCCCTTATAGACATTGTCCGCCCGTTTCCTGTCCCCGTGGAAGCGGACCATGCTGAAATTCGTCTCCACCTGTCCCGGCTTTATGCAGGTGACGCGCACCGGAGTGTCCGCGAGGTCTATCCGCAGCCCGTCGCTGAGTGTCTTCACGGCTGCTTTTGATGCGCAGTATACGCTTCCTCCGGGATATGCGGCGTCTCCTGCAATGGAACCTATGTTGATGACATGCCCGTGTCCCCGCCGTATCATTCCCGGCACTATGAGACGGGTCATTGACAGAGTCCCCTTTATGTTGGTGTCGATAACCGTCTCCCAGTCATCAAGGCTCCCTTCGGACTCCTTGTCCATTCCGAGCGCAAGCCCAGCATTGTTCACAAGCACGTCAATCTCTTTCCATTCCTCAGGAAGCAGCCTGAGCGCATCTGTCATTGCCTTCCTGTCCCTGACATCGAATGGCAGCAGAAACACTTCTGCCCCGTGTCTCTCCCTTGCCGCATTGCCGGTAGCCTCCAGTTTCCCGGTATTTCTCCCGTTGAGAATCAGTCTGCATCCCCCGGCTGCAAATTTCATCGCGCAGGCCGCCCCTATGCCGCTGCCTGCTCCTGTAATCAGTATGGTCTTTCCTTTCATGTCCATTCTATGTCGTTTTGTGTGTATGTGCAGGTGTGTATGTCTATTATTATAAATGCCGCGGCCGTCGGCGGCCATTTTACATATCCACCGGCCGCGGTTTACGAAATCAACATGGATTTTCCGTTGATGTGCATTTCCCGTTGATGCGGAATCTCGGTATGGATTTCGGTTTCTGGCAGCCAGAGATGGGTATAAATAAATAAAAAAAAAGAGGTTGTCGCCACTCACGTGGGGACCCCTCATACTAACCACATAATTAATAACACTAAAACTAATAACCGAATGCAAAGGTACTGCTTTTTTCTGTATCTCCAAATTTTTTGATAACATTTTTTATAAAAAAGCGGCGATATAATATGTTGTCGTCTCCTATGATGCATATAATCAGTAATTTATCAATTGTTAAATTTTTATTACAATGATTATGCGATTGGCGGTAATTATATTCCTGATGTTTGCCTGATAGTATAAAGCAATGTATTGGTCTTGTTTTCCCGCTGCAAATAAGGCCGTTATATGCAAGTGTCATTCCCAGAATATAATTTCTGATACATGACGGTCGGATTGGGAATGATTGATTTTTTATGATTTTTTGCTTGATTGTAACGATTTGTAAGTGTAATTTTCGGCACGGTTCAAAATGAATATCGGGGCGGGCGGGAGAGCGAATATTGTTAACTCCCGGAGTGATTGTCTGAAAAAAATCAGTGCAAGTCAAAATTTCTCCCGATAAAAATTTAATCGGGTTCTTAAAAATACTTATATTTGCAGCGGATATCCGGTCGGGTTCATCTCTCATCTTCATTTTATCTGAGCGGATATTTAATTGGAACAAAATTTATTTAACAGGTTATGGTTTATTCTCACGAAGTGCAACAGATGTGTTGCGTCAAAAAAGGACCTAACCATGGTCCGGCTCCTATTCCAGAGGAGGGAAAATGGGTAAAGGCAAAGGAAATCACTGACATCTCAGGGCTTACACATGGCATCGGCTGGTGTGCTCCTCAGCAGGGTGCCTGCAAGCTGACCCTTAATGTCAAGAACGGAGTCATCCAGGAAGCTCTTGTCGAGACTATCGGATGCTCGGGCATGACTCATTCTGCCGCTATGGCTTCTGAAATTCTTCCGGGAAAGACAATCCTTGAGGCTCTCAATACTGACCTCGTGTGCGATGCAATCAACACTGCAATGCGCGAGCTTTTCCTCCAGATTGTCTATGGACGTACACAGTCTGCATTCTCTGAGGGCGGCCTCATGATAGGCGCAGGCCTCGAGGACCTCGGCAAGGGTCTCCGCAGCCAGGTGGGAACTCTCTACGGCACCCTCGCAAAGGGACCGCGCTATCTTGAGATGGCTGAAGGATATATCAAGACAGTTGCTCTTGACGAGAACGATGAAATCTGCGGATACGAGTTCGTTCACCTCGGCAAATTCATGGATCTCGTGAAGAAAGGCACGGATGCCAACGAGGCTCTCAAGCAGGTGACCGGCACATACGGCCGTTTCACCAAGGAGGCCGGTGCAGTTAAATACATTGACCCACGTAAAGAATAAGGAGGAAGACTATTATGATAAGAGAAGTCAAATTCGAGAGCCAGGACCGCCGTATCAAACAGATTCTTGCCGCTCTCAACGAAAACGGTATCAAGGACATTGAAGAGGCAAATGCCATCTGCGACCAGTATGGTCTCGATCCTTACAAGACATGCGAGGAGACTCAGCCTATCTGCTTCGAGAATGCCAAGTGGGCATATGTAGTAGGTTGCGCCATTGCCCTCAAGAAAGGCTGCAAGACTGCCGCTGATGCTGCCGAGGCCATCGGAATCGGTCTCCAGGCATTCTGTATCCCTGGTTCAGTGGCTGACGACCGTAAGGTCGGACTCGGCCACGGCAACCTCGCCGCCCGTCTCCTCCGCGAAGAGACAAAATGTTTCGCCTTCCTCGCCGGCCACGAGTCTTTCGCAGCCGCAGAGGGCGCCATCAAGATTGCCGCAAAGGCTGACAAGGTGCGCAAGGAGCCTCTCCGCTGCATCCTCAACGGCCTCGGAAAAGATGCCGCGCAGATCATCTCCCGCATCAACGGCTTCACATATGTGCAGACCCAGTTCGACTATTTCACAGGCAAGCTCAACATCGTCCGTGAAATCGCCTACAGCAACGGTCCTCGCGCAAAGGTCAAATGCTACGGCGCCGACGATGTACGCGAAGGCGTTGCCATCATGTGGCATGAGGGCGTAGACGTATCCATCACAGGAAACTCCACCAACCCTACACGCTTCCAGCATCCTGTAGCCGGCACATACAAGAAAGAGCGTGTCCTTGCCGGCAAGCCTTACTTCTCCGTGGCATCCGGTGGCGGCACAGGCCGTACCCTTCACCCGGACAACATGGCCGCAGGTCCTGCCTCCTACGGTATGACCGACACCATGGGCCGTATGCACAGTGACGCGCAGTTTGCAGGTTCATCCTCAGTTCCTGCCCATGTGGAGATGATGGGCTTCCTCGGAATAGGCAACAACCCTATGGTGGGATGTACTGTTGCTTGTGCGGTGGATGTGGCTCAGGCTCTCAGCAAGTAATCTTTTAGATTATATATTTCCTAAAGTCCTTGTAGTTTGATAATTACAAGGACTTTTTGTATGTCTTGACCTGTGGCTTTCAGAAGTCTTGGACACTAAAGGCAATGTATGACAAGGGTGGGTTTTCATGCAGAAAAAAGGTCAGCAACTGGCTTGAAAAACCAAGTAATCTGCTATGAAATTCTATTTCCAAAGTATCTCTATAAAGAGGAGAATCAACGCAGAAAACAGGCAAAGAAAGGCTTGTTTTGGGCTTAAAGTGCTTCTTATCTGCGGCCATTTTTCCAAAATTATGAAATGGCCGCACTTTTCTCTATAAGGCAAAGATTATCAAAGAAATGTATGCTTCAAAAATCTATGGATTTGTGCTTATAAAAACACATTTCAGAGTATGGAACGACATACATTCACAACCAATTTTTTTGTAAGCCCTGCAAAAATGAATAAGAAAGGGCTTGCACCAATCAATGCCACCATTACATTAAATGGAGAAAGAGCTTCATTTTCAACAGGAAAGAGTGTCAGACCAGAAGACTGGGAGGTATCCAAGCAGAGAGTCAAAGGCACAAGTGTGACAGCCAAGTCCATAAATGAAACTTTGCTCCAAATCAGGAACAAGATTTACAGAAAGGAAGCGGAACTGATGGAGAGGGGATATGTCATCAATGCAAACATCCTCAGGGATGCCTTTCTTGACAAGATAAATGCTCTCCAAAGCAAGACCTTGTGCCAGATATTTGATGAATATCTTGCAGAACTCAGTGATGCTGTAGGGATAAGCATTTCATCAGATACCTTTTACAATTATTCCCGGACACTTGTCCTTTTGAAAGAGTATATGCAAAAGAAGTCCGACAGGAATGACATTGCCTTACAAGAGTTGAATTATTCCTTTATAGAGGGCTTCAGTACATTTTTGAGAAAGGAGTACAGCCAAAGGAAGAACACTGCTGTAAAGTACCTCAGATGTCTGAAAAGAGTGGTGAACATAGCCATAGCCAACAGGTATCTGACTTTTGACCCATTCCTGAATTTCAAGGTGCAGAGAGAAGTCGTGGACAAGGTGTTTCTGACAGAAGAAGAACTACGAGCAATCATCAACAAGGACTTTGCAATCAAGAGACTGGAAAGGGTAAGGGACATATTCATCTTCTGCTGCTTCACTGGTCTCTCATATTCAGATGTCAAGACATTGGACAAGAGCCATTTTGAGACAGATGAAGTAGGTCGAGTATGGATAAAGAAGCACAGGGTCAAGACAGGTGTTCTGTTCAGAGTTCCACTTCTTCCAATCCCCAAACTCATATTGGAGAAGTACAAGGGAGGGGAGAAACTGCTACCAGTGATAGACCTGTCCTCCACAGATGCCTATCTAAAGGAGATTGCAGACCTTTGTGAAATCAACAAGAGAATCAGTTTTCACACGGCAAGACATCTCAATTCTTCTTACTCATTGAAAACAAGAAACTTACAAAGATTGTCAACTTGACAGGTAACGACTTGGAAACCAGCGGGCTTTTGTATGCTGCAATGTTCTGCACTAATCAAAAGAACGCTTCTATCATCTGCAAAAGTAATGTTTTTCTCCCTTATTACCAAAGTTATTCCTCTGAAAAATAGAGAAAATTTAACTTAAGTATAAAGCACTTCCAAAACATTCTCTGCCAAAGCTGAATCATAAATACATATGGCATTGTTTTCATCTGTGTTGTAACCAAGATAGTTGATACTGCCATACCATATCAGGGATTTGTCAATGATTGCAACGTCAATAGCCAATGAGTCATTAACTCTAATACTTGCTCCTATGCCTTTTAACTGTTTTCCCTTTTTCATATTACTTTTGGTTATAGTGATAACTTCTATACCTCGTGCCAACAAGTCTTTCAGTATATCAAGCACAAATGAATGCTTGGCAAACCAAAGTTTTGTTGCGGAAATGACAACCGAACGCTTCGCCTGACGTAAATCCTTGAAAAATTTATTTTGGTATGTGTGTCCATTAAAAATAACACCTTGACTTTCGTTGAACAAGTCCATTGGTGCATTTGACTTAATCTGATAACCGACAGACGCATATCCTCTCAATCTACGCTTGTACATGACATCACACATCGGTACGCGAATGTCAATGTAATCGTAAATCCGGACTTCTTTCTTACCCGGGTATTCCCGATG